>CAYORV010000035.1:0-2574 GCA_964406515.1 Candidatus Woesearchaeota archaeon | reverse complement strand
AGCCTCATGACGCTGGAATCTGTAGTAATCGTTTGTTATCAACGAACGGTGAATATGTCCCTGTCTCTTGCACACACTGCCCGTCATACCAACCGAGTTGTGTTATGGTGAAACCCTTTTTTGGGGAGAACCTTGACACGATGAGGCAGGTCAAGTCGTCACAAGGTATCTGTAGGGGAACCTGCAGATGGATCACCTCCTATATAATATTATTAGAAGTGCAGATTGTTTTCACATACTCATCTTATTTATGATGACTTAATTATAATCGATAATTTTAAAAAGATAAATTTTCAATAAAGTAAATGAAATATTGTTTATCTGCCCAAAAAATTTCTGAAAATGAATTGGGGCATAGCCCTCACAAATTCGAGATTAATGGGCAATGGTATTCTCTTGATTCTCCAGAAAAAGACATTATGGAAATTCCGTTTACTTTGTATACTCAAATGGAAGACTTGCTGAAAAAAAGGGTGCGCGGAAATTCTAAATTGGCAGAAGTGATTATGAGCCTTGAAGAAACTGAGGAAAGCGAATAAATAATTTTAAAAACCACAACGGGCTAAGAAAAATACGGGCCCATAGTATAGTGGTAGAATACTTCCCTTGCATCCCACAGGGATTACCCTTCGGGCATCGGAAGAGATCCGCGTTTCTCCCAATCAAGGTAATTTATTCTTATTTATGATGAACTTAATTACGAATATATTCTAAGACAATAAAGTTTATTAATGGGGAAATTGGAGTAAGGGAATGGCAGACCCTATAGAAAGATATGGCGTTACTCTCCTAGGAAGCGATATTATATATTCTGAAACTATTGATGGTGGAGAAGAAAGAACAAGACCCACTACTGCATTGGGAAAGGAAGTTAATCAGGCTGTTGCAGGTATCATAACTAAAGCTATGACAATTAATCCTGAGAAGAGGTATGTCACAAAACTTAGATTAGAACTTGTAGTTGAAGGATAATAAATAATTTTAAAAACCACCGAGCCTGATTAATTTAATCGGGTCTGTAGTATAATGGTATAATACTTCCCTTGCATCCCACGGGATGACCCTTCGGGCCTCGGAAGAGATCCGCGTTCGACTCACTAACTCCCGACTTTGCACGAGAGATTAATATTTTAATTTACTCTCTACCACGAAATCGCTCGGGTCCATTCTTATTCAATAATTTTAGTATACAAATGTTTATTAATTGTTAATCTTAGTTAGGAGCATGGTAGAAGAAAAACTAACTTTTGTTGTAGCATCTTATCCTAGACATCCAGATATTATTTTCCGAGAATGTAGTGTAAGGTATAATGGTTCTAAACCTGTTTTGGAAAATGAATTATTAGAAGCTATAAAACAAATGGGTGAAGGTAAAGGGAAGAATTATACACTGGTTATTGAAGTGGGCAAACGCACTGCAGAAGAAATAAAAGATATAGAAAGACATAGAGATTCTATTTATTGATTAAACTTAAACTTTAAAAACTTAAACCATCTCTAATTTTTATCGGGCCCATAGTATAGTGGTAGAATACTTCCCTTGCACGGAAGAGATCCGCGTTCGACTCGCGGTGGGTCCATTCTGGACAAAATAATTTAAAAAAATGGAAAACGACGATGAACCCGGAGGAAAAAGTATTGGAAGTAATAGTAGCAGGGCAAATGATTGGAATTATAAAAATGAAATCTTATCAAAATATTACAGATGTGATAGGGGATGGAATTATTCCTACTGGCAATTATCAGATGAGTCCTAGAGAGATAGAAAGAATGGTTTCTAAAAAATTAATAAAAGAAAATATTGAAATTAGAAATCTTGGAAAATTCAAATATATATAAAATAAAAAATTAATTATTCAAAAGTTTTATAAACTCATTTCTTTTCCAATTTCTATCAGATGGTAAACCAGAAATATTCATACTTAACTAATTTAATTAGTGAGGGTTATGTATACTTCTGATGTCTGATTCGGTGAAGTATTTTTTACTTTATCGTGATGAGATATTTCAACCCCTAAGGTTGATTATATTCAATGACCAAGCATTAGGAGAATTTCCCATTAGACATTACATTGTAATGTTTAGTATTTTTAGAAACTATTATTATTATACTGTTAGACGGATAGCTTGGTTTTGGTTCTGATGAAAAGCGTGGCAAGCTGCGATAAGCCTCGGGGAGTTGCATGCAAACTTTGATCCGAGGATTCTTGAATGTCCCGAGAGGGAGAGAGACGCCGGGAATTGAAACATCTTAGTACCGGCAGGAAGAGAAAATAAATAATTATTCCCTGATTAGCAGCGAGCGAAAAGGGAAGAGGGCAAGCTGAATCTACTTTGGAAACGAAGCAAGAGATGTGGTGAGTGCTTAACCTAAAATGATGAGTTTAAGTCGCCTGGAACGGCGCACCTTAGAAGGTGATAGTCCTGTAAACGAAATCATTATGGCGGGCCTCAAAACGAGTAGGGCTTCCTGGATTGGAGGTCTGAATATAGCAGGATTAACTGCTAACCCTAAATATAACCAAAGTCCGATAGCGAACTAGTACCGCGAGGGAAAGCTGAAAAGTACTCTTA
>CAYORV010000034.1:0-2663 GCA_964406515.1 Candidatus Woesearchaeota archaeon | reverse complement strand
TGGATCGTAGCTAAACACGCTATAACATTTTTAAATGATGGTTTTAAGGAAGATAGAGCATGAATGGGATAGAACTTAAATCAGGTGTGAATAATTGTCATTGGAACATAGAAGGTAAATGCGGCAATTTCACTGTTACACATAACGATAATCCAATAGGATTTCATTGGGATTTTTATTCAAAACAGAATTGTGGCTTAACTATTTTGGGTGTTCATCTTTGCTCGGGATATAAGTTCTTGCTTTAGCAGTCTTAATAAATAACTTGACTTTTTTAAGATAGGTGTTATCATATATGTATGATAGTTACTAAATCATATAAATTCCGTATTTACCCAACTAAGGCGCAGGCCGAATTGATGGCAAGACATTTCGGGTCAACACGTTTTGTATGGAACTATTTTCTTGCTCTGCGGAAAGATTCTTACCTTGAGGACAAGAAGTCTTTAAACTACTATGATAACGCAAAAACATTAACCCTTCTAAAAAAGGATAGTGAACTTGACTGGTTAAAAGACCTTAATTCCCAGGCACTACAGGCAACATTAAAAGACTTGGATACTGCATATGGCAGATTCTTTAAGAAACAAGCCATGTTTCCAAAGTTTAAGTCAAAGCTTAAGTCTGTTGATTCCTTTAGATGCCCCCAGTCTGTTGGTATTCGAGATGGCAAACTATCTATTCCAAAGTTTCGGGAAGGTATCATAATAAAGATGCACCAGGAAATTACAGGTAAAATACTTTTCGCTACAATATCCAGAACGCCAACAGGCAAATACTTTGCTTCAATTACATGTGAGACTGAGCATGAAGTGTTTCCAACTACAGATGGGGAGATTGGTATTGATTTAGGCATTAAAGACCTTGCTGTATGTTCAGATGGTAAAGTATTTAAAAATCCTAAGACTACGAATAAATATGCAAAGAGGCTGGCACATGAACAACGACAACTCTCAAAGAAAGAGAAAGGTTCTGGTAAACGAACCAAACAACGCAAGAAAGTTGCTGCTGTACATGAGACAATCAAGAATACAAGAACTAACAACTTGCATAAATTAACACAATCGATTATACATGATAATAAGACTATAGTGATTGAAGATCTTAATGTTAAGGGCATGATCAAAAACCACCGCTTGGCAAAAGCAATTGCAGATGTAAGCTGGTCTGAATTAATCAGACAACTTGAATATAAAACCCAATGGAATGAAAGAAACTTCACCAAAATTGACAGGTGGTTTCCATCATCAAAGACCTGCAATAATTGTGGCTACATTAATCAAGGCCTACAATTAAAAGATCGTAAATGGACATGTCCACAATGCAAGACTGTTCTTGATAGAGATTTAAATGCTTCAAAAAATATTCTTAAACAAGGTTTGAAAATAACGTCTGGCTGTGGAGCGTAGTCGGAACTAACTAAAAACCCGTGGAGGCGTTCGGTCGTAAACGAAGTCTATGAAACGGGAAGCCCAGTTGCTTTAGCTTTGGGTAGCTCACGACAGATCCCTTGACTTTTGAAAATAAGCTGATAAGATAGAAGTAATTAAGAAAGGAAACTCAAGTATAAGAGTGTATGGACTCTAATCCAAAAAATGTTTTTAAAAATAGAAGTAGCCGCGCAGGAGCTTTGTCGCCAGACATAGTTAAGGAGCCATACCTCCATTCTCTGCGTGGCTATTTGTGTTTTTAGGAGGTGTTTATGGGAAAATATAGATTATTAATATGTCCTGCTTTTGAAAAAGATTCGTCTATTTTTAAAGTATTTAAATTTAAAACAAAGCCTGAAATGATGGCTGCATCTAACTGTATCGCTGATTTGCTTCTGTATCTACAAGATGAACTCCATGTCATGAGCGACTACTCAAACAGTCTTGACCACCAAGAGCTAATTAATGGAGAATGGGAGCAGATAGAAGAAGAATAATATGGCATCCCCGCAGATAGAAAATGGACACCTTGATGTTGCTAATGAAATAGTTGAATACCTTTGCCACTACAGAATATCAGGTGAAGAATATCAGGTGATTTGGGCGATATGGCGTAAAACATGGGCATGGCATAAATTAGATGAAAGAATATCTTTAAAGGAATTTGCAAAACTAACAGAGATGAAAAAACCAAGTATCATAAGGGCTATTAAAAAGTTAATTGATAAGCGTATTATTTCTGTTAGCAAAAAAGCTAACGTTATTGCTCCAACTTATAGATTTAACAAGAATTATGACACATGGAAAACGTTAGCAAAAAAGCTAACTTATAAATTTGTTAGCAAAAAAGCTAACGATGTTAGCAAAAAAGCTAACTTTGCCGCCCAGAAACCTACAACAGATAAGGAAAAGCTGACGTCTAAAGAAACTATTAAAAGAAAGAATATATATATAGTCGATTTTGAAGAAAAACTTTGGCCTAAATATCCGCTAAAAGATGGCAGAAAACAAGCACTAAAATATTTTGATTCAAGCGTAAAAACTGAGGAAGATTTAAAACGAATTACTACAGCCTTAGATAATTATTTATCCCATCTTAAAAGAGAAACTTGGAAACGGCCTAAAAATGGTAGCACATGGTTTAATAATTGGGAAGATTGGGTAGATATTAAAATTAAAAAGGCATTTGACGAGGCATAGATGACAGAGACGGATAAATTAAAAGAACTCAGG
>CAYORV010000033.1:0-3027 GCA_964406515.1 Candidatus Woesearchaeota archaeon | reverse complement strand
AAGCGTTTAAGGACGGTTCAAAAACAGAAGAACTTAGGCGATATGGGAAGAAATGGAATAAAGAAACCTGTATTGTTGGCCGTAAAGTTATTTTGTCGAAAGGATATGGCAAGCAAGATAGAATGATCGGCGCTATATGGCGTTTTAAAAAGCAACATGGTTCTTTATTTGGTGCTACTTATAAAGCGTCAATATTAGGTGTGTATGGTACGCTGGATATTGATATTGCGGTTATTTCTATTACTAATTTAAAACCAATGGTGGTAAAATGAGATGGCACAAACACTACACTAAACAAATTGTCGAATGCTCAGAAACCGGAAATAGGTTTATAATTAATAACCCCCTCACGCCAAATGAAGAAAATGTTTTATCTATTTGCGTGTGTGTTCCGTTCAAATCGTTTTGTAGCTCAGAAACTTGCAAAGGTACACGGATTTCTAAAGGGGTTTGGTACGGATGACTAACTAAACAGGAGTAAAAGATGATTAAGCCAATGGCATTAAATACAACCGAAGCCTTTGAAATCTTAAAAAAAGGCGATTTTGTGGCTTGTGAGTTTAAAAGGAATATACACGACTTCCCTAAAATATACAGATTCAATGTTTTTAAGATATTCCAAAACAAACTTGACACAAAAGAAATTATTCTCCAAAAAAAGAACAATGTATATTTTAATTATGAGATGTTTTTAGATGGCAAAAGCAATTTAAAGAATATTATTTTGATAGAAAAAGGATAAACCATTCCAAAGGAAGTTGTTTTAACTGTTAAATAAACTTGACAATAGTACTTACAATATGAGATGAAGGATTCTCAAGAGAGGTAAATCTAATGAGCTGTCGTGGACTCAAAAACAATCATTTTAAAACAACAACAGGGTATATCAGAAGGCTTTACTCCCCGTATAGTCAAGGAGCCACGACCTCCGTTCTGATATACCCTGTTGTTGTTTTAAGGGGTTATGAATGATGAAAAATAAATTAGAGTATACTCAAGATTATAGCTATCTTATCCTTGAATATGAACGAAGAAAACAATTATTATCTAAAAAAGTTATAACACCCGATGAATATGAGGAACGTATTAGAGAAATCGTGAAAGAGCTTAAAATATAATGGCTTCACCACAGATAGAAAATGGATATACCAAAATAGCCAATGAGATTATGAATGCTCTTATTAGGTTTAGAATCTCAGGCGAAGAAAGACAGTGTTTAGATTTTATTTTTCGCAAGACTTATGGTTACAATAAGACCAAAGATATGATTTCTAATTCACAGTTTGTCGAAGCAACAGGCATGAAAAAAGGAAATGTAAGCCGAGCTATTAAAAAACTAATCCTTAAAAAAGTTGTTATCAAAACAGATAACAAACGTATTCCAACTTATAAATTTAATAAGAATTATAAGCAATGGGAAGTGTTATCAATAAAGCAACCTGTTATCAAAATTGCAACCGCTGTTATCAAAACAGATAACAAAGTGTTATCAAAAGTGATGGACACAAAAGAAAGAAAGAAACTATTACAAAAGACATCTACTGCATCTGACAATACAGAAATTTATATTACCAAGAAAAATAAAAAACTAACTGGCAAAAGATTAGATTCCTTTATGTCATTTTGGGATGCCTTTGATTATAAAAAGGGCAAGGCTGAGGCTGCTGATTCATGGCTAAATATTTCACCACTTTCAAGCAATATAGTTATAAAAATAGTTGCTGCTGCAAAAAATGAAGCTATTTCAAGACCTGATATGATTAATAGCGGCAAAACTCCTAAAATGGCTCAAGGCTGGTTGACTTGTAAAAGATGGGAAGATGAACCTAATAATAAACATGAACCTAAAAAAATATACACGGAGATGATATAATGGTAGGTATAAAAAAACATTGCGGGACTGCTTATAGCGAAATTATTAATAAATTTAACTTGGATTTAAAAAAAGAAGATGAAAGGTTTTTAGACGGAATTTTAAGACGGGTATATGCGCAAGGTGCTTTAGAGCCACTTGTTATTTCTGAAAAAATAGAAAGAGAAGGTGGCGTTTAAAATGTGGGCTGATAAATATTATAAAAAAAACGGAATCTACCCTGATACTCTTTTACAATATTGGGTAGAGCAAAGCCCTGGTGCATTTTATGTTGGAATGTTTACCAAAAACGATCCTGAACAAGAGATGATGTATATAACTAAATGCGAAAGACTTGTTGATACAGGGGTATTAAATCGTTGGGGTTCAAAAAGAGGGTGGTATATCCCCCGTAGAGTTGATTTAAAAGAAATAGATTTTATTAATGCAGATGATAGAGCTTTGGACATTTGGTTGCCTTTTGGATTATCAGAATATGTCGAACTATATGAAAACTCTGTTGTTATTGTAGCTGGAGCTTATAATGCAGGGAAGACTACGATACTTTTAAACATGATAGCCGAAAATCAACAAAAAGATTGGGATATAAGTTTATTTAATTCTGAGATGTCAGGAGGTGAACTAAAAAAACGATTAAGCAAATTTGAATATTCAACATTATCTGATTGGAAATTTAAGGCTTACGAAAGAGCAGAAGACTTCCAAGATGTTGTTATGCCAGGGGAAAACTCATTGAATATAATAGATTTTCTTGAAGTGCATGATGAATTTTATATTATTGGCCGTAAAATAAAAGAGATACATGACAGGCTCAACGGGGGCGTTGCTGTAATAGCATTACAAAAAAATGCAGGTAGAGATGAGGGCATGGGCGGTGCAAGGTCTATGGAAGTTGCAAGGCTGGCTCTTGCATTAGATTATGGCAAGGTCAAAGTAACAAAGGCCAAGAACTTTAAACAAGAGAATAAAAATCCTAACGGTCTTGTCAAAGATTTCAAAATCGTAAACGGTAGCCAAATAATAGATAGTCATCCTTGGTACAGAGAGGGTAGTTAAATAACAGTACAGACCTAATTATAGCAAGATGAATAAAGAGTCAGGGATGCTGAAATCGAATCAGCCGCTCCACGCTTCCAGGGCGCAGAAGACACCTT
>CAYORV010000032.1:0-3155 GCA_964406515.1 Candidatus Woesearchaeota archaeon | reverse complement strand
GGAGGGGCACCGAAGTGCCCCGGTTAAGGAGACCCTAGGACTCCGTCCGCCTAAAACGTCGTCCACAGAGCATCTCCAGTATACACTACTTCGGTGCCCCCTGTCGAGGTTTCTCTTGTACAACCTTCTTTATCACAGGGTGAATCACACACCTCACTTTGTTCGGGGCCTGCCCCAAGCGCCAAGCAGGGTCCCACAAAGCACTAGCTGGAACGGTTATCTCAAGGACACTCGATCCTTCCTTTGTCGGTGCAGTGACAGAGAAGGTGAACTCCTCCGGGCAGTCTGCGTCGACCCACCCTGTGAGCGCATGGAGCAACTCCGCTTCGAGGAGATAGATGCTCCTTGCTATTGGGGGCATACGATCCGGCACATCCTTGATGATCTGCTCAATCTGGCGAGCAAGGGCTGTTACCGTTACGGTAGCCTGTCGCATACGCCGCACTGCTACTTTCCTATTCTTGAACTGACTTCTCGGCAATGATGACATCGTTCTCCTTTCTGTATGTCATGCCCATTGATGCGATCTTCTCCTTCACCTCGTCAAGCGTTGGCCATCCTGGGGCATGCATCTCGAAGAACAACACATCGTCGATCAACATTACAGCGGGAGTGCCATAGTCCCTAGCGATCACATCGAGTTCTCTAAGCACAGGGCTCACTGCTTCGGGGTCACCCATTGGGTGTGCGTCGAGCCAGAAGATCGCGTTCTCTACGTAGGGGAGGATGTTTTTTAGCACCTCGGGGGAGTCGCCGAGGAAACAGTGAAGGTTTGAGGTGTTGTTCCCATGCTTCAAGGCGGCACGATAAAGGGTCTCGTCCTTCTCGATAGTGAACACAAGGTCGAAAAGGCGGGCTGCCCACAGAGCGGTCTCTGACTGGTACGTACCTGTTTCTACAAGTGTTGTGAGGCCGTGTAGTTTTGCTAACCGCAGGAGATCGTCGCCCACAAGGTACTTACTCGCTGGTGATCCACCCATTCTAGTTCTCCCTGTCAAAGTGATGGACGTTGGCCCACTCGCCAATCCTCGCCCAAATGACGTGTTGTGTATTATCGTGGGAGGAGTACCACACCTGGAACCGTTTCCCATCTCGATCGATTTCTGGTGACATCTGTGTCCACCCAGCAGCCTGCGCCTGTGCGTACTTGGCGAACGCGCTGTCCACGTTCCAGGGAAGGACGAACTGCTGAAGCCAGTCCCCATAAACGTCATTCTGCCCATAGTTCTTCCGAACAAGGTAGGGGAGGAAGTACTCCTTAGTGACCCTCTCGTTGATATTGAAGGAGGGCCAGGTGCTCGCTGCCATATGAGTGAATGGGAAGATGGCCATGATCTCAGGGTCTTCTTGGACTTGGGTGTCGTACCCCTCAAGCTGGAACATAAAATCGCTGGGGTCCTCCGTGTTTTCACTCCACCCATCAGTCTTGCCGTTCCCCTGGAGGTCAATGCCTGTCTCGGAAATGAACCACTTAGGAACGCGCCAACCACAGCGCCGCAACTCCTCGAACGCTGTGCGGTAGCGTAGGAGATGTCCATGTGAGTAGAGGTCGTGCATATCCCTCATACCATACTCATGGGTGTTACCGTAGTGAACAAGGCCGCGCAGATCAAGGGCCTCTTCGGTTTCGTCAGCCCTACCAAAGATCTCGCCTATGATTTCCCAGGCCCACTTTGGGGGGTTACCCGTAGAGAGGGGAGGGGCTGTGATCTTAAAGCGGTAGCCACTACTCCAGAGCACCTGCAGCTGGCGAACAGCCTCGAAGGTGAAATCGACGTATTTTGAGGCGTCGATCCCATTTGCAATCACAAACTCGTTTGGGAGCTCCCAGATGTTGATCCATGGGCTCTGTGCAATCCTTGGCCTCACAGCGGTCCCCCACTCCACAGCGCCCTCACGTCCTCGAGACACCATCCTAGTGTCATCGTTGTTTGGGAAGGTCAGGCGTCCAATTGTGGTGACACCGGGGTATGGGTCTGCTTCACCCCGATCGGGATCTAGAATCTTCGCATAGCGCACCTTGCTCTGCTGCACAAAGGCCTTCAGATACGGCTCGTGACGCGGGAGCTGGATATGCGGACATATTCTCGAGTGCATTGGTGTTCTCTCCTTCAATAGAATCATCGGATCAATCATACCTTTGTGCCCTAGGGCTTCCGCCAAGCTCGGGATGTACACACCAAAGTGGAGGTGGGGGCCTGTTGAGTTCCCTGTGTTTCCTGTTCGACCAAGGTGATCCCGCTGACCCACCAACTGCCCAGTATTCACAAAGATCTCAGACAGGTGTGCAAGGAGGAGGTGATAGTACCCTTCCTTTGAGGCTATAATGATGTGGTTCCCATAGTCATGCCCCCTGCCAGCGAACAGCACCCTCCCCTCACAGGGGGAGTACACCAAGGTGCCTATATTGGCTCGGAAGTCCACACCGTTGTGCCCAGGCAACCCCCACTGCCCATAGTACATAGGGTTCTCACCGTAGGACTGTGTGATGTCCAACACTATCAGAGGCTGGAAGATCCTAGGTATTTTCACTCGGCTCCTCCTGTGCTTGTTCACTTAACGCCCTCCGCAACTCAGCGTTATCCGCTAGGAGGTCCAGCATTGCTCGGCGGGCTTGGCTTATGAAAACAGCGTTGTGCTTCCCGTGTTCCCCAAACCCGCACACAGCAACCAGAACGAGGTCTTCTGGTTGGCCTATCTGCAGAGCCTCAAGTAGATCGGGGTTCCTTCCTCTCCTCTCCCTTTCCACACTAACAACAGCGTACACATCACCGCTGTCATTCGCCTTTGCGCTGCGCATCAGGAAGGTTGAAATCGCTGAAGCGCCTGCAGCCACGTTCTCAAACGGCTCAGACGCAGAAGCCCAATCGCCCCAGGATGTAACGTCTACAAGCTCTTGTATCTCACGAAGCCTATCTTGTGTCAGCACCTATGCGCCCCTTCGCTTGTTGTAGCGGCGGAGAACCGCTTTGGCAAAGTCCTTTGTGTGGTCGAGGTAGTCAGCTGTGCGTACGCTGGCAGTAGTTGTTCTTACTGGTGGGTCCCCCTTTTTAAGAACCTCGATTGTTGCCCGGTTCTTTGCGTAGCTGAGGGCCAGGAGCTTCCAGGTGTAGTCTGGATGGTGAGTGTTCAGCCAATCGAGTTGGCCTTCCCCA
>CAYORV010000031.1:0-3192 GCA_964406515.1 Candidatus Woesearchaeota archaeon | reverse complement strand
CTCGGAGGTCCGCCCTTTTGAACCTGCTCCTTCTCATTCTCGCCGGACTCGCAGGGTATGAGGTTACCAACTGGATTCGCCACGACCGTGAACGCCTTGAACTCTACGCTCAGGCCAAGGCGGCGGCAGGCGACAAGCCCCTCCTCGTTATCGGTATTCCCCGCTTGCGGCACGGTCGTGGGGATGCTGTAATCGACCTGACCTCGGACGGCCATCCGAATACCTTTGTGCTGGATGTGACAGATCTGTCAGAACTTCCCGATCACATGTTTGGGGCAGCATTCGTCGGTCATGTCCTTGAACACGTCGAGGATATCGAAGCTGGAATGAAAGAGATCAGCAGGGTAGCTGACAAGGTCTTTGTGGCCTATCCGCGATCACATACTTTGGTCGCTTGGATTTATCCGGGACATCGCCATATTTTATCTTGCGCTCCCCCGGAAGGATCCCTACAATGGAAGCATAATCGTTTTAATCTCTTTTGAAATGAAAGGAATACTGTCATGGCCGTCAAATACAAAAGGATCAAGATGAAGGGCCGCATCGGTTGCATGGTCGCCAGCGGGAAGAAAAAAGGCAAGTTTGCCAAAAACTCCAAATGCAACCTGAAGACGCAGAAGTCCCGGGGAGCCCGCAAGGCCGCCTCCAAGCGCGGTAAGGCTCGCAAGCCCAAGAACGTCTTCCGCGACAACGCCGGACGCTGCCACAAGGGCAACAAGTACGCCAAGAACGCGGTGTGCAAGCGGTATGGAATCTAACACTCTTGCCCCTACCAGGGCCTTCTTGAAGGCTGTGGAAGAACTAGGGGTAAACCCTGACCCCGGGGGTATTGACCGCCTTCTCGACTTGCTCGAAGAGGTGGAAGACTCCCCCGGGGCAGCGGCGTTTTCGCCTGGACTGCTCGAAGGCATTCGCGTGGATCTCCTCTCCGCTCAAAAGAGTGGGTCCGACGCGAGCTACCTGAAATTTTTGGGGAAAACACTGAATGAACCCTAACGAAGAAAAAGCCCTGAGAGAAAGATGTACCAATCTTGCGGATGATGTTGAAATACTCGATGAAGCCTGTAAGGCCCTTGCCGCAGCAAACTTGATCCTGGAAGAAGAGAACGCCATGCTCATCGACAAACCAAAAAAGGAAAAAATGATTAAGAGGATCTTGGGCAAGACGCTCAAGGTTCTCTTGTTCGTTAAGGAATGTGCTTTCATCGTGATCACATTCCTAAAGCTCTTTCTCAAAAAGGGGTAGCCATGGGACCGACTGGCAAGATTGTCGTTGGGGGTTTGGCCGTTCTGGGCGGTGCGCTCCTGCTGGGCGTTGCCTTCGCCCCTGCCATGTCGCTTTCCCTGTACTCGCCCTACATGCCCAAGCAAGACCTCATGAAGATCAGGGGATCAACACTCCTGAAGCTTATCGCCCATGGCGGCGGTGAAACTCCCCCTACAACCTCGAGCGGAATGCCCTTCCCAATCGCCCTTCGCTTCCGCATGTTCGATACGTCCACGTCTGTCGCTGAAGAAGGTTATGAAGCGATCACGGGGAAACAGTTCAGCGCGGGGAAATTTTTGTTTGGGTAAACGCCATGGATGCCTATATCTTCGAAGATGATCTCTACTGTGAAGACTGCGCCCCGGAAGGTTGTCACTCCTACCCTGACGGCGGCGGCGAAGCTGATTCTCCTCACCATTGTGGAACCTGCATGGTTCCGCTTGAAAATCCCTTAACCGATGATGGGGTTAATTATGTCCTTGAAGCCATCGAGCATACCCTTACAGAAGATCCTGCTGAATGGGCAAAGGTCTATGATGTCTACAAAGATACCTATTACGAAGGATCGCCCCATGTGACCATCGTGAGGGAGTGGGCAGAACAGATTCAGGGGTATGGCCTTCCCGATCCTGCCGTGGAACTCGTGGATGAATTCCTTGAGAGAACCGCGAAGGCGGCTGGGGTGGCAAGCCTTGGGGATGCTGTTGGGGAATCGGATACTATCACATTCGAAATCGAAGATAGCAGCACATCTGTAACCATGTTCAAAAAATCCTCTGGAGAATATCAGATTTGGTCTATAGATCCGCATGGAGCAGTTGAAAATACTCTTGAGTACACTTCTGACGATCGCACAAAGGCGCTTTTATATGCCCGAAGACTCGCCCATGGAATGCGAAATGAGATCCGCTCGAAATGGTTTCCCTACGAACTCCTAGCCGAATGGACCGATGAAGATCCTGATCCGAACAACGAAATGGAACTATATCTTTTCTATCCTGATAAACAAGATCGTCGCGGAAAAGAGATTCTCGCTTATCGCTTTTATGATGGTCCCTACTTGATCTTTGAAGGAATGGATTTTTCCCCCTCACCCCTTCATGCCATCGACTCGCCGGATACGATTGCATCCCTGCTGAATTTCCTATCCCTTGACGAAGGGGATACGGATGCTGAATACTTCGAAGACTACTCGAAGGAGCAGATCGAATGGCGTGATGATCGAGCTGAAAATCTAAAGAATTCCTTAATGGATTTTCAGGCAACCTTCGGGATGGATGGTTTCGACGCTGACGAAGAGGGCGAAGATGAAGTTGACTCGCCTGAAGATTCCCGGATCGGGAAACTGTCGGGGGGCTTGGGGTTTTCGGAAGTCCGCCCCGCCGACTTTGAGCAGAACTTTCCCGGCGTCATTGTCCCGGTTCTTCGGCGTCATGAAGGGTTGAACCTTCACAAGCTCCATGATCGTAAAACCATTGCCAATGCTCTCGCTCCCACCCTCGGAGTTAGCGAAGAAGCCCTGCTGCACTACCTGACCCGCAACCATGCCGATATCGCCATGAATGAAACGAACATGAAGAAATTGGCCGTTGCGATCTCGGCTTGGATGAGAAGTGGAACAGTAAAAATTCACTAGGAGATCGTCAAGGAGCATGCAAATGACACTCGGAACCCCGCGCTGTTATCCGGATAGGACATACCCACAGCATCATTACTGCTACATCGCTCCGGCATTAACATTCGGCGGATGGAAAATCCCTATGAGATCTCTACTCCTCATAGCAACCCTGGTTGCCGGAGGATACTTCGCTTACAAAACGCTTGGGGATAATTAAAATGGAAGACACCTTGCTTTCAATCCTCTGGTGCCTGACCGTCATGATCATGCTTACTGTCAACTCCATTCTCATTTTCGTTGTTTACAT
>CAYORV010000030.1:0-3430 GCA_964406515.1 Candidatus Woesearchaeota archaeon | reverse complement strand
AAGTGTCAACCAATTAACAGGAGTACAGTATTATGGTTATAACACAATTAAGACCGACTGTAAAAGTAAAGTGTCTGAACGAGTACATGAAGTATCTAAACCACTATAACAAATGCACTTATGGAGCAGTAGTATCGTTCTCTAATAGTCTATCTGCTATGAGTGAGTTTGACGTATCTCTAGTGCTCAATAACATTAAGGCTAAAAATAGGAGTCTATAATGACAGAGTTCAGAAAGGTAGACTCAGTCTACAAGAAGGAACCTATAGCAACTCTAAAGGTTGACGTAGCTAAGGAACTAAAGAACAGACTACTGTTGAAGCGACATATTCTACAGTATTTCTGCTACGATGAGGATACTATAGACAAAGTAAACTTTCATATATCTGATAGTAATGAGGTATGTAAAGCTCTAAAGATGAACGCTAACAATAGAGTATATATACCACTAGAGTTAAATGCTAGGAATGATGTAGCTTATATTGAGTATAGAGGCTGGTTAGATGGCTCTTGTTCTTTCAATAAGGATAGTGGGTACTGGTCTGATTTAAACACACCTTTAGATAAGAGAGAAATTATCCGTACTAATAAGAAAGACTTAATGAATGAACTAAGAGATTACAGTAACTTCAAGTCTAATAGAATTCCTATAGGTAAGAACAAGGTGAAGATATTTAGATTCTTACAGCAGAACACTAACATAAGTCCTGCAATAGTAACTAGCATCACTAATCTAAAGTGTAAAGAATCCTACTTGTGTATCAGTAGAAACATTACAGACTTTATGTTCTGTAGTACTGGGCAGGCTTACAGTAGTTGCTTTAGTCTAGATAGCGACTACGGGCAATGGACTTGTCTACCAAATCTTATGAGTGATAGTAATAGAGTTCTAATGTTTATTACTACTGGTAAGATTAAAAGCTATATTATAGATTCTAAGAAGTTTCATCACTTGAGAATGCTAAGGCGCTGTTGGGCTCACTATAGTATGAAAGATAAGTGTTTCTTTCTAACTTCCAGTAGCTATGGCCAACATCAGATAGACCCAGATAGCTTTCATAATACTATTGATAGTGTAGTTCGTAATGGGCTATTCACTAAAGATGTTCTTACTATATCTAGATGGGATACTGGTAGATTTACTAATGGGCTGAGAGTACACTGCTATGATGATGGTGTAGACAGACACAAGTGGATGATTAATAAAGACAAGTCTTCTACTCTTGTAGCAGCTTCTAGACATCTAAACACTATGCCTGCTTTTAATCGGAAGTTAGTAAGAGAGTATACATATGAGCAACATACTGGCTATAGCCCAGAACATGGCTTTACTCCTAAGGCTACTCTACATAAGTTTATTAGAGATGGTATAACAAATACAGATGATTTTCAATCTGTTCAATGCTATAACTGTGGTAATACTCTTGAGGAAGTAGACGACCAACATAACACAGAAGACGGCTATACTTACTGTGAAGAGTGCTACTACGAGGCTTACTTCGACTGCGAATGTGGCGCTTGTGGAGTTCATAGAGATAATGGAACTGTAGTCTATTCTGATAGAAACTATACTTCTCGTGTGTGTGAAAACTGTAGAGATGATAGCTATTTCTACTGTGAGGACTGTAATCACTATAAGACAGTAGATGATATGGTGACTATAGAGGATACTAATAATTGTGTCTGTGTAAGATGTGTAGAAGGTGGAGACTACCATGCCTGCAGTAATCAGTGTGGCACATTTTCTAGTGATGGTATAAATCTAACAGATGAAGAAGATTGGTTATGTCACTCTTGCTATGAGGACTATATGGAAGATAAAGCAGAAGAAATAGTGGTTCTTATAGAAGACGCTAATGACTTATCTAGTAAGACTACTGTGGAGGAAGCTAGTACTGTAGAAGCAGTTATTGATGAGGCTGTTGAGCAGATGGCTAGAATGTCAACAGTTATGCCAGAGTACTCCCCTAACATGCCTATTACACAACTAATGGGTATAGAACACCTAACAGCTGAATGGAGGGATTCCAGTGATAATACTACAGAAGTTATACCAAATGTCCAATCCTAGTGGACGAGAACAGAAGGTTAGTAAAGCAGTACAGATGATACTAAAAAGTAAAGGCGTAAAGTTTAATGTAGACAAACATGGACAAGTCTTCTACTTCAAGAAGAACACAGCGCTAGTAAGCTGTCACATGGACAGTGTATTCAGTAAAGCACCTGCTTATGTAATGCGTAAGAAAGGTTGCTACTATGGACTAGATAAGTCTGGTGACTTCTGTGGTCTAGGGGCAGATGATAAGAATGGTATATGGATTGCACTTAAACTGATAGGCTGTTTTAGAAATGACATTAGCTTTATCTTTAGTGTAGAGGAAGAAAATGGTGGTTCGCAGTTCTCTAGTCTAATGAAGAAGAATACTAAAGTATTGGAGTCTATGAAGTACTCTATTGTGCTAGACAGAAAAGGTAGTGGTGATATAATAGGAAGCTATAACTCATACTGCAATGAGACGTTTGAAGATGATGTGGCAGAAATTGGAGAGCACCATAACTACTGTCCTTCTACTGGATTATTCTCAGATGCTGATACAATAGCGCAGTATCTCAATACAGTAAACCTTAGTGTAGGATACTATAATCCACATAGTAAGACTGAGTACACTTGCATAGAACATCTGTATAATGCTTATAAGTTCTCTAAGAAGATTATAACTAAACTAGATAAGAGTTATGGTATACCAGAGTTCTGTCGAGACAATAGATATAACAGAGGCGAATTCTACTCTACTAGTTGGAGAGATGAAGAATGTTATGGTAATACTACAGAGTGGTCTAATGAGGCTCAAGACTGGGTATTAAAGAAAGGTACTCACTCTCACCTTATTAATGAACAAGACGCTTGGGAAAACGGCTGTTACTGTCCTAGTTGTGGGCAAGACTTCTTGTCTTCTGATGACGTATGTATGCTGTTTGAAGATAACTGGAGATGCTGTTTCTGTGGTGATGTAGTCGCAGCCTACGGGCTTAATGTATCAGAGTACATGCCTAACAAGAGTAAAGTTATAGAGGGGGTACAGCCTTGATTGTACTTACCCTTATACTGTTTGCTCTAATGGTTGCTATAGCAGAGATGTTCTTTAGGAATAGGTAAGCAACACAGGGAGAAATCCCTGTACCAAAAATTGGAATCAATAATGAGAGACAAAGCGTGAATGGTTTTAACTAATAGGAGGTAAAGCGTGATAGTTGTAACGATTAGTATTAATAATAAGGTAATAGCTTCAAGGACTGCAAGAAACACCTTGAAAGATGAGGGTTCTACTACTGTATATAATGTAGACACTGGAGAAACTATCAATCATGTAAGGAGTGATGGTGCAGTCGTTCTTGCAAAGAAAATGTTAGATACAATTAGAGAAGTATA
>CAYORV010000029.1:0-3434 GCA_964406515.1 Candidatus Woesearchaeota archaeon | reverse complement strand
TATTTGGGATAACAACCTCACGAAGTTATCTCAAAGTGAGGAAATAATTAAATAACAACTCTATATGCGAACTCTACACAGTTCGTTTACAAGAGAATAAAACAAATGAAACCATTTTTAGAGAGATGTATTATCAAAGTAGACAAAAAATACATTAAAGACGAGAACGGAAAACCAGAATTAAATGATATAGGTGAACCAACTTACGAAGCTGTGCAAGAAGCAACAGTTACGAAGTCAAACATCGAAGGAGTAAAGAAAGGTATGAAAGTTGTGCCACTACTAAGAGGTGGAGTTCCTATCATTAAAGAAGAAACTAAAAAGTATACAATAGTAGTATTAGATAAAGAAGAAATATATGCCATTGAATAAAAGGTTTGAAAAGCTAGTTAATAAGTTTGGCTGTCAAATCACCCCAGTTTCTTGTTGGATAGATGGAACTGTAAGCAGACGACCAGACATAATGGCAGTAACTAGATACGGACAATATGTTATGACGATACCTGCAAAGATGTTTGCCCTAAAAAATATAGGGCATAGAGATTTAATCAATAATGTTCACCCAGATTACTATGAATGCGAAAGACAATTCTATTTCAAAAAGTTTAAAGCCTAAAGTTTTCGGTATAACAACTGACACTATTATGAAGGATGGAAAGATAGTCCTTCATAAAGGTAAACGCCAATGTGGTGCTATTGGATGGTATCGTGTTATGAGTCCTTTAAAGGAATTAGGATACGAAGTCCAAGTAGGAATGACTATAAAGGCTAAAGCTGAAGATGCTATTGCTCTTAAAGAGAGAGGAGATATTTGGTTTAGTAAAATGTCAGACAACGAAGGAATAGATAATATGTATGCAGCTCACAAAGAGTTTACAGGTTCTAAGTTCGTATTAGACTTAGATGACGACCCTGACCACGTAAACCAAGACCACCCTGATTTAAAGGCATTAGACGACAGAAAAGAAATGCGAATGAGAATGATTAAGATGGCTGACCACGTAGTATGCTCAACTGACTTGATTAAAGAATCTATCAAACACTTGAATCCTTATGCAACTGTTATTCCTAACGCAATGAACCCTAAGATATGGAACTTCAAGAATCAGATTAAAGGAAAGAAAATTAAGATTGGCTGGATAAGTTCAGGCTCACATTTTGCAGACGTTCCTATCATTCAACCAGTAATGGATGCGATATTAGCTAAATACCCTAACGTAGAATTTCACTTCGCAGGAATGACTTGGGATGAAGTAAAGGAAGAAGGATATTATCACCATGTAGGAGTAAGAGCTTATAAAGACTTCCCTAAGTGGTATTCCGAACAAGGATATGATATTGCTATTGCACCTCTAAAAGACACACAGTTTAACCGAGCTAAATCCAATATTAAATGGATGGAAGCAGCTATGCTAGAAATCCCTTGTGTAGCGAGTGATGTAACACCTTATAGGTGCATAAAACACGGAAAAGATGGCTTCTTAGCCTCAAGCACAGAACAATGGGTTAAATACCTATCATTACTAATAGAAGACAAGCAGAGACGAATAGATATAGGAAAAAATGCAAAAGACTCAGTATTAAAAGATTGGCATATTGATAAGTTCTTACCTGAATACGTTAAGTTGTTTGATAAGTTAGATGATAATAAAAGTATCTCAGTAGTTACAGCGATCACAGCAGGAAAGGATAAACTGATAGAACAACCTCAATACAAAGGAGTTGAATACCTAGCATTTACTAAACAGAAATCAGAGACTTGGAATACTCAATTACCTTGCGATAAGTTCAAGAAAGGAGTAATGAACGCTAAGATTCATAAGATACTGACTCACAAATACACAGACAAAGAATTTATAGTTTGGATAGATGGAAACCTAGAACTAAAGGCTGACCCACACGAACTGGTTAAACTATTGGGAAACAAAGACTTTGCTTTCTTTAAACATCCTGGAAGAACTTGCCTATACCAAGAAGCAGAAGCCTGTGTAGAATATGGAAAGGTAGACCCTCGAGTAGTAGCTGAACAGATTAAGGAATACGCTAAGGAGGAGTTTCCAGTAGGAGCAGGGCTAAGTGAATTGACTTGCTTTGTTAGAAGGAATAATCCTAAGACTAACTTATTATTTGAACAATGGTGGGCTGATATATGCCGATATTCACACAGAGACCAAGTAAGTTTTCCTAAAATATTTAAAGGACAGAAGTGGAATGTAATACCTGGAAGCGTAGCTTACCTAGAAGGAAACGAAAACTTTGTAGGAAACGACTACTTTGATTATAAGAAACATAAAAAACTCTAATGAAAATACACATTGTAAATTACGAACAGAACTTTGGGACAGACGCTATCCTTACCAAGTATGCCAGAATGTTAGAAAGAGAACTGATAGACTTAGGACACGTTGTATCTGTATCAGGTAAATCAGAGAAGGCAGACATTAACCATCATATCAATTTCAATTCTTATAAGCCGAGTGGAGGAAAAGACTCGATGATGATAGCTCATATATCAGGAGACAAGACTAATAGCAAAGAAACTAAGATTAAGATGGTAAAGAAAGCTCTAAAGACAGCTCACGGAATAACATTTAATCCTGGCATAATGAACGACCTTATAGAAGAAGGTTGCGACAAGAATAAACTAGACTATGTAATGCACGCTCACGATGGAATGATAAGAAGACCTAAAATAGTAGCAATAGTTTCTAAAAACTATGAGGACGGAAGAAAGAACCCTGAAATGTTTACCAAACTATTCAAGAGCTTAGGAGATAAGAAAAGCGTTATCTTTAGGATAATGGGAGCAGGTTGGATTAAAGTATTAAAGAAATTGAAAGGAATACAAGTTCAATATACAGACGAGTTTTCAATGGACTTATACGAGCAGTTTCTTAACACCTCAGATTACCTACTATATACAGGAGATGAAGATTCACTAGGACAAAGCCAAGTAGACGCTAAGAACGCAGGACTAAGAATAATCTCAAGACCTAACCCAGACCTAGAGATAGAATTACCATTTAATAACCAGAAAGAGTTAAATAAAATCTTTGCAGACTTTGAAGACAACCCAGTAAAGGACTGGACTTGGGAGAACTACGCTAGAAAGCACATAGAGATATGGTCAAAATTAACTTAGGATCAGGAAAAAGATTAGTTAAAGGATTTATAAATGTAGATTCGATAGATTTTTCTAAAAGTGGTTTCAAATTTGTTAAAGCAGACGTAAGGAAATTACCATTTAAAGATAATTACGCAGATTACATTATAGCTCCACAAGTATTAGAACACTTACCAATGAAAGATGTCGTTCCTGCATTAAAGGAATGGTCAAGAGTTTTAAAAAAGAAAGGAAAGATTATTATAACAGTTCCAAACTTCCTAGAACTAGCAGAAGAATTTGCTAATGAGATGACTGACAAGATAGACCT
>CAYORV010000028.1:1286-3804 GCA_964406515.1 Candidatus Woesearchaeota archaeon | reverse complement strand
ATAAGCTATCAGCAAAAGATTGGTTCCAAGTTAAGTTTCCTGCTTGACCTGCATAAGTTGAATTGTAAGTTGAGTAAATGTTTGTTGAGTTCAATAGAGATTGGATATTGAATGTTGTGTTGATATTTGAAATCCAGGTTGAAATATTGATATCATTCAAATAAATAGTTGTCGCGTTTAATCCTTTAATTGAAAAACTGGTTGTAGAAGAAATATCTGCGCCTAGAATTGATCCATTTAATATTTGAAAACTTGAAACAGTGTCGTTCTCTAATTTCCCACTGTCATTGAAAGAGACATTTAAGAAATTATTCAAAATTGTTGACCAAGTTCCATCGTCTCCTCCAGGTATTGGCATACGTATCGCAGAAACAAGACTTATTATTGAAAGAAATATTAATATACTTAAAATAAAGAATAATTTATTTTTTTTCATCTTTCCCCCTCCTTTTTTAAGTATTCTTTCAATAATCCTTCAATTAATTTTGAAGAATTAATAAAATTCTCATTACTAAACTTTTTCCATTTTGCCAAAAGTTCTTCATCTATTGTAACACTTAATACCTTTTTTGCCATCTATTTCCCCAAGTATATTATTTCTAATATTAATCTTATTAATCTTATTAATCTTATATCTATTATAAATAATATTAATCTTTATAAATTTTTCGTTGAGCAAAAATAAAGAAAATCTTGGAAAGCATCTTAGAAAAGTTTATAAATGAATTTTATGTTTGAATTCTACCGTTAACTACATCGCTGAAGTTCACAATTCTGAACACAGGCGCATAATGTAGGAGGTATTAAGATGGCACTTAAAGAAGATTTACAAAAATCCCTAATTGAACTTAGGAAAGAAAAGGAAAGAAAGTTTGACCAAACAGTTGATTTGATAATCAATCTGCAAAAGTTTGATCCTAAAAGGAATTCTATTAATTTGTCTATTCCTGTTCCCTTTAAAGTTAAGGATAAAAAAATTGCTGGATTTTTTGAAACAAAAAAAGAAGGTGTTGAAACAATTACAAAAGAAGGATTTAAAAAATATTCTGATAAAAATGAAATGAAGAAACTTGTTAAAAATTTTGACTTTTTTATTGCAGAAGCTAAATTAATGCCGATTGTTGCTACAACATTTGGTAGGGTTCTTGGTCCTGCAGGTAAAATGCCTTCTCCACAATTGGGTATTCTAATGAATGTTAATGATCAGGCTATTGAAGAATTAAAGACGAAAATAAACAATGGTGTAAAAATTAGAGTAAATGAAAATAGTATCAAATTATCTATTGGGAAACAAAGTATGAAAGATGAAGAAATCATTGAAAATGTTATGGCAGTTTATAACACAATTTTGAAAGCATTGCCGAGAAATAAAGAAAATATCAAGAATGTTGAAGTTAAATTCACAATGACTAAACCACAGAAGATAAAAATATAATGAGCGAACAAAAACAAACACATGTTTCAGAAGCAAAGAAAAAGATAGTTGGAAACTTAGTTGATTTGATAAAGAACAAAAAAACAATTTTGATTGCTTCAATAAAGAATATTCCGGCTTCACAATTTCAGGAAATTAGTAAAACATTGAGAACAAAAGCTATTGTTAAAGTTCCTAAAAAGAATTTAATTTTTAGAGCAATAGATGATTCAGGAAATGAAACTGTTAAAAAACTTAAGGAAAATATTCAAGATAGTGTGGCTGTTTTGTTTTCGGATATGGATTCTTTTGAACTTGCGGCAGAATTAATAAAGGAAAAAAATCCTGTTAAAGCAAAATCTGGACAAGAATCTCCTGAAGATATCTCTGTTCCAGCAGGTCCAACTGAATTATTGCCGGGTCCTGCAATAAGTGAACTTGGTGCATTGGGAATTCAGGTTCAAATTGAAAACGGTAAAATAACTATTAGAGAACCAAAAGTGATTGCTAAAAAAGGAGAAAAAATTTCTTCAGGTGCTGCAGATGTTATGAATAAATTAGATATAAAACCTTTTTCAGTGGGCTTTGTTCCTTTGGCTGCCTTTGATTCTCAAGAAAATAAATTATACACGGATATTAATATTGATCAAGAAAAAACAATTGAAGAATTAAAGATTGCGTTTGGAAAAGCATTACCTTTTGCTGTAGAAATTGGTTATTCTTCAAGTGAAACAATTAGTTTTTTGATTGGGAAAGCTGGGATGCATGAAAAGGCTTTAGAGAAATTTGCTGGGGAAGAGAAAAAGGAAGAAGAGAAGGAAGGGGAAGAGAAAAATGCTGAAGCTGAAGCTTCAGAAGATAAAAAAATAATTAATGAAGAAAACGCCGTGAGCGAAAGTGCAGAGGTTGGAAGTGAAGAGCCGAAAGTTGAGGAAGTTGCAGCACCCCAAGAGGGTGTATCCCAAGAAGGGACGAGAACCTCTACGAGGCCCTCTGAAGAGGGCAAAGAAAAAAATGCTGAAGAGAAAACAGAAGTAAAGGAAGATAATAATCAAACTCCTGAAGAAAATAAATCTGACGGGGAGGAAAATAAATAATGGAAAA
>CAYORV010000028.1:0-1186 GCA_964406515.1 Candidatus Woesearchaeota archaeon | reverse complement strand
CATGGAGTTTATATGAAGGTGATAAGTTTCTTGAACCTTTGAAATTTTCAAATGGCAAATCACAGGCAGATGTTGTTGATGAGGTTTTGAAAGCAATTGAAGATGGAAACAAGATTATTTTTGTACATGGGGTTTGCGGAACTGGAAAAAGTGCAATTGCGTTAAATATCGCGAGAAATCTTGGAAAAACTTCTGTTATTGTTCCGAGCAAAAATCTTCAAGCACAATATCAAAAAGATTATGAGGTGAATAAATATCTCTTGAAAGAATCTAAGTTAAAAAATATTGATTTGGAGAAATTTCCTAAATTAAAAGAGTTGCAAGGAACAAAAGAAAAACTTAAAATCAAAGTGATAACAGGTCGGGGCAATCATGTGTGTAAATTTTTAGAGGATAATAAAAATGCTGTTCCAGTTATCAAGAAAGAAACTAATTCTTCGTTGCATGATATTTTTGCTGGAAGGAGAACAGGAGTGGAAGAATTAATTGGAAATGATTTGTCTGCGAATAACAAAAATCTTCCGTGTAAGATTGAAATTAAAGAAAAAAATTGGAACAAAATTAAAACTTATTTGAAACAGAATAAAAGAATGAATGTTGAGAACTTAGATAACATAAAAGATGTGAAGCGGGCGGCAGTGGCTTGTGCGTGTCCTTATTGGAGTCCTGTGTTGCCTGAAAAATATTCGCTGAAGATTTTTGCAGATTCAAAGAAAAAAAGTTATCTTGGGCTAGAAGATACAAAGTTTATTTGCCATAAGGGGAAGGAAGGGTGTAAATTCTATGAACAATTTGATTCATTTGTTAATTCTGATGTAATTGTTTTTAATTCAATGAAATATGTTTTAGAATCTGCGATGAATCGGAAACCTAGCACAGAAGTCGAAATCATTGATGAGTGTGATGAATTTTTAGATAAATTTTCTAATCAAAGAAGTATTAATATTGATAGATTGCAAAATTCTCTTGTATATGTATTTGGGAAAGAAAGAGTTGAGATGGTTCTCAAAGAAATAGGTGAGATAATTAAAGAATTCAAACGAAATGAAAGGATTAATCATGCTCTTGAAAGCAAAGAAATAATCCCCCTTAAAGAAACAGGGATTTATGATTTGCTTAAAATTTTCTTAACTTCTAATGATTTTCTTGATGAAATTGATGATGAAAGTTATTTGTTTGATATTGA
>CAYORV010000027.1:0-3924 GCA_964406515.1 Candidatus Woesearchaeota archaeon | reverse complement strand
ACGCCCACGCCGGGAGTCGAACCCGGGTTATGTCCGTTCTATGAGGGCGTCAGCCCCTAACTTAATAGGAAAGTTGACGGTCAAGGAAACCTTGGTTGCCTTACCTCACGACAGGGACATGTCATAGCCGTTAGACCACGTAGGCATTAATATAGTTACAAAAATTCTTTTTTAAAGATTGCTATAACAATAAAACTTAAATAACCCCAACAAAGAATAATCATAATGAAAAATATAACTCTCAAAGATTTACAAAAAGTTTATAAAAAATTTTATGAAAAAGAAGCACGTGCAGAAACAGATATAGAAATCGCAATTGTTAAGGGAAACGAATATGGCAGATATTTTAATCATGGACTTAACAAAAAAGATAATCTTGCTAAACTTACTACCCCTGGCGAATCAACATTTAAACAGATGATAAAAAATTATTCTTCTGGATAAAGAAAATAAGGATTATTCTCAACATACATTCTATAGAGATTTTTCATCACATTCCTAAAACCAGTTTTAAATTTCTGAATCCTCTCTTATCTATCTACTTCTATAACAATTTTATCTAAAGATTTATCAATTTCTCTTTTGTGGATTCAAATTTCTTCGGACAAACATGAGAATACTCTGTCTCCCTAACACCCACAATCCTTCCCTCTTCGTTTCTAGTAATAGGATATTCTGTCTTAGGATAATAAAGGAAAACAGTATTACTTCCTCCACACATAAAATAAATCTTCCCAAACATTTTTCCTAAACCAGGATGTTTAGTTCTAAAGTCCAAGAATTTTTCCTCCCTATCTGCTTGCTTCGCAATCTCACTCAATCTTTTATTAATTTTTTCCATATATATTAATATAATAAAGCTAGTTTATAAGGATTATTGTATTATCTTTTTCCCACCCATATACTTCTGAAGCGCTTTAGGAATCTTAATACTCCCATCTTTCTGTTGGTGGTTTTCCATAATAGCAACAAGCGCCCGAGAAGTCGCAATAACAGTATTGTTCAAAGTATGAGCAAAAACCCTCTCCCCTTTATCTTCTATTTTAATATTCAATCTTCGTGCCTGTGCAGATTCCATATTAGTCAAAGAACTTAATTCCTTATACTTTTTCTCAGCAGGACTATAAAATTCTAAATCACAAGACTTAGCTTTCAAATCTGCCAAATCCCCAGAACAACATTCTAAAATACGAACAGGAATCTCCAACGCCTTGAAAATCTCAACAGACATCTTCAACATCTTCTCATACCAGTCATAAGATTCTTCAGGAGCACAAACCACAACCATCTCTTGCTTGTTAAACTGGTGCGTCCTGTAAAGCCCTTTTTCATTTATCCCATGACTTCCAATCTCCTTCCTAAAACACATACTATAACCTGTCTGTTTAATCGGTAAATCTTTTTTTCTCAATGTCTTTCCAATAAACTGCCCAATCAACGGATGCTCTGAAGTTGCAATCAAATACAAATCTTCTCCTTCAACTTTGTAAGCCATCTCATTAATTTCTTCATTAGAATAAACTCCACTCAAAACTTCCTTCCGAATCATTAACGGAGGCTCAACATATTCAAATCCTTGCTTCACCATAAAATCCCGCGCAAAATTTATCAAAGCCATATTCAAAAGAGCCAAATCACCTTTCAAATAATAAAAACCATTTCCAGAAACCTTTCCAGAACTTTCAAAATCCAACATTCCTAATTTTTCTCCAAGTTCAACATGACCCTTCACAGGAAAAATAATCTTCTTCGGCTTTCCAATTTTCTTAATTTCCTTATTATCTTTATCATTTTTTCCAGCAGGCACAGACTTATGAATTATATTCGGAATTTTAAGCATAATTTCATTAATCTCTTCCTCAAGTTTTTTCCTCTTATCTTGCAACTTCGCAATCTTTCCAGGAATCTCCTTAGCTTCCTTAATCAATTCCTTAGCCTTTTTTTCATCCTTTGCCTTCTTGGATTTATTAATTTCTTCAGAAATTTTATTCCTCCCACTTCTCAATCCATCTTCTTTATACTTCAACTTTCTCCATTCCTCATCCAACTTCTTAACTTTATCAACAAGAGGAAGTTTTTCATTTTGAAATTTCTTCTTTATATTATCCTTAACAAGTTTTGGATTTTCCCTCACCAATCTTATATCAATCATAAAATAAATAAGAAAACTTTATATTTAAATCTTATTAGCGACACTTTTAAAAACAATCTACCCTAAATTAAATTATGACGGTGATAGAAACTTTTACAACTACAATTGTAGATGCATATAATGCTTTCTTAACTTCTCTTCCAACATGGGCGCAAAGTTTCGTGAATTTATTTCTTTTAATAATTCTTGTATTTGCTTATGCGATATTTATATGGAAATTCTACAGATTCATTGCGACAAAAAACATTTTTGGTCTTGATTTAAACAAATATAACAAAACAAACAATCCTTTCTTAACAAAAGTTTTTGCCGGAGGTTTTTATTTTCTTGAATATCTAATAATCTTGCCTTTTGTGGTTTTCTTTGGATTCGCAATATTCACAATTTTCCTCATGTTCTTAACAGAAAATCTCGAAGTTAGCGCACTCTTAACAATATCTGCAGTAATTATTGCAGTAATAAGGATGGCTTGCTACTATAAGGAAGACCTTGCAAAAGACCTTGCAAAACTTCTACCCTTCACTTTGCTTGCAATTTCTCTAGTAAATCCCAACATCTTCAATTTCACCAGAATACTAGGCAACATTGCTCAACTCCCAAGTTTTTTTGATAAAATAATCATCTATCTAGTCTTCATAGTAATTTTAGAAATAGTCTTAAGATTATTTGATTTTATTATTTCATTATTTGGATTAGAAGAAGAATTCGAACAAACAGAAAATACCAACAAGAATCATGTCGATAAGACATAGATTTTAAAAAGAACATAGGTTTTAAATTTAAAATGGGGTTGATAGAAACAATTATACTTCTAGCAATTGGATTCGTTGCCTTTTTTGCAACAGGCATCGATGATACAGTAGCCTATGCTGGATCATATTTAGAAGATGGGAGAAAAAGCCATTTAAAATTAATCAGTCTTGGAATAATTCTAGGAACTTTTATTGCATTAGGAATTTCTATTTTTGCAGGTTCGCTTATGGAAAAATATCTTGTAATTAATGGAAAACCAATTACACATCTGATTGGGGGCGTGGTTTTAGTTACCTTGGGAATAGTAATGTTTCTTAGAGGGAAGTGGCCAATGCACCATAAGAAAAAACATTATGCAAAATTGGAGAAAAAAATAAAACCTGAAAAAAAATCAAAGGGACATCATTTCAAATTCATTGGATTGGGTCTGGTGCTTTTCTTTGCTACAGGAATTGATGACATAATCACTTATTCTAACTTAATTATGGTTAAAGGATCTTGGTGGCCCATTTGTGTAGGAGTGTTAATAGCTACATTCGTTTCCTTAATTATAGCACATTTTTTATCAGATAAACTAAAGAAATTTCCCCATCCAGAAAAAATTGGTGCAAGCGTAATAATTATCATAGGTATTCTGCTAGCTCTAAAAGTTTTATAAAAAATTCCTAACAAGAAGGTTTTTAAATAAAATTTAAATTAGATTACTATGTCAAAAGTAAGAATTAAATTGAACAGCCCAAATATAGAAATGCTCAATGCTATCTGTGATAAGATTCAGGAAATTGCAAAAAATTCAGGAATAACTATTTCAGGTCCTGTACCATTACCAACAAAAAAGCTCAAAGTTACAACAAGAAAATCTCCTTGCGGTGATGGAACAGCAACATTCGACAGATTTGAAATGAGAATTCACAAAAGATTAATTGACCTTCCAACAAATGAAAAAGTTCTTCATAACATTATGAAAATGCATATTCCAAAAAACGTCAACATAAAAATTGAAATTAAGGATTAATTAT
>CAYORV010000026.1:0-4438 GCA_964406515.1 Candidatus Woesearchaeota archaeon | reverse complement strand
TCCACCTCCTGTAGAAAATTGATTAACTGGATCACCATTTTTATCGACTGTTGTAAATGTTATTTTACCTGTGTTTTGATTAACATCTTTATGAGTCATATTTCCATTATCCTCAACCTTAAATCCTTCAATTGTAATCATATCACCAGTATTCAAATCTTTTATTTTCCTAGTTTCACCAACCTTAACTTCTTTCATAAGAGACGCAATAGTAGCAGAAGTATAGAATGGTTCAATTTCATTAATAGCAATTCCTTTATATTCTTTGCCATTAATAGTTTGAGTCTCACCAGCTGGAATATCTTTCATTATGTTATATGCTTTTGTATCCAAGTCTGCTTGAGTACTAGCACCCAACCTACTTTCAGTAGTATCAAACTTCTCTTGATCAAATAATAATCTGTCTCTATTTATAGCGATAGTTTCTTTATCATTTTCCATATCATTGGCTAATTTAACTAATGCAAGAGTAGCATCGTAATCTGATTGTTTACCATCTCTGATATAATCTCTTTCAGCAGCTTCAGCAGCCGCTATTGCTTCTAATTGTTTTGCCTTGATTAATGAGATATTTCTATCCATAGCTTGTCTGCTTTCATCAAATAATCCACCAACTCCTACAAAAGATTCTCCTTTAGCTCCTTGCGTAGGTAATAAAGCAGCTTGACCAGCCATTTGAGTACTTTCAAAGCCACCTCTTTCACCACCTCTAATAATATCTTGTGGAAGTGTTTGTTGTCTTGAATGTTGTGCCTCTTCAAGAGTAGCATCAAATGAAGCACCCGCTCTTTTTCCTGCCTCTGTAATTCTCTTTTCTTGCTCTGATGATGTTGTGTTTATTTGTTCTCTTTCTCTTGTCAATCTATCTATTACATTTTGTGTAGACTCTTGAGTGTCTGTTACTCCTCCAATCGTATTATTAAGAGTGTTTTGATTGTTTTGAAAATTAGTTCTTTGTTCATCCGTCCCCTCTGAAACATCATTATTCTCTACTATTGGTGCTCCTCCTACTGTTGGGGCACCTGTACCGATAGCAGCTATTTTGTCTATGTTTTCTAAATTACTATCAGATAGCCCAAAATGAGACTGTGCAAAAGCTCTATTTGCAATATCTCCAGCGTTATCTGCAGTTGCTACTCCCGGTGTTCCTGCATCTACTCTTTGCTTAGAAATAGCTAAATCATTTATTTGTTGTGTGGTTAGGTTTGGTTTTCCCATATTGTTATATTATTTTATTTAAAACTTTGATAAAGACTACTCTTTTCTGGAACACTGTATGGTCTAACTTTGAATCCTATATTTAATACTTCCCAATCCTGCGATTCTCCATCGCTAGAAAATTCTACTTGTATATTGTAAAAAGGACTAGGACGAAAGTCCTTTCCTAAATATAATCTGAACTTTTTCTTTCCTCCAAGATCATCTTGTGATCCGAACCGTTTTATCCCAAAGGCACTTAAACCTATAGCATTAAAAGTAACTGAATCATATATAATATCATCATCAGTACCGTGTATATCGTGAGTATAAATCTGACTATAACCATCTTCATCAAAAAGTAAACTAACTGTCATAGTAGTATTTTCTGCAATGTAGCCATCAACATACATATCAACCGCCTCTTTTTGAGCGTGTGGTAAATCAAAATCAAACTGTTTACTTCTCCAATTAGCAACAACCTCGAACCCTCCGTCATTTGCCTCATTAGTTACTTTATAGACATTAGGACTATTTACATCCCCTATATATAAATCTTCGCTTGTACCATCGTTATAAATTGTAAAACTTGAAACACTCCAACCTACTATCGGACTGTCCCATTTATTATTTTTAATATCCCATACCATTACAACGTTATTTACATTATCATCCGAAGTTGCTTTAGCAGAAAAATATGCTTTATCTCTAAAAACAATACCTGCTAAATCATCAAATTTAAAATCATCTATTGTAGGTTTAATTTTTTCTGAAATACTCACTGTTTGTGGATAATCAACAGATTCAACTCTTCCCAAACTCATTAATTGATTATCAGGTGAAGCAAAATAAACTTGATTACCTCCTGTAAATACTCCTTTATTATTAGTAGCGCCAATTGTTTGTGATTTACCATCTGATGGTTTTAAATCACTTAAAGTATATAAAGTATCATTCAGCGTAGCTTTTCTAATAGTAGATTTTTTAAAGAAATAAATAGATTCTTCATCAACCGTCATAGCAATAACTGCTCCACCACCTTCCCCTAAATTAAAAATACCGGGTGCGGTTGCAGTTGTACTTAAAATTAAAGAGGCATCCACAAAATTAGTAGCATCACCATATTCTGAAAAATAAACAGCTTGAGAAGTACTTGCTATCCCTGCTATAAATAATCTATTATTATTTACTAAATAAATGTTTCCTTTTGGATTGCTAGCGTATGTTTGAACAGATTGTGTAACTCCTTGATTATCAGCACAAGCAACCGTGGTAGATGCCGTTAAAGTAAATACTGTATTTGTTTTTGAGGAATATGTAACCTCTGTTCCACAATATATAAGTTTATCACTACCAGTATCATTAAATCCGTCTGTAGTATCGTCCACTGTAATAGTAGAATCTCCAACAGCTATTGCTCCATTTGTTATACTATGTGCACCTGTCCACCTTGAAAAAGCGTCCACAGCATTACCAAAATAAACATAAGATTTAAGATCTGTATTAATATTATAATCTGCAAAATCAAATTCAGCATCGTCTGATAACCCTGTCTTAATAGTTGTCCATTCATCATTATCTTCCTCATAGTATTCTAAAACTGTTCCATAGGCTCTCATCATTATATTTTCACCAGTTCTTTTTCTGAATGTATGTAATGAAGTAACTTTATTTAATGAAGTACTAGCTGTTCCTTCTGGGAATAATTCATATCCACTGTTCCTAATAGAAATACGATCTCCATTATTAGCAGTAGTATTTTGCCCCATTGGATTTGCTCCATTACTAACTTTAGAAGGATCACTCTTTGTCTCATATCCTGAAAATGCTTTAATAACAGTCCATGTAGCATCTGGGAAAGAAACTCCTAGAATGGGCTTTTCCTTTTTAGATTCTTCAATTGCTCTAAAAAACATTCCGCCTAAAGAACCTATCACTAAAATTGATATTAATATATTTTTATACATATTTATCTACTATTTATTAAATAAGCTCTTCCTGGGTCATTATTAAACCTTCTTCTAAGTTTAGTAATTAATGGTGTCATATTGGGGTAGTCTCTTCCAAACTCTCTTTTAGCTTCGTTTGTAAATTCATTTACCCAAGATAATAATGTAACATTATTTATATCTGCCAAAAGAACTCTCATAGCTTTTCCTACTATAATATCAATCCATTTACTATCTCCAAGTAATTCATCTAATAAATTAATATCTGCCGAGGAACCGGTAATTGGAATAAAATATTCTCTATCAGGAGTAGAAGAATCATCTGAGATAACATTGTATTTAGAGTAATACCATTTGTCCATTAATTTCCACTGTTTAAGATATGATCTATCTAATCTATATTCTCCACTCTCTGCTCCACTTAGGATAACTTTTTCACCTGTAATACTATTTTCATCAAAAGTTCCCTCTTCGGTTGCGGTATTTAAATCATAAGCTATTAAATTCCAATCATCTGCTACAAAGACATTTCCTGCAAATTGTGTTGTAATATTTGTTTTTAAATAATTAGCGCTATCTGTTTGTAATCTCATTTCAATATAGTCCGGAACTGATGACAAATAAATCCATCTAAAATGATACTTTGTTTTATAGTTAGTGTCGCTGGTAGTATTAATAGTGTTTTCAATAGTTGCTACTTCAGCAGAATTATCTACTGTAAATTTAATTGATCCGTTTCCTTCTTTATATACTACATTATCTAAAACAATATCACTAGCATCATCTGAAGCAGTATAATCTCCTATAGTTTCAGCATCACTAAGTTGTGTTGAAATCATATCTTCATCTTTCAATTTTAATCCGATAAATCTAGTACCATCTTTCCAAATATCTGCCATTAAATTACGATAAGAATTTACTTCTTCGTAAAATTGTTTAATTGTAGTGTTATAAAACCGAGCTGTATCTCCATAGTTATCAATAGTTTGTTTATCTACATATCCTAATTCATCGTGATCAGCTGTAATTGGATATTCTGAAATACCAGCAAACACTCTCAATGTTCCTTTTTTAAGATTCCAAGGATAGTTATTAGATCTCCTAAAACCTCTTAATGCTGTATCAATAGCACGGACTTTATATTGCTCTTCAATATTAGCAAAGTCCTGATGTTGATCCATTACATCTACTAAAAATGATAGTGGTGTTGAATTCATATATGTTTAAGTTAGTTTGTTATCTGCCTCCGTTTTCTTTTTTTCTTGTTGTTGTTGGCATATTATTTAAGTTAT
>CAYORV010000025.1:0-4640 GCA_964406515.1 Candidatus Woesearchaeota archaeon | reverse complement strand
CCTTTTAATCTAATTCTCTCTCATATTTCCATGAAAATCCGGCAACCAATCGTCACAGTCTGCGGTCACGTAGATCATGGAAAAACATCTATTTTAGATAAACTTAGAGAGAGCTCTATTCAAGAAAACGAAGCAGGAGGAATAACTCAAAAAATATCTTTCACATCTCTACCATTTAACCAGCTAAAAAAAGCCTGCCCTTTAATTGAAAACACAGGAATAAAATTAAACATCCCTGGATTCTTATTTATTGACACACCTGGGCACGCGGCATTCAGCAATCTGAGAAAACGAGGAGGAAGCCTTGCAGATTTAGCAATCCTCGTCATAGATATAAACAAAGGAATCAAACCCCAAACAGCAGAAGTTATACAAATCTTAAAACATAATAAAACCCCTTTTATAATTGCATTAAATAAAATAGATAACATCTCTGGATGGAGGGCTCCGTCCTCGGAGGTCATCCCTGTGGGACAAACACCTTCTTCCCCCACACCACTAGAAGAATCAATAGAATCTCAATCCCAAAACACCAAACCAATATTCGATGAAAAATATTTAACATTAATCGGCTCATTACACAGCCACGGATTTGATGCAGACCTTTTTTACAACATTGATGATTTCTCAAAAAAAATAGCCTTCGTTCCATGCTCAGCAAAAACAGGCCAAGGAATCCAGGAATTAATAATGGTCTTGTGTGGATTAAGCCAAAAATATTTATCCGACAAATTAAAACTAAGCAAAAACGCACGAGGAGTTGTATTAGAAATAAAAAAAGAAAAATCAATAAATTATATTGAATCAATTTTATACGATGGCGAATTATCTAAAAATGATGAAATAGCTATCGCAACATTAGAAGAAGAACCAATAATAAGTAAAATAAGAGTTCTCGAAGAAATCAAACCCTTAAGTTCAAAATTTGCGCCAAAAGAAAATGTTCAAGCTTCTACAGGATTAAGAATGCAACTTGTGGGTGCCAAAGGCATCACCTCCGGCGTTAAAACAGCCATAACTCCCGGGATGCCATTCTTAACATATAATGGAAATAAAGAAGAAATAAAAAAACAATTCAAAGAACAAATTTCTGAAAATATAAAAACAGACAAGCAAGGAATCATTGTAAAAGCGGATTCATTAGGAAGTCTTGAAGCATTAATCGTCTTGCTAAAAAAAGAAAACATTCCAATCGTAAAAGCAGGGATAGGAAGCATAAATAAAACAGATATAATTTCAGCAAAAGCAAATTTAAAAATAAACGAACTAGATTCTATAATTGTGGGATTCAATGTCGAGGTAGATGAAGAAGCCAAAGAAATCTCAGGAAATATCAAAATTCTAACAGACAAAGTAATTTACAAACTAATTGAAAACCTTACAGAATTCAGACAAGAAAAAGCAAAAGAAATAGAAAAGCAAAGACTCTTGGGATTATCTGCATTATGCAAATTAAAAATACTGCCACAATATGTTTTCAGAAATACAAAGCCAGCAATATTTGGTGTAAAAATTGAAGCAGGAAAATTAATTTCAAACCTTAATCTAATAAATAACAAAAATAAAGAAGTTGGCAGAGTAAAAAACATCCAATCAGAAAACAAATCAGTTAACGAAGCAACCAGCCCAATGGAAGTAGCTATATCAACTCCAGGAGTTAATTTCGAACGACAATTAAAAGACAAGGAATTTCTTTACTCTGAAATAAGTGAATCTCAATTTAGAAAATTCAAGAAAAATAAAGACCTCTTAAGTAAAGACGAAATTGCATTATTACAAGAACTTGCAGAAATAAAGAGGCAAGAAAGGGCAGATTGGGGGATATAAATCAACCAAATAATTTAAAAACACTTTTTCGCCCTAATTAATATGGTATTCAAAATAAACATCTCAGAAAAATCAGGAAAAACTTACAAGTTGGAAACAGAATCAGAGGAAATTGTAGGTAAAGAACTTCATGATAAAATAAACGGGAAAATCCTTTTGCCAGACCTTGAAGGATACGAGCTTGAAATCACAGGAGCAAGCGACAAAGCAGGCTTTACAGCAATGAAAGAAGTTGAAGGAATAGGGTTAAAAAAATTACTTTTAACTTATGGTAAAGCTATGCACACACGCCCACGAAAAGAAGGCAAAAAAAAGCCATCAAATCCCAAACCAAAAGGATTGAGAATGAGAAAAACCGTTAGAGGAAAAGTTATATCTCCAGAAATTGTTCAAATTAATCTTAAAGTTCTAAAAGAAGGAGCAAAAAAACTTGAAGAAGTTTTGGGCAAGAAAGAAAAAGCTCCTGAAGAAGAAAAGAAAGAATAATATTTTAAAACCCTTAATTGTTATTAATATTATCGCAATCAAATTTAATATAGATGTAAGGAGGTAAAAATAAAAAAGATGAAAAAAATATTAATGTTTAGTATAATTCTAGGATTAATGTTAATGAGTATTGGATTGGTAGTTGCTGGTAAAAATTCAATAACACAAGAATCAACACATGCAAGAGTAATAGCATCAACAACATCTAGCATAGACAAATTTGTCTTTAGACTAAAAGGTTGTAGTATTGTACATAAGTTAAATGATGCAACAGCATTGAGATGCCCAGCAGGAGTGGCTGCAGGATTAAAAAATGTTAAAGAAGATAGAATATTTCATATAGTAGACTCAGAAGCAGATGAACAAATTGGAGCAGACCAAGTTTGGGAGATGGATCCTTCAATTACAGGTGATGGAATAATTGTAGCAGTTTTAGATTCAGGTGTTGATACAGACCATCCAGAATTAATTGGTGATATTGTAGGTTGTGAAAGCTTTGTAGCTGGAACAACTTGTGAAGATGACAATGGACATGGAACACATGTTTCAGGTATAATAACAGCTAATGAGGGTAATGCAAAAGGTGTAGCACCTGGTGCAAAAATTTACATGTATAAGGTCTGTGATGCAAGTGGCTCATGTTATGAAAGTGATATGATGGCAGGAATGGAAGCAGCAGTTGAAACAGATGCAGAAGTAATGAGTATTAGCATAGGTGGTGGAAACTTTGCAGGAGAAGATTGTGATAGCGACCCATTAGCAGCTAAAGTAAATGACGTGGTAAGTAATGGAATTACTGTAGTTGTAGCATCAGGAAATGAGAGAAACTATGTTAGTAGTCCAGCATGTGCATCAGGAGCAATAGCAGTTGGAGCAGTAGATAAAACCAATTTGATGGCAGATTTCAGTAATTTCGGACCAGCATTAGATATTGTAGCTCCTGGAGTAAATATTTATTCAAGCCTACCGAACTCTCAAGTTACTTTAACAAACCAATATGGACTTACTTATGGAACTTTAAGTGGAACATCAATGGCTACTCCACATGTTTCAGGAGTAATAGCACTAATGTTACAAGCTAATCCTAGTTTAACAGACAATGAGATAAAAACAGCACTTTATGAAACAGCAAATCCAATTTCTGACTCTGTGTGTTATGGAGTGACTAGAACAAGAGGAAGGAGAACTACAATAGGTGTGGTTCCATGTACTTCAGATAATTATGGAGCAGGAATAGTTAATGCTTTTGGAGCAGTTAATTATTTTACTCCAGCAAAACCAGAATGTACAATGGATGACAATAGGGACTGCGGAGAGAGTAACATAGGTGAATGTGAGTACGGGACTCAAACTTGTTCAGAAGAAGGATTTTGGGAAAAATGTGTTGATGCAATATACCCCACAGATGAAATATGTGATGGTTTAGATAATGATTGCGACGGAATAGTTGATAGCATGACCCAAGATTGTTCATTACAATTAGGTGTGTGTGAAGGCACTACTCAGACGTGTACTATAGGTATGTGGTCAACATGTAATTATGGTCCATATTATGAAGAACCTGAAGTAAGCTGTGATAATCTAGACAATGATTGCGACGGAATAGTTGATGAAGGTTGTGAACCAACAGTAGTCTGTGGCGATGGATATTGCGAAGGTACTGCTTTAGGAGAAGATTGTAACACATGTTCAGCAGACTGTCCAAGTAGAACTACAGGTAAGCCTAGTGGTAGATATTGTTGTGGAAATGATGTTTGCGAAACAGTTGGAGAAGACGCAGATAATTGTCCAATAGATTGTCCATAATTTTATTTAACTTTATTTTTTCTTTTTCTTTTCTTTTTTCTTATACCAAACTCTTTTAAATAACCCAATTCTCCAAATTATATGACTAAAACAGAATTACCAGAGATAAATGTAGGAGTTGTCGGGCATATTGACCACGGAAAAACAACTCTTTTGTCAAGACTTACTGGTAAGTTTACAGATACTCATTCAGAAGAATTAAAGAGAGGAATCACAATCAAACTTGGTTATGCAGATACAACAATTTTCCAAGATGGAAAAACTTTCAACAATACTGGAAAAGGAAAACCAGTTAGATACATTAGTTTCATTGACGCGCCTGGACATGAAATGTTAATGGCAACCATGCTTTCTGGCGCTGCGATAATTGATGCAGCTATTCTTGTAGTTGCAGCTAATGAAGGAATCAAACCCCAAACAAGAGAACATTTCATGGCGCTCCAAGCAAAAGGTATCAAAAACATAATCATAGTTCAAAACAAAATAGACCTTGTATCAAAAGAACAAGCATTAAAAAATTA
>CAYORV010000024.1:0-4735 GCA_964406515.1 Candidatus Woesearchaeota archaeon | reverse complement strand
GGAATATGAAAAGAAATACGAACCTAAGAAACCGAAACCTAAGAAGAAAAAGGAACTAGAACCTAAAGATTATTATATTAACGTTAGAGAAGAAGAAAAGGACAAAGCTAAATTTGTTAAAGTAGAAAATGCAAAAAAAGTTGAAATTAGTGGATTTGAAGATTATGACTTTTTCATACATAAATCTAAAGATAAATCTACTGGTTGGATTATATCGGAAGGAAAAACTGGTATGAGTGTTGGTGGAGGTAGAATACAAAAAGAAGCGATAGAAGAAGCAAGAGAAAGATTAAACATAAATAAAGATAGACTAGATAAGGTAATTAAGCAGGGAGTTAAGTCAAGGGGAATATCTCCTCGTTATGGTTTGCAAAAACCTAAAAAAAGTGCTAGTATAAATAAAGTAAAACAAGACAATGAAGAAGAAACAACTACAACTAAAGGACATCGAAAGGGAACTGAAGACAGGAAGTCACAAGATGAGAAACCTGAAGGAGTGGCTGAAGCTAAACCCAGAGGGGTTAAGACAAAGCCTGCAATCGGCAGTAAGGACTTACGAAGAAAAGGATCAGGAGAATTGTCTAGGGTCAGCGATGCTAGCAATGGAATCAGACTTAGAAAGCGACCAGTTCTAGAGAAAGGAATATTTAAGGACGAAGAGATCCATTCTATGGTTGATGATTCACAAGAAAAAATTATAGAAATTACTAAAACAGAAAAGCAAAAACAATCATTATTAGCTTATGAAGGGATAGGAGGAAAGGGTCTTGAGGGTAGAGGAGCATTAGATGAATTCTTTACTCCAAGAGAAATAGTAGAGAAGGTATGGTCGCTTGTACTGAAGCATTTACCAGTTGAATTAAAATTACCAATAAAAGTATTAGAGCCTAGTGCCGGAACTGGGAGATTTGTTTATTTCTCTCCGACAAATGTAAGTTTTGATGCTTATGAGATAGACAAGACTTCTTTTACTATAAATAAGGCAGTAAACAAAGACCATAATATTATCAATGCTCCGTTTGAGTCAATTTTTATGGACGAAAGCGGTAAAAAGAAAGAGTGGGAAGCTAAGTATGATTTAGTTATTGGCAATCCGCCATATTATAGAAGAACTGGAAAGTATAAAGGACTAGGAGAAGAAACAAAGATAGGGAGAATGGAAGAGTATTTTATTAAAAGATCATTAGATTTAACTAAGCAAGGAGGGATAGTAGCAATGGTTGTACCTAGTTCATTTCTTAATAGTGCTAGTACAAACAGATATGCCTTAGTTGAAATATCAAAACTTGGTTGTTTAGAAGAAGCTTATAGATTACCGGAAAAAACTTTTAAGAATACTAAAGTTGGTACTGATATTATTATTCTGAGAAGGGAAGATGAAACAAGCCCTGCGGCGATTGGCACAAATGCTTTGGTAATGAGTAATGGTATATATTTTAAAGAGAATCCTCAAAGAGTTTTAGGAGAAATTAAAATAAGGAAAAATCGTTATGGCAAACAAGAAACATATATTGAGGGAGATATTAAAACTGAAATTGACAAAATAGAGGGTATCGAAGAAGCAGAGATTGAAGTTGTTAATGAAGTTGATAGTGAGATCGAGGCAATAAAGGGTATAGAGAATGTTACTAAAAAAGAAAGAGTAAAAAAGATTGAAACCGAAACTAAAGCCAAGGTAGCTAGTCCAGAAACATATAAAAAGAGAAAAGGCAAAAAGGAATTTGAGAATTCTAGTGCTCCACAAAGACTAGAAAAAACTCCACACATTATACAAAGTGTTAAAAAGGGAAAACTAAAAGAATTTATACAGGGTGAGAGAATTAGTAAGGAGGAACTATCGTTGTATAACAACACCTTAGAGGACGGATCAATTAAGGAGGGTACTATCAATAGTGGAAATGAACAATATGCAAATTATTATAAAGGTAAGTATTACAGTAATTTTAATTATTATAGTGGTGATATTTATGAGAAGTTAAATGCGATTGAAGCGGATAAAAAGAATATGACAGAAGAACTATATAGTAAGCAGAAGAAGGGATTGGTAAAGGTTAAGCCAGAGAAAGTAACTATCAAGAGCCTTAAATTAAGCCCACTAGATACAATGGCACAAAGAGATATTAAGTATTCTGTTAAGGACGGAGCTATCGCTCCAATAACAGATCACTTTTTAGTATGGGTTCGAGAATTACCGTATGAGGTATTTGAAGGGATTAGTAGTTATAGCATAAATAATTATATTTCAGGTATTCCAGAAAGAGGTGGCTCGAAAGAAGAAAATGCAGAGAATAGAAGAAAGAGAAGAGATGTTGGCAACAAGCTATTTTACAAATTTTACAGAGAAACTATTCCAAAAAGGATTAAAGTTAAAATAGAAGATGTGTTTAATGAAAGATATAATTCGTATGTAAGACCGGACTATTCTAAATATCCAGTTAAGGTTTCTCTAGCTAGCAAGTTTTATGGAAAGCCTTTAGAGTTAAAACCAATTCAAAAAGAAGGTATTTCATTCTTAGTAAACAAAGGTACTGGGATTGTAGCTTATGATGTTGGAGTTGGTAAAACATTAACAGCGATTGGGGCTATTTCAGAGGTGATGAAAAGGGGTTGGGCTAAAAGACCACTTATTGTTGTTCCAAAATCAATAAAATCAAAATGGATTGAAGATATTTCAGAAGCGTTGCCTAATGTAAAAATAAACCTACTTGATAATTTGGGTGGTGCATTAAAATACAAAGGCGATCTTAAAGATTTAACCATAGAGGACGGAAGTATAACAGTAATGACCGGAGAGGGATTTTCAGGGTTAGGATATACAGAGGATACTTATGATAAAATATTATCTCAATTAGAAGATGCAACTTATTCTCCCGGTAAAACAAGTGTTAGGGCTACTGAAATGGAGAAAGAAAAATCGAAGGAACTTATGGGAATAATGATGAAAGGTAAAAAAGGGATAAACATTGAAGATTTAGGGATTGATCATATAACTATTGATGAGGCCCATAGATATAAAAATATCTTTACCAATGCTAAGGCACAAAAAAGCGGGAAGGCAAACGAGTATAGTTCCCTAAAGGGGTCGTCATCTGAGCGAGGATTAAAAATGTATGTTGGGACACAGTATATCTTAAATAAATTCAATGGTAGAAATGTTTTTCTGCTAACAGCTACTCCGTTTACAAATTCTCCTATTGAGATTTATTCAATGCTATCATTGGTTGCTAAAAGTAGGTTAGAAGGTTTAGGTATAAGTAATATAAATGATTTCATTACAAAGTTTGTAGAAATAGAATCTAAGTTAGGAGTTAAGGCTAATGGTACTCTAGAAAACATTGATCAAGTTAGAAAGTTCCAAAACCTACAACAATTACAGAAACTTGTTACAGAGTATATTGATTTTAGAACAGGAGAAGAAGCTGGCATTGTTAGACCAAAGAAAATCCAGATGGTAAAGAAGATTAAAATGACCGGAGAACAGTTGATACTATCAAATAAGGCTCAAGAACTATTTTCTGATAGAGATGCTGGAACGCTAAAAGCTATTGATGAATTACAGAAAATAGGATTATCTCCCCATTTAAGCAGATACCATAGTGGAGAAATAACTCCGGAGAGCATAATCAAAAATAGCCCAAAGTTAAAATACACAGTAGAAGCTATTAAAAAGGTTAAAAAACAAAATTTATACGCTAGTCAGATTGTTTATGCAGAAAAAGGAATAGAGATTTTTAGACCAATGAAAGACTACTTGGTTAAACACTTGGGATATACTGATGATCAAGTAGCAATTTTAGATAGTGGTGCTTCGGCTCAAAAAGAAAGAATCCAAGCAAATTTCCAGAATGGGAAGGTTAAGGTTTTATTCGCAAGCCCAACAGCTAAAGAGGGTATAGACTTGCAAAAATACTCTACTGATTTACATATACTCCGGTTACCATGGAATCCTACCGACTTATTACAAATAGAGGGGCGTGCATGGAGGCAAGGAAGTTATTGGGATAAAATAAGGGTACATTATCCATTAGTAGAAAACTCAAATGATGTCTTTATTTTCCAGAAACTAGAAGAAAAAGCTTCAAGGCTAAAGAGTGTTTGGAGTTATAAGGGCAATTCCGTAGATGTTTCAGATATAGATTTTGAGTCAGAGAAGTTTGAATTGATAACTGATCCAGCACTTAAATTAAGAGCAAAAGAAGATGTAGAAACCCTAAAGATTAAAAATGAAATTAGAATAACTGAATCTAGACAAGCTTTTATTAGTAGAAGGGTAAAGGCTATTATTGACCTTGAAGAGAGTCTATCTTCATCAAAGGAATATCTAGAGAAAGCCATAGAACAGAAGAATGATGACTCGGTAGATTACCATACAAAAAGAATCACTGAGAGTACAAAACAAATTAAAACTGAAAGAACAAAAATTGAACGCAAGGGAATTGATTATAAAAAAGCAAAGCAAAACATAGGAGAATTTAAGAGTAAGATTAAAGCCCTAGAAGAAGAGTTAGACTCAATATATAAAAAATACAGTAAACTTAGAGAGCTAGAGAGAGATAAAACTCCTGAAAAGAAACAAAAAACATTTGAAGATATAAATAATTATGAAGAATTAACTAAAGATATAGATAAGCAAGGCAAGGAGTTTTATACTACAACCGAAGAGGGGAAAGTTGTAACTGGAAAGCCTGAATATAAAACAAAGGATATTCTAGAGCCTAAACTTGGTGAAGATATG
>CAYORV010000023.1:3852-5093 GCA_964406515.1 Candidatus Woesearchaeota archaeon | reverse complement strand
TGACTGGTGGTTCTTCATTAGGAGAAATCCTTGTGAAAGATACTGAGGTAAGTTCTATGAGTTCAAAGAACTTGATTGTTGTTGGAGGAAGCTGTATTAATTCGGCTGCTGCTACATTGTTAGGAGGAGCTAAATGTGAAGCTGATTTTACAACTGCAACAGGTGTTGGAGCAGGACAATTCTTGATCCAAAGCTTTGGTGATGCTTATACAACTGGTAAGATTGCATTATTAGTTGCTGGTTATGAAACTGCAGACACAATGAATGCGGTTACATACTTGAGAACTAATACTGTAGATACAACAGCTAGTAAGAAATACATCGGAACTTCTGGAACAGAAGCAACTCTTCAGGTTAGTTAAATAAATTTTTTATTTTTTTATTTTTCTTTTTTTTTTAATTCTTAGCTCGGCTATTGAAAGGCCGTTATTTCCCATTTAAATTTGTCGCTCGGTATTGATATTCAAATTGTCCTTCGCGAAATCCCTCACCAATAACCTCGGCGAGAGCTATGAGAAAAAGTTTTTATACTCCTTTGAATAATTTCTTTTATGAGAAAGATAACTTCCAAGAGAAAACACGAGAAGAAACAGAAAAGAAACCAGTTGATTGTTGGTGTTGCAATGATTTTACTTTTGTCTTTAAGTATTGTTGGATATGGTCTTGGAGGAAAGAGCATTAAACAAAATAAAATAATCTATAACGGGCATGAATTTGTGGAAGAAAGTGGATATTGGTTTGTTGAAATTGGCAATCTTGAATTTTCCTTTAGATATAATCCTAATGAAATTGGAGAGATTGATTCTGATTTAAATTTATTAAATGATTATTCTGGAAAACCCCTTTATATTTCTTCAGATGATATAGAATCTTCCAGTGAAATTTATAGGAACCTTGTTGATCAAAATTCTATTGTGTTGAGAATGACCTTGGCTTGTTTAGATGGAGAAGAATGCGAGGATGAAGAACGTGTAACAAAAACTTGCGAAGATAATTTTATAATTATTCAAGAAGCAGAAACAACTAGTGTAATGCAAGAAGACAATTGTGTATTTATAAAAGGAAAACTTGAAGATTTAGCTGAAATTACTGATGGATTTTTGTTAAATATAATTGGAATATAAAAAGAACCAAGGTTCTTCTTATGACATCTCCTTTAAATTAGGCTCAAGGCTGATAAAGAACAAAGGTTCTTCTTATGACATCTCCTTTAAATTAGGCTCAAGGCTGATAAAGAACAA
>CAYORV010000023.1:0-3752 GCA_964406515.1 Candidatus Woesearchaeota archaeon | reverse complement strand
AGGTTCTTCTTATGACATCTCCTTTAAATTAGGCTCAAGGCTGATAAAGAACAAAAGTTCTTCTTATGACATCTCCTTTAAATTACAATAAAACTTATAAAGTTGAAAGAGGGTTTTATGAAATGGATGAAGAGGATAAAGAAGAAGGAATTGATAAAGAGGAAGATAAAGAAGAAGTGAATGAAGAACCTAATCTTGAAGAGAATAAGGAAGAGAAAGAAGAAAACTCTGGAGAAGATAGTGAAGAAAAAACAGAAGAAGTGAAAGAAGAAAGTGAAGAGCCTGCTCCTGAGGAGAAAAAAGAGGAAGTAAGTGAAGAATCTGATCTTGAAGAGGATAAGGAAGAGAAAGAAGAAAATGTGGTTGAGAAACCAGAAAATACTGAAAAAACAGAAAACAGACAACTAAAGAATATTTTTCTTTTTATTGGATTTTTAGTGATAATCTTTTTGATGGTTTTTCTTTTTATTGGTTCTGTAAGACATTTCAAATATGAGGGGCTTGATTTTGAGGTTATTAAAGAAGGAGAATTAATATTCTACCAAACATCTCTCCCAGTAAGAATGAATGACCAAATAACTGGGAAAGCCACAATAGCAGATTATAATTTTTATATTAGAAATGATCCTAGAAAATTAGAGAACATTCCAATTGAAGGAGACTTTAATTATGAAGAACTTGTGGTTTTTGATTTTGTGGAAGAATTTCATTGCGATGGAGATGGTATTATTGCTGTTGCTAATTTAATAAATTTACTGAATGTTATGGGGGTTGAGGTAATGCAAGATGAAACTGCTCAATGTGATCCTGATGGAAAATATACTTTTTTACGATTGCAACCAGCAGATGAAACAACCATAGAACAATTTGGTCCTTCCTGTTATAATCTGAATGTAAATGGTTGTGAAATTCTTGAAGTCACAGAGAAATATATGGTAGAACTCCTTATCCGAGTTAATCAGAATTTATAATAGAATGGATTTAAGACTTATTTGGGCTATGCTTCTTACAATAATGCCTGTAACAGAATTAAGAGTCGGATTACCTATTGCAATTTTATATGCAATGGATAATAATATTCCTGTTTGGTTAATTTTTTCCTTGATTATTTTATTAAATGTTCTTATAATCTTTTTTATATTTTATTTTTTAGATCATATTCATAATCTATTTTTGAAGTTTAAACCTTATCGAAAATTGTTTGAAAAGTATATGGAAAAATTTCAAAAAAAGGTTGATAAATTTGAAAAGAAATATTCTGTTTTGGGTTTTTTAGCGTTGGTAGCTTTTGTTGCGGTTCCTTTACCTGGAACTGGTGCCTGGACCGGATGTCTTTTATCTTGGGCAGTAGATTTAGATAGAAAAAAAAGTATCTTAGCTATTTCTATAGGAGTATTAATTGCTGGATTACTTATTCTTTTTGGAACGCTTGGATTTCTTAGTCTTTTTTAAAAATCCTAATTTTTTCAAATCTGAATAAAATGGAATTTCCTTGACCTTAAAGATTTTAATTCCTGCAAACCAAATTCCAACTACAAAAATTGTGCTTCCAAGATACCAGAATAATTTATGTGTTATATCAAAAGAAGAGGCTCCTGAAGCAAATAATAAACTTAGGAGTAAAATCCTTAATATATTTAACAAAAGTAAACTTGAGAAGGAAAATAAGAGCATTTTTACTCTTTTTTTGATTTCCATTGGAATTGAAAGATTAAGAATTAAAAGTAAGTAATATGCTGAACCTGCTACACATGCTTTGATTATTTCTATTGGGAAAGATTTATTTAAAAGTATTAAATTTCCAAATAAAGATGCTTCAAAAAATAAGTTCAAAATAAAAAATACAGGGTAGACAGTTAAGGGAGTGAAGATTAAATAAAAAATCCAGAGGTTTGGGATGCCGACCAATATTAAAATAAGGTATCTAATAAAGATGCTTAAAATGTTCTTCGACTCTTTTTTCATAAGAGGAAGAGTGGAAATGTATTTAAATAATTTAATGTTTATAAGATAATGAATAAAAGAGGGAGAATTGTTTTGGGTTTATTGATCTTATTTGTTGCAATTGTTAGTTTTTATTTTGATTCTGAGATTGTTCAGGGGGTTTCTCTTTTGAGAAATGATATTTTAAATGATTTTTTTCTAGGATTGACTTTTATTAGTTCTTCTATAATCATCTTCTTTTTTCTCACAAGTTTGTTTTTATGGGGAGAGCGTAAAAGAAAGTGGATTGTTCCATTATGGGTTACTTTTGGACTGTCTATTGTGGTTGGTTTTATATTAAAGAAAATTATTCAAAGGCCAAGGCCATTTCAATTAGATCTTGTTTCTGTGTTGCCTATTTTAGAGAAAGCAAGCCATTTGACGTGGAATTTCGCTTTTCCTTCATTTCATGCCATGTTGGTTTTTTGCGCGATTCCTATCCTCTCAAAACAGTTTAAGAAACTAAAGTATTTCTGGATTATTTTTGCTGTGTTGATTGCATTCTCAAGAGTTTATTTTGGGCTTCATTTCTTAAGTGATGTGATTGCTGGAAGCCTAATCGGTTATTTACTAGGAATGATAATTGTAAAAGTAGAAAAAGAATATAAGTTTGGTGAGAAAATTTATAAGAAGATTTTTAGGAAGTAAAAAGAATAAAAAATTATTGTTTCTTAGCAACTTTCAAAGCTACCAAGATTATTACGAAGATTAAAACAACGTTTATTGCTCCGATTGTCCAGATTGGCCAGTTTCCTTCTGAGAAAATTCCACCAGTTAATCCAAATCCTTTTTCAATCATAACTGCAACAGGTTGAGTTTTAATATTTTGACCTTCTGCTAAGATTATATTGAAATCTTGGTTACCTGAAATACCTGAGTTTACGTTTAGTGTTATTAAAACTTCTGCTGATTCTCCTGCTTCTAAAACAATGCTTTCTGAATCTATGCTTGTGAAAGATGCCCAACTATTGTAGCCATCAACACTAACATCAAATGTGCTTGTTCCTACACCTGTATTAACGATTGTTGCTTTAACTACTAAATCTCTTCCTGCTTTTGCTTCAGATTCTAAGTCTGCAGAAATTGTTGCTTTAGGTTCGTTAATGCAATTTCCTTCAACTGTTAATTGAATTGGGAATCTTGATTTATCTTCATTATCATTTTCATATATATCTCCATATTCATCATAAACACTTAGGTAGAACATATATTGTCCTTCTTCTGTATCTTGAGGTATATCTAAAAGGAAGTTTATTTCTTCGTCTTCATATTCATCTATTTCTTCAAGATCTACTCTTTGAGTTCCGAATTCTTCACTTTCAATCAAGATATAAACTTCTTCTTGAACTTCAGAACCAATGTTCCAAACATCTGCTGTTATTTGAACTTGGCTTCCACAAGAAGCTGTTTCTGTATATTGAATATTATTTAAGATTATAAAATCACTTTCATCCATTATTGTAACTACTTCTGATAAGCTTGTGCAAAGTGCTTTTTCTGTACCATCATCTAATACTGCATTAGCCCAAACATATAATACATAATCATCAGAATATTCAGCAAGTTCATCAATATCATCATCTAAATTAAGTGTTAAGAAAACACTTTCTTTTTCTCCATCTTTAAGGTTGAAATCATTTTCTTCATCGTCAATATACCATTCTTCTGTGTCTTCATTGTAAAGGCCCCATCCGATTGTGATATCTTCAATTTTATAATCATTATTATCGTTTTCTACTTCTATTTCTATTTCTATTTCATCAAATACA
>CAYORV010000022.1:0-5502 GCA_964406515.1 Candidatus Woesearchaeota archaeon | reverse complement strand
AAAAAAAAATGAAAAAAAAGAAGTGAGTTAGAAACGTTCTAATAGTATTACCCAATATTAACAATCATGTAAAATGTGGTGTGCATACATGATATATCGTGTATGCATAGTATTATAAAGTATAATTGTTCATAATATCTTATGATAGCCAGAATAAATGATATGTTAGATTATATTTTTGCTGATTTTGGCATTAAATTTTGGTTTTTTGGTATGATAATAATTGGTATAATAGGGCTTTTTATGATAATAAATATGATATAAAGAGGAATAAATTATGAAAAAAATGTCATTACATGAGTTTTTAGGGATAACTGAAGATAGAGGACAATTTATTTTAGATAATGTAATTAAACAAGCGGTAGAATTTAATAGCGTGAATCTTGTACTTGAAAGTATGCTTAGGTTATGTAAATCTAGTAAAGAGATTATACTTGCAGGGTATTTGGTTGGGTATTATTCAGATAGTAATTATAAAGATAGTAATTATAAAAAGTGAGGGAATGAAAAATGAAAATAGGAAAATGGTTTAATTTAGATTTGTTTACAAACTATATACATGGTGATGAAAGCAATATTAGAAAAACAAGTCAACATAGAAAATGGTTAATAAATTTACAAATAAGTATACCAACATCAAAAATAAAAAAAGAGGGAATGAAAAATGAGTGATTATGTGCATGATAAAGATGTTGCAGAAGAACAACATATTGAACAATTGATTAGTGAAGAACAGGATAGGATAGCTATAAAATTAAGAAACTTAAGAAACAAAGGTGAAAATATTTATGAAAATTAGTATATATGCAAATCGTGAATTGTATTGTGGAATGAATGAACATTCTTATGAAAGAACTGAAAAAAGTATTAAATTAGTTAGTTATGAAACTAAAAGACATAGAGATATAGTAGATATTGTAATAAATCAGAACATAGAACAACTAAGTGATTACTATAAACAATTAGAATTGGTGATTGAAAATGAATTTTGAAGACTTGAAAGGATTAAAAGAAAAATGTATGAAAATGAATGATCAAGAATTATTATCATTTATAACTACTTCAGGACAAAACGTTACTTATTGGCGTCAAGTTTATGATATTGGGATTGTAGAACATGAGAGGCGTAAAACGTGAATTGTGTGAATATTAAGTTATCAACGTTGTTAATGTTGAAGAATAGTATTAATCGTGAGATAAGAAAGCATGATAGTAAGTTAAATTTACATCATGCTTCAAAAAAGATTACGTCACGTTGTTCAAGAAAGCGACTTGAGTTTTTGATTATGTCAAAAGAACAAGCAAGTGACGAATTACAAGATATAATTGATTTAACAAATGGTAATGAATTATTAAATATTATAGTAATACCGAACATGATGTTAGACGAATATAAGAAACCAATATTAATATTAACAGAACAAAAGAACCAAGCTAATAAGAATATGATTAAAATTTTAGGTGAACTAAAAAATGAATAATGAAGAATTAAAAACAGTAATTGATACAGTAGTTGGGTTAATGAAAGATAACAACTCATTAAACCTAAATGATACATTACAACACATTACTAATGAGAAATTAAAAAAAGAGATTAGAGAATTAAAAGAGGGTAAAAAATGAAGTTTAAAGATAAGTATACATCAATGAGGATTACAAAGAAGTTTGCTTTGTGGTTGAAAAAACAGCAAATAAGTAGGACTACTGTGTTATGTACGCCTTCTTATGAGGATATATTAATTGATATCTTGGGAATACGTCAAGAGTTAGATTGATGACACAGAATAGTTTACTACTTTTAGATTATTATTGGCGTAGATGGGGTAAAAAAACGGGTGATATAACTTATATCAATAATTTGGCGGTGATAAGTCAGATTATTAAAAGACCGTTTCCCGTTTTAGTAGTAGCACCAAGTCAGCAAGGTAAGAGTACACCGCTTGTTGAGGATATCAAACCAAATTGGGATAAGTATGTTAAGTGGCTTGGTTCTGATTTTACTATCCATTCACTTTGTGGTATGGATAGTGACGGCGTATTACAGGATAAGACTTGGATCATAAACGATATGACATTATTATTGAGTAGTAAGGCAGAACGTACACAACAAAGATTAATTAATGGACTTGCTGAAGTATTGAGTGAAGGATATTATGAGTATTCAGATCGTATGACTCAGAAAATGAAAAAGATTGAATGTATTAATGTTGGTAAGAATGGTTGTAATATGATCTTGTGTATTACTCAAAGATCGTTTCAAAAGAATGAAGAAAAACTTATTGAAAACACGTTTGGTAATCGTTTATTAAAAGTTTTTTATTCGTTAACAATGGTTGAACAAGAAGAATTATATTTGACTATTCAAGAACGTAGTGAGTTAGTGTATCCAAAACTAAAAAAGATATATGAAGGGATACCCAAGATTACTAAACCAATACGTAAAATGATCCTTGCATTAGCAAAGACTATATACATACATCAAATGAGTACAAGCCTTATCAAACAAGCACAAATACTTGAACGTGTAGTATTAGCACAAGCAAGTCTTGATAATCATAAGGTAGTAACTGAAAAAGATATTGAAATTGTTGAAAAAATCATAATGACTTATGTAAAAGATAATGATAACGCTAAAAGAAAACTGTTTGATCTATGGCTTGAAGGAACTTATAAATATTATGAGATTAGCCGTATTATTGAACGCAGTATTTCATGGATTGAAAAACAAGTTAATGAATTTAAACAATCTGGTATAATAACAACAGATTTAATAAAAGAACGTGATAAAAAGCGTCTTGCATATTCAGGAACATTAGAGAGTTTGTAAAAATGGGAACGAAAATAAAAAAAGGTGAAGTAGTAAAACAAGTCAATTTTAATATTGGTAATGAATTAATATTTGGTCATATAGTACGATCAAAAAGTGGTAAGAGTTATGCACCATTACTAAGTAGTGGTACACGTGGTAAGTATACTACAAAGAAAAAAGCTACTTCAAGAGCGAGAGGTTTAAGAACTAGGATGATTAATTTAGACGAAAAAGAGATTAAGAAGTTAGAACGTAAATTGAATAAGAATAAAAAACCAACTGAGGCACAAAAAAAGAAGGTTGAAGAAAAAAAGAAGAAATCAAAGAAGTATCATACTGCACCTGAGCCAAATATTGATTATACTGTATTGACGACTACTAGAAAATAAATTATGTGAAGGTATTATAAACTATAATATCTGAATATATTTTATATGGTAAGTATGGAACATCAAGCGTTAATATTGAAAAAGGATTTGTTATCTAGAGTAAAAAAGAAAGTATTAAATAGGCTTTCAGGATCAATACACTTGAACGGTAATGAAAGAGAATTCATAGAAAATTCACTAGAAATGAATATACAAGTAATAACAGATATATTAAATACTGAGAAGTGAAAAATATGAATAAATTAAAAGAAAACAAAATAAAACACGTTATAGAATTTAAACTTGAGAATGGATCAGAAAAATATATGAAATTTATAAATTATATAAGAAAATTTGTGAAAACAGAAATGGATCAAAAAGTAGAAGGTATAATTGATAAACTTGTAATTGGTATAGATTATCAGGGGGATTTATGTTTTGAAATAAAAGCAATTAAAGAGGATAAATTGAAGTTATTAAATATAAAAAAGTGAGAATTATGACATGGAATTTTAGATTATTAAAAGAATTAAATAGTAAACAGGATTTAATTAAAACTAGTATACTATTTGTATTTTTCATTGAAATAAATAGTTGGTCTAGCCATTCATGGGTTAGATCTGATTTATGTATTGGATGTGTAGATTTAAGAATGGTTACATTATCATTTGGTGTTTCAGTATTCCTTTGTTTTCTACTATGGTTAATAATAAGAAAATTTGATATTGATTATAAACATAAAGATACTTGTTTATGGTATGAAGTTGAAGAATTAATTAAAAATAATACAGAAAATATTAATATAAAACTATGTGTACAACAAGCAGAAATAAATGATATATACAAAAAGATCACACTCAAGAAAGTTGAGAAAAAACAAAAAAAAGGTAAGCAAAATGGTAGAATATAAAGAAACTGAACCTATTGAAAGGTTTAACGGGAAATTGGAATCTAGTAAATTAGAAACCATGAATAAAGGTGAAAAAGATGAGTTCACAAACTTGCATATGGTATTTGAACCAACAAGTAAGGTCATTATTGATAAGATAAAATCTAGTAAGACAAAGAGATTACACAACTATATCAGAATGCCAAAGACGGTTGAAGCAAGTTTAATACCTGATAAATCAGGGTTTGCAAAATATCTGAGAGATATTGAAGCAGTATTCCCTGAGTGTAAGAAATTAAAGACTTGGAATGAAATAATTGATCACTTGAAGGATAAGAATATATTATATGTTGAAAAAGTTATTGGTACTGCTTTTGAAGGTTATGAAGGTCGAAAAGCTTTTGTGCCACAGCAATTAATATAAACAATTTATGTATGAATAATAACGTATGGTGTGTTAATATCTTAGTTACTCCCTTAAAGTAATCTGATTATGCACTAACACACCATATTGCTTTGTTCATATATTTTTTTTATTTTATATTATTATGGATTGAACAATAATGAATAAATGTTGTATTTGTGGTTGTAGGTTATATCATTGGTATGTAACAAAGAAGGATCGAACAAGATTAAACTTGTGTTTGTTTTGTTCGGCAACTGAGAGAGAAAAAATAAAAGAGTTAAAAAAATGTCAAGAGAAACGTTTGAACAAGGTGAAGTTGTAGAGGATTGGGTTATTAATAAACTTTGTCAAGAAGAATTAAATGTTAAAAGAATTAATAATGAAATTGATATACTTGTTAAAAAACAAGAAGTAGAAATTAAGAGTACACATTTATTATTATGTAGTAATGAAAACAATATAAGGCAAGGTAGGTATATATTTAAGAATAAAAATCAAGTGTCTTACTTGTGTAAAAATAGTATAGATATAATATTTGTAGTAGTACATGATAAACAATATATAATACAAGGAGTATTAAATTCTAAAGAGCTTAAAGACTTAGACAAGAAAGAATCATACTCAATTAGTGAAATACAAAGACGTTATATATTAACGTATGAGGATTGGTTGAAAGGAGTTAAAAAATTATGACAGGTTATAAAATGGGAACAATAGTAAAAATGAATAATGTATTTCAAAATGATGACACACTTAATACTGAAAGTAAAAACTTAATGTGTGAAACTATGATTGAATTATATCAAAACTTATTAAAGAAACAAAGGTTGGAATTAGACCAATGCAAATTAGTGGATTTTTCGCGGTAGTTATTGGTTTTTCATTTTTTTTATTTTATTATTCAATATATTTCAAGCAACATTATGGATAAAAATATAATATGAACTCACTTATTATATTTATGAAACGTTTAATCTTTATTTTAATATTATTTTTATTATTAACTCCAAGTTTAGCTTTTGATAATTCA
>CAYORV010000021.1:0-6278 GCA_964406515.1 Candidatus Woesearchaeota archaeon | reverse complement strand
TACAATAAGCCGTGAATAATTTATTTCCTTTTGTTTCTCCGTATTGCTTGCACATCTTTGTGCGAAGCTTGTCATATTTTTTTTGTAGTGGCATACTGCTTAATTATAAGCACTAAGTTATTAATAAGTTTATCGCTTTTTACTTAATTTTAAAAAATTATTCAATTACTTCATAAGTCAAAGTACTACGACAATTTACATGAAAAGGATTATGATCAAACTTCTCTCCTTTATAAACAAATTTTTCGTTTAAACCAATTGTTTTTCCATTCAAATACTTACAAATAGCAGAAGTCCTATCGTCTATTGTAGCAAGAACAGTCTTATTTACTTTTAATCCAGATTGACGCATAGCATCAATAGACCCAGCTGTTTCTGCTCTATTAGATTCTGTTCTAGCAATAGCATCAGCACGAACCTTTCCAACTTTCATTACACTAGAAACTCTTTTACTTAACGCAGGAACTCCTTCTCCATTCATCAAACCACGTTGCAATTCTTGTCTCAAATCGTTTCTTAATTCTTCATTCATTCCTTTCACGTTATCAAACGTATAATCTTGAATAAAATTAATCGCACTCTGGTTAGGCAAGAAATTCCTATCAAGTTTTTCTTCTACACTTTCAAGTCCTTTAAAAAAATTAGCCTTAACCATGCCATCAACAGCCGCCTTTAATTTACTAAGAGAAAGTAATTCAGTTATTCGTTTAATAAAATTAGTATCAATAGCTTTTACTTGTCCAAGAGTTTGTCGCCCAGCTTCTTTCTTCAAAAAACTTTTTATAACCGCTTCAATCTCATCTAACTCACTAACAATCTTGTTCTTCAAAAAACTAGGATCACTCATTTCTTCAAACTCTCTAGGAGTCAAAGGACTAAAAGTAGTCAATGCCTTAACTTCATCTTTTTTTTTAGAATTATTCCCATACTCGTCTAACAAACCTTGCACACCTTCAGCAGCACCAAAAGCACTACTAGGTTTCTTTAACTCATCCCCACCTTCAATAGGTTCCAAATCAATCTCTTCTCTAACCTCGTTCACAGTTCTTAAACCGTTCTTTATATCGCCCCAAAACAAATTCCTTTTAGCCAAATCTTCCTGCAAATCATACTTATCAAAAGTAAAAAAAACTCTATCCTCATACTTTCCTTTAATCCAAGGCAAACTATTCACTACCTCAGTATTAAAATTATACTCTATAAGTTGAACAAGAGGCTTTAACAATTTTCTTATCACTACCTTATTCTGTCCAAACTCAGTAGCCTTATTAGAATTCTCAGTAAAACCAAGCTCGCTAGGACTAATATTAAAACAAGACCAAACAAGCTTAGTAAACCATTCCTGTTGCTGAATCAACTCTAACTCAACATTACTAAAACCTACTCTAACAAAATTACCTTCACTATTCACTATCGGCATTTTATGGAAATACTTCCTCCAATTACCAGCACTATCTTTTTTCTTTAACTGTTCACTCCAAGAATCCTGAAAAGCCTTAACTTCATCAGCATTAGCTCCAATCATTTGAAAAATACCTTTAGGAATATTATTATCACTAAAATACTCTAAGTTAGAATCAATACCATACAACAACAATTGTAACACATCATTTAACACTTCTACATTACTCAAACCATAAATACTCTCAGTCCTAGGATTCTGCATAAAATAAACAATCTCTTCACGATTAAACGGAATAGGCCTAGCACCAGTTAACCAACCATATTGATAATAAGCTTTCTCGTCCGGCATGATTCCATAAATATCAGGATTCTTAGTAAACGTCCCACCGTCACGCGCATACATTTCAAGAAACTCTCCTTTAAGATTATGAACCTTAACAATAAGCCCCGCATCAACCTCAATTAAATCTCTAGTCAAAGCTCTCAAAATATGGTCAAGACTCTCATCATTTCTATTAGGATTATAAAACCAATTCTTTGTCTGCTCAATAATTTCATCCGGAATATCTTTCTCTCCATCACGCGGAACAACATCCCAATCCAACGAAGCTATCTCATTACAAATAGTGTTCGTAATCATTGCCACATAAGGAGTCTTTGAAAGCCTACGAATATTCGGAATATCCTTATTTAACGGAAAACCAAAAGCAGGTTTGTATAAAAACGCAGGAATTACTGCCTTATAAACATTGTCAGTAAAACTTGCAGCCGAACCAATCCCAACGCTTCCAAAAGGTTTTCCCCAAACACCATTAGGCCCAGCGTTCTGATACGATTGTTCAGCTGTAGCAATTTGCCTAGGCGGATAAGCTTTATCTTCGATTTTTCCATCCAACATTTCTTCTAAAAAACTTGGACTAATAACATACTTGCTATTCTTTTTTTTTACGGCCATAAACATATTCCTGACAGGTAACTACTTCCTGCCAGGTTGAGAGCCCATCATCGGTCAAAATGAATCTCTCGTGGTACTACCTTGGGGCAATTATATACTTAACATAGAGTCCTTTCTCCTTAATAATCTTATCGCTAAACACCTAAGCAAAACCAAACACAAACTTCTGACCAATAAACAAAGAATAACAAGCAGCATCAGCAAAATCAGGAGACTTCGACTCCGGATCAACAACCTTTAACTTTCCATTAGAAGTAAACTCATAACGCATTTTACGAAGTTCACCCAAGAGTTTCGAAGAATAATTATTAGGAATAACTCTAACCAAGTTCTTTCTAGCCAAACCTTCAAACAATCTATACTGCCAAGCTTTTTTATTAAGGAATTGTTTATTATCTTCCTCCTCTCTCTTAGTAAGTTTTCGTTTAAGCTTATGCGGAGACTCTCCAGCAATAAAAGCAAACACCTTAGTCTTTACATCTTCAATTTCTTTTAACCGGTCAGTCACACCCCCACCAAGTCCCGAGTCATCAATATTTATTTTATCAAAAGCTTCTAGTTTATGCCAAGCCACTATTTCTCCAACAGTCCCCATCAAATCTTTTTTCTCAAACACCTTAGGCCCAGGAAAAAACCATTTATCCCCATACCTCCATGCCGGTTGTAACACAGTAAAATCCATTCCAAACCGCGCAATATCACAACCAAGTCTTTTTTCATCCGGACTAGTCTTTAATAACTCTACTTCTTCCTCACTTAACGGTCTTGAAATGTTTTCTAAATCCTCCTGAATAAACAACTGATCCTCTAACTCAGGCGGCCAATCAGCATCATACATTATTTGAAACGCCATAGAATTCATCTCACCTTTCCTCTCCATAACAAATTCTTTAGTAAGCCTTTGTTCTCTAACACAATCCTGCCAATTAACTCTCATAAACGTCCAATTAGGATCCGTAGACTTCTCCCACATATAACCATGCGCAACAGGATTTCCAATAATAAAAATGTTCGAATCAGAATCATCCCCAAGCATTCTCATAACATTATTCTGCATTATTTCTAGAGGAATCTGTTCACCTTCATCTACAATAATACAAGAGCCTCCCCAACCCATAAGACTACGACCTTTCGCACTCAAGTTTGCTGTAATCGCCATAATCTCCGAACCATTCTTTAAAGTCAATTTATGTTTAGTTAACTCTTTTTTTAACCGTTCTGCTCCCATTCCTTTCATATCACTCCTCAACTGATTAGCACAAACCTCAGAATCAAAAGTATGCTGAATCACATAACCCATTACTATTTTCGTGTGATCCAACGTCGGAGCAATCAACCTAATCTTTTCTCCTTTAACAAAAGTAGCTAGTAAAACAATAGCAAGCGACACAGCTAACGACTTTCCTGCACGCGTAGTCGCAGCACAAACAACTCTTTTAGGCGACTTAAAAAAAATACTAGAAATAATCTCCGCCTGATAATCAGTAATTTCTAACGGTTCTCCGCGATCATCTCTAAAAAGCTTGATACAAGTATCTCTAATACCTTGATTATCACTCATTATTAACGGGAGTTGTCTTCTTATTTTCTCGTAATCTTCTTGCTTCTCTATATAATTCATCAAAATCATCCACTATCTCCGACTTAACAATAATATTTTCAGTAGACTCTCCTTCAATAAGCCTCTCAAGCTTAATAGTCTCAATAACATCTCTCGCACTCGCATTAGCTTTGTTATCATTAACTAGCCCAGCCCACACTTTCTTAATACTCCTTAACAAATCATCATTAAGTTTCTCCTTGTTGTTCTTGCTATTCTCCTTGATAATTGGTGCAAGCTCATCTCTGCTTTTCTTCCAATCATACTTTTTAATCCAAGTCGCAATCGTCCTCGGGCCTGCGTTAATTGCTAACGCTATTCTTTCTTGAGCTACACCTTCACAATACAAGTGAAAAGCTGTTGCTCTTTCATTAGCACTTCTAGCCAAGTTAGTTCACCTTTGTTGCTTTAAGCCCAGTAACATTTTCCCATCGTTCTATTATTACACTACAATAAACTGGATCTATTTCCATCATAAAACACTTTCTGTCAAGTTGTTCACAAGCAATTAGTGTGGTTCCACTGCCTCCAAATATGTCTATTACAATGTCTTCTGGTTGTGTTGTTAATATTATTCCTCTTTTTGGTAGTTCTACTGGGAAGCAAGCTTTTAAGTTTTCTATTTGTGTGTTGTTTGTGCCTATTCTCCACAAGTTTGTTATTCCTCTCATAGTTTTTTTGTTGAACCAAGTTTTTGTTTTGGTTTCTCCCAAGAACATCATTTCTAAATCATTTTTTATGGTATCTGGGTCTGAAACAAGCAAGATGTCTTCATACTGCCTAGTGAGGTTCTTTTTTGAAGTTATTGGCATCCCGTGTTTTTTATCCCACACAATAAGTTCTAAGAAATCAAACTTTGTGTCTTTAATTATTTTCAAAAATATTTCCATAAACTCCCATTTTGCGTTCTTATTGTAACTTAGGTTCCACATCAAAAAGCCTTCTAAAAATGGTTCTATCTTACTTACGGCTTGTAAGTTAAACTCTATGAATTTTTCCGACTCTAGGTTGTCTCCATAATTTTGATATAAACCTCCAGCCATGTTATATGGTGGGCTACTGAAACATAGTTTAGCTTTCTCGTCTCCCATTAATTTTGAAATGTCTTGTTCTTTTGTGCAGTCTCCACATAGTAATTTGTGTTGTCCTAGTTCCCAGACATCCCCAGTTTTTACTTTGTATTTTGTAGTGGCCAGAGCTTTTGTCATATCTAAGTCATCTTCTCCCAAGCCTTCTTTTTCTACCGAAGCAATAAACTGTACTAAATTCTTGTCATCACTGCCTAAAAGTTCTTGAAATTCCTCAAACTTGTTTTCCATTAAAAGAAATTTAAACTCTTCCTTATCAAGCTCTTCATCATGTTCTCCTCTAAGCTTATTTAAAATTTGGCGAAGCATACGCCTATCAACTTCGCTTACTTGTAAAGCAATAACTGGTACTTCCTTATACTCAAGCTCTCCTGCAACTTCAAGTCTATTCTGACCATCAGCTACTAAATAATCTTTGTTAGTAATTATTGGAACAATAAACCCAAATTTCTTTATACCTTCCTTCAAAGCTTTCTTTTGCTTAGGAGTCATCCTGTTCGGGTTTTTACCATCTACTTTTAATTTTTCAATAGGCACGAGTACTACTGGGGGAATTTTGATTTCTACTCCAACTGTATCTTCTACAAATTTATCCATGTCTTCACTCATAAACCAAACACCACTCGCTTTAACCCAAGTTCAAGCCTTACTCTATCTTCTTTCTCAGCCCAACGCCACAAGTTTCTAGCATACACTCCTCCACAAGGAATTGCAACAACTTCACAAACAGGCTTATAAAAATTTAGAATCGATTCAACAAAATCATAATCTCTTTTATCTTGAACAACAACAGAAATCTTATCTGTTCTTCTGAGAGTTTTTATTAAATCATAATTATTAAACTTCTCCATTCCACTAGAAGGCGCTTTCAAATCAAGTTTAATGTCAGCAAGCTTTAAAGCTGCATGACCCGTCCAATTAATTGTTCCGTTTGTTTCTAATAAAATATCTTTCTTTTCCTTAAACAGGAGGCTTACAAGTTCTTCAACGACTTTAATTTGAAGTAACGGTTCACCTCCTGTAACACAGACTTTTTTTGTAGGACATTCTTTTACTTTTTCAATAATTTCTTTCAAACTCATGTTTACTCCAGAAACTAAAGCATTAGGTTCGTTGCATCGATTACATTTTAGGTTACATCCAGTTAGTCTAATAAAACAAGTTAGTTCTCCTATGTTGTTTCTTTCACAAGTTATTTCATTAACTTTTAATTCACTAGGCGTTTTTTTGA
>CAYORV010000020.1:0-7789 GCA_964406515.1 Candidatus Woesearchaeota archaeon | reverse complement strand
ATATTCAAAACTGGGTTGTAGATCATCCAGCAATGGATGTAGATGGTGATGATGGCTTGACTTGGGATATTAAGATAGATGTTGATGGAGACGATGTTGATAATGGAGATGATGATTTAGGTGGAGTGGACCCAGGACCACAAGGAATCGTAGGTGATACAGGAGATGATGGAGATATAACTCCTGAAGTTGGAGGAATAGAACCAGAACCAGACACAAGTGGAACAAGCACAGATGGAGATGATGCTGAAGAGCCTGATGAACCAGAAGTAGTTGATGAAGATTAGGATTTGAGATGCAGATTGTTTAGATAATTTAATAAATAGTTATATCTTAATATAAACATGAAAAAAGGTGGTGTAGTATTCACTTTAATGGTAATATCCCTATTGTTGATTTCTGTTAGTTTTGTATCTGCTGGTTTATTTGAAAATGTTTGGAGTAAAATTACTGGAAGAACTACTGAAAATATAACTAATGGAACTGAGACATCCCCAGTAGAAGAAGAAATTTGTGGGGATGGCATTTGTCAAGAAGATGAAGTGTGTGATAGAGATTGTTGTGAAGCTTTTTGTACTTTATATTGTCCGGAGGGGGCTGTGGAAGGAAGTTGTGGTTGTGAATGTATAGAATTTGATGAACCTGACAAAGAATGTGAAGATGGGGATGTGAAATATTATATTTGCGACGATGGAACACATATCCCAGAATGCGAATGTGTGAACGAGGGATGGGTTTGTGAAATGTCTGCCAGGGAAAATTGCCCTGCCGATGAACCTGTAATATGTGCAGGTGAAATAAAAATAACATTTAATAAAGGAAGTTATAAACTTGGAGATGAAGTTAGGATTATGATAGAAGTTTTTGATGCAGGGGAAAATCGGCTCCCTAATTATGCTTTTTATGCTATGATGTATGATGACAGATGGCACACTCCTGGGTTAGAACAAACAGACAATGAAGGATATTTTATCCACACTATGGTAGCAGAAAAGCCAGGTGGAGGAGTTACAAAAATTAGGTTTAAGGTTTATACAAAAGAAACAAGTTCTTGTGGTTCTGTTGAAGACACGACAGAAATTGGATTTGAGTATGGGGAATGTGGAATGGGAGAATGTGAACCTAAAAAAGAATGCGAAGACAAAATCAGGATGTGCGGAGGTGAATGTGCATCTTGTCCAGAAGAAGATAAGGACGACGAAATATTTTATTCTTGCAATGGTTGTGAATTAGAAGATAAATGTTACCCTTATGGTTATAGAAAAGATGGAGGTTATTGTTTAGATACAAATAATGCGTTCGCAAATCAATTTGGAGATAACGAAGTATGCGAAAACAATTTTGAATGCCAAACTAATTTGTGTATTAATGGAGGATGTGTGAGTAGTAATGTATGGAACAGGTTCCTTGAATGGTTCAAAAAACTATTCGGAGGGGATGACGAGGAAAAACCCACAGAGTGTTCTAAATTACTCATAGAAAAAGACATTGGAGATAATGAATATATTCAATCTGGATATGGTGAAGATGAGCACACACAAGTTCCAGTGCATTTAGAAGATGGAACAAATGTAGGAACAATAAAATGTTGTGCAGCTGAATATTCTACTGGCATGGTAATGGTTTGTGAATTTGATAAAAAAGAAGATGTAAGAAATTCTCTTAGATGGATTTTGGCTAGAGGAATTGATGAAGGGCCATTTAGTCTAGAAGAATATAAGGGAGAGAGGGTACTTAATATTGGTGAGGGAGGGATATTGGCATGGACAAAGAATGTTTATTTAATTGCATCAGGTGGCAAGCCAGGAGCAGGCAATAAATTTGTAGAGGGTTTAGTTGATGCTTATTTTAAGAAATATAAAAGTGATTTTGATATTACAGAAGATGAGATTCCTTATATTGAACCAGAACCAGAACCAATACCTTGTGAAGAAATAACTGATAGTGAAGAACAGGCTGGTTGTTATATTGACCTTGCAATAGCAAATAGTGATGTTAAAATTTGCGAGAAAATAGTTTATGATAGTAATCATAAAAACAAATGTTATATTCATGTTGCAGAACACACAGGTGATTCTGATATTTGTGAGAATGTAGACGATAGTGATTTGAGAGAAAAATGTTATTTCTGGGTTGCAGAACAAACAGAAAATGAGGATATTTGTGTTGAGATATCTGATAGTGATTTACAGGAAATATGTTATGTTAATGTTGCAGAACAAACATGGGATGCTAGTATTTGTGAGAATGTAATTGAAATTCGTATAAGAAACAAATGTTATAGAGAGGTTGCAATATCAACCAATAATAGAAGTATATGTGAACTGATAATTGATGATACATCTACACCACTAAATCCTAAAGACGAGTGTTATGAGAGGACTGATTAATTATTTATTATTCTCTAACCTAAACAAACTAGAAACAGATTCATCGGTTTGAATTCTATAAGCTGCCTCTGCAAAAATCCAACTAAGATCGACTAATTCGACACCCTTCAGATATGTGTGGAGATGGCTATTGCTGGCTAACACTCCATCGCAAGATTCGATAAGTTGTCTTTTTTTCCTAGAATCTGTAAACCAGGGGTGAGCTGCATAAGTCCAAACTCTTTCAGCACCATATTGTTTAACTAAATTAACCGCATTTGAATTTGTTTTTCCTGAACGAATCATATCATCCACAAGAAGAACATCTTTCCCTTCAACATCCCCTATAAATTCTGTATTAATTATCTTTCTCTCTCCCGTAAGTTCTTTTTCCTTGTAAATCAATCCCATTTTTGTTGTTATGCCTAATCCTTGTTTTTGCTTTAAGGTTCTCCTAACATCGCCTATATCTGTTGAAACTAAAACAAGATTTTCTAAAGGGACTGAACCAGTCTTTCGGATATGTCTAACAACTGCCGGCCAACTTTCTAAAACACAAACCTGAGTTTTTTTATCAAACAAAGCGTCAAATTGCCTAAAATGTGGATCTATTGTGACTATTCCATTTGGACTTGCAATCTTGGTAATTTTATCTGCCATCACTCTTGCTGAAATTGGAACATGTGGTTCTTCTTTTGTATCTTGCGTATCATAACAAACATCTGTTAAAAGAAGGGTGAGACTATTTATTGAAGAACGCCAAAGTGAATCTGAAACTAATTCTATTTCTGCGAACCAATCATTTGCCCTTCTAGTAATATCAGGAAGAAAATAAATATCTTTTCCTCTAAGACTGGTTTCCCCCCCTTTTATTTGTGTTTCTGTGTTTCCAAAATAACTTACAGAATAATTTTTTATGGGAATCGTATAATTCCGAGATGCTTCTATATGTCCCTGCATCTTTTTCATAAATCTATACGACCTCTTAGAACCTGCCACGAACACTGCATCATCCAATTTTATTAATCTCTTAAACTCTTTCCTTTGTTTAGAATCCAGCATATCTATCATTAAATTTTCATCACCTTTTTCCATACCGAATCACACAAATCTTTATTTAAAATGTTTACTGTAAATAGATATGGATAGAAAAAAACAGATATTTTTATTAATCCTTTTGATGTTGGTCCTCTTTATACTAAATTATCGTTTTCTTGATGCAGGAGTTAAAACTTTTTTTGAAGATAGGGAATATGTAAAAGTTGAGAGAGTTATTGATGGTGATACAATTGTTGTAGGGGGAGAATCTGTTAGATTGCTCGGAATTAATTCTCCTGAAAGAGGAGAGAGATATTATGAAGAGGCCAAGAAATTTTTGGAGATGGTGATTTTGGGAAAAGAGGTTGAGTTAGAGTTTGGGATTCCGAAATATGATAAGTATAATAGATTGTTAGCTTATGTTTATAGGGATAATGCAAATGTGAATTTAGAAATGGTTGAAGAGGGGTTTGCAAATTATTATTTTTATTCTGGTGAAGATAAATATTCTAATGATTTAGTAGATGCTTGGGAAAGCTGTATTAAAAAGAATATAAATTTGTGTGAGAAATCTTTGGATAAATGTAGTGGATGTATTTCTATTGACTCAAAGGGTATTGTGAATAATTGTGAATTTGATTGTGATATAAGTAATTGGGATATGCATGGTGAGGGGAGAAAGAAATTTATTTTTGATGAGCAGATACTTAACCCATTTGAGAAAGCTAACTTCGAACTTGACTTAACAGATTCTGGTGGCAGTTTGTTTTTAAGAGATGGAAAAGGGAAATTAGTAGAATGGCATGATTAAAAGAGACTTTCAAGCATTTTGCGATAAGACGACATCTTTGTTTCCCATTCTATTCTTTCTGGATTAGAAGTATCTAATTGGGAAATTGAGTCAAGTTTTCCGAGATAATCTTCAAGAGCTCCTCTTTTATGCACCTTAAATGCTTTTTTTATTGTCGGATGTTTTGTAAATTTAACTTCTGCTTCTCCACGAAACATCATAAATCCCATTACAATATCGCTAGCAGAAGTTACTTGCATTTCTCCAATCGGCGTGTCTTTTTCCCTTACATACATTCCAAAATAAGCAACAAGGTCGGTCAGAGAAGAATCTTTTCTTTTAATTAATTCATCTTCATGTCCTGTTGCAAGTTTTAATGCTGTTTTTTCGTCTTCTGTAAAATAAGCTGATTCGCCTTGGGAAAATATGTATAACATGAAAATAAAGGAAGGAAAGAGGTTTATAATGTTAATGTATTTGAGATGATTCATCAATAATCAGTAATAACAATAATTCTTTTAAATCGATGTGATTAGGAAATCATAGATGAATTGTTTTTTTGGTTATTAATATCCAATCCATTCATCATCACTAAATTCCAAATCGTTGTTTTTGTCAACTGCATAATCATACAAAGTTGTAAACCTTTCACTTTCTAACCCGTAATAAAATATTAATTCTTCGAAACCATCAAAATCAGCATCATATCCAAGAAAAAGATTTGATTCATTATTTTGTCTATTGGTTTCATAACACATTAAGTCAAAGGGGTGAATCTTAGGTAATTTTCCTTTTACAGACTCTTGTTGTACCTCTTCTTCTGATGAAAATCTGGGTTCAAACCATTCATCATCACTAAATTCTCCGTCTTTATTTTTGTCAACAGCATATGAATCTAATTCTGTATAAGCCAGTGTATAATCTTTATTATCTTCTACAGGGTATATGAAATAACGGAATTTTACATCTTCATGATTGTCCTGATTAATATCATACCCTAGAGAAACATAATCACCATTAATATCTCGATTAAAAGATTTTAACTCATCTGCACTCACTTTCGGAAAGTTTGCATCTGCAAACCCGCTAAGTGCCACAAGTAATCCTCCAACAATCAATCCTTTTTTGACGATTTGTTTTAAGTTCATTTTTTATTCTCCATTATTTCTTTGGTTGTTCTTCTTTTGGTATATGCTGAGACCATTCATTCTCATCGAACCCATCAAAATCCTGATCAATTATATAAGAAACTAAATTGGCTACAGCTTCCATATTTTCTGTAGGAGTGATTGTTTGATGAACCCAGTGAGGAACATCCTCAATCCAAGGAGGAGCATTATTATCCTGACTAGAATTACCCAACACACTATAAAAAAATCTTGAATCCTCTAAACCATCTGCATTAATATCATATCCAAGATCAAGTGCATTATTTGAAAAATTGTCCTTGCATGGTAAATTCCAAACATGAGTTACTAACCTCTCTGGATTTATTTTTAGTAAATCTCTTTTTTTACCATTAAAATCTGATTCTTCTTTTGCCGGTTTATATTTAACCCATTCATCCTCACTAAATTCCCCATCTTTGTTTTTGTCAACAGCATATTCTACCAAATCAGTCTTTTCTTCCCAATCAAAAGCCGATAGTTTAGATAGTTCATACTTAAATGCTATATCAGGCTGATTATCCTGATTAGTATCATATCCAAGATGCAAAAGATTTTTTATCGGAGTTTCTGGCGAGATGCTCTCAGGATTATACCAAACAGATTTTAACTGATTTGCATGTACTTTTGGCAAGTTTGCATCTGCAAACCCATTAACCGCAAGAGCTAATCCGCCAATAAAGAATCCTGTTTGGATAATTTGTTTTAAGTTCATTTTATTTTCTGTTATTTATTTCTTGTCTTTCTTTTGGTTATATTCAACCCATTCATCACTACTAAATTCCAAATCGTTGTTTTTGTCAATTGCATAAGAATCTAAATGGACATTTGCCACGTGTTGTGAGGGCCACATTTTATTGATATGGTGGGAATCTACTGCGTATGCGTATCTTTCACCACCAGGAGAGTCCTCCTTGATTACGAAACCCTCACCAATTTCTAAAAAAGAATCAAAAAATGATTCATATTTTTCATATTCAAAGGTTATTGTTTTTTTAGATGTTGAGAAATCTAGAGGGAAGAATCCATCTATAAACAATAATCCATTTGGGTCAACTTCGAGTAAATTCTCTTTTCCCTCTTTAAACATCTCTAAATATCCTAAATTTCCAAACCATTCATTATCGTCAAATCTCTTGTCTTTGTTTAAATCTACTGCATAATCCATTAGATAAAAATCATATAAACTTCCATCGTGGGGTGTCTCTGTTTTATACTTCAACATTACATCTTCAACTCTATCTTGATTGGTATCATACCCAAGATTTAATATGTTTTCTTGTTCAGTAAACTGGAGTGAGATTAATTCGTTTGCGTGAACTTTTGGGGGAGTTTCAGCAAATGCATTAACTGCTAGGGATAATCCGCCAATAAAGAATCCTGTTTGGATAATTTGTTTTAAATTCATTTTGATAATTATCCTCTTGTTCTTTTAAATATTTCTGTGAAAAAAATCTTAATTAATTTTCAGTAATAACGTATTCTTTTTACGACAATAATACTTTTAAGGGAGAATATCTTGATTTGACGCTATGGACAGGGGAGAAAAACTACTAGAAGAAGAAAGAAAAAGAGGGAAAGAAACTGTTGCAAATTATAAATCTGAAGAAGAGAAAAAAGCTTATATGGAGGGTTACGGAGATGCAGTGAGATTTCTGACCACATCAAATGAGATTCTTGACCATCCCATTCATTCAAAATTTGATATAGATACGTGGGATTTGGATTAAAATGACAAAAATTAGAAGGTTTAACAGAATCTTTAGAAGATAAAACAGAATAATTATTTATTTTTTAACAAGTGAATCTAATGCTCTTTGGTTTGCTTCTCTTTGTTCATCCCATTTTACTCTTTCTGGGTCAAACTCTCCAAGTTGAAGCATTTCAGTCGCTTCATTGAGATAATTCTCTAAAAGAGAAGCATCTGAAACTTTTACTGCATCACGGAATGTATTATGGGGGGTGAGAACTACTTTTTTATCTGGAATTTGAAATTTAAAATAAGCAATAACATCTCCCATAGAAATCCCTTTATTGCCCATTGGTATTATTGATAATTTTGATAATTTTGAAGCTGAAGTTTGATTTTCTGTTATGTAAGTATCATCATTTCTTGCGGCAACATATAACATTGTAATAAAATGATTAGATTTATCTTTATAAATTTAATTATGATTAGATATATAATTTGTTTTTTATGGTTTTTCATCAAGTTTCAGGGATGACAAATAACCTATATCTCTAGGACAATAATGTTTTTAACCGAAGTTATTTTAATTTAGTTATGATAGGTAACAATAGTTGTCATTCTAGTTCGGATTATTCTAATGTTCATTATCCTTTAGGGGATAATTACAATATAGCTATAAGGAGGTTTAAGAAAAGATGAGAAAAATTATGAATAAGAAAGTTAATGTTTTTGGTAA
>CAYORV010000019.1:0-8237 GCA_964406515.1 Candidatus Woesearchaeota archaeon | reverse complement strand
GACTGCCATGTCTCAACAAACAATAAAATCACAAGAACAATTACTACTAGAACAAAAACTACCGCAATGGCGTAAATCACCTCTCGCATTTATAGAAGATATGTGGAATATAACTCCACAACCACTAAAACCAGAGTTTAAAACAGCCGCAAATATTTTAATAGAAAACAACGAGTTTGACAAATTTCAATCAGAATGGTTTGAACCATTTATAAAAGGTTTACATTTGACATGGCAACAATGGGCGATTTTTTTAGGTTTAGAAGCTGCAATAGCTAATAAAGCATCTAAAAGAATCACTACATCGTCAGGGCATGGTATAGGTAAGTCTTGTATGACTAGTTTAACTGTAATATGGAGGCTATTCTGCTTTCATAATTCACAGATTGCGTGTACAGCACCAACATCAAGACAGTTATTCGATGTTCTTTGGAAAGAAATATCTATCTGGATTAAAAGGATGCCAGAAGGTTGGCAGGGTAAATTCGATTGTCAATCTACTTATATTAGGATGACTGAGGAGCCAGCAAGTTGGTTTGCCAGTGCAAAGACAGCCAAGAAAGATAATACAACTTCTTTAGCTGGAGTTCATGGAGAACATGTTATGGTGCTTGCTGACGAAGCATCAGGCGTTATGAGTGAAGTATTTAATACTATGGAAGGTTCACTTACTGAAAAAGACATATTAGTAATGTTATTTTCCAATCCAACAAATTTAAATGGTTATTTTTATGACTCCCATAATCACCCCAAACTAAAGAAGAGGTGGCAGAGATTTCAGTTTTCTAATATAGATAGCCCAATTGTTAGAGAGGATTATAATCAAGATATTATTGATCAGCATGGAGAAAATTCTGATGAGTATAAAATTCGTGTTCTTGGTCAATTTCCAAAAGAAGATGCTGCTGATGATGATGGATATGCACCACTTATCCACAAGGAAGATATAAAAGAGATAGATTTTCCTCTTCAGAAAAAAATAAGAGATAATTGGATAGGAACTACTATCATGGGGATAGATCCAGCAGGAGGAGGAACTGATGAAACTGTATGGATCGTAAGAGATCAGTTTAAAGCAGTAATAGCTTTAAAGGAAAAAACATCGGATAAATTTACTATAGCGAATAGGACAAGAACATTAGCTGATATACATAAGGTAAGACCAGAAAACATTTGGCTTGATGGATTTGGAGTAGGAAATGATTCATCAGTTGAATTAGCTAAGGAAAATTTTCATATAAATTCGTTGAATGTAGGGGATGCCTGTAAGAAGGATAAAAATAAAGCATTATATCTTAATCGCCGAGCAGAAGCATTTTGGACATTAAGAAAAGTATTAAAGTCAGGTTTTGAACTTTATAGAGATCCTATATGGAGAGATGAAGCAACTTTTATTCCATATCGTAGAAATGCACGAGGCAAAATTCAGATTATGCCTAAGAAAGATCTTAGGAAGAAATATAGAAGATCACCGGATACATTTGATGCTTTAATGCTTACATTTTTAAATCCATATTCAGGTATGGAAGTTAAAACATTTACTAATAGACAGAGAAAAACAGCAGAAGAGCAATCTAATAATAATCCCACATCTATTAAAAGAACATCAAATAATCTAAATTCAGTAATATAAATATGAAATTATCTAAAAATTCACCAATACTTAAAAACAAAGAGGAGTTAGAAAATAAATCTAACACTCCTACTCTTATATACACTCCGGAACAACAAAAGAGACACGGGTTATTTATTCAAATGTGTAAAGATGCTAAAGAACAACGTGATCAGACTTATCAAGAATTTGATGATATGACTTATGAACAGGATTATTATACTAATAAGTTGGCTGCAATGACGTATCTTCGACCGAAGATTAATGATGATGAGATTAGGATTGTTACTGGAACTACTGAAAAGAAGCTCGAAGTTCTCTCTAACGAAGTTCTTTCAATGAATTTAGAGGCGGAAGCTTTAGCTTATGACGATGCTGATAATGAATTAAAGAATTTGGGTCAAGATATGATGGATATTGTTAAAAGGACGAATGACATGGAAAAGGATGATGATTTTTGGCAATCATGGTTGAGAGAAACGATTACACAGCGGGCTTCTTTCTTTGAGGAAGTTGATGAATATAGGATATTTAATTATAGAAATCCAGTAAAAATGAGTCCAGATGGTTATAAGAAAGATTTAAAATCAAGCTCAAAACAAAAAATTCATCATAAAGCAAGAAAGGTATTAATAAGTGGATTAAGAGTTTATTTAGGAGATATGCAAATTCCAGCAAGGAATTTTCAAACTGATCAACCTTATATCGTTGTATATTCACAACGATCATATACTGCAACTAAACAGATTTACGGAAATTGGTCACGCTGGGAACATGTTAAACCGGGAACACAGAACGATCAGAATGCACCAGACTATTATAGAATGAATGAAGTTAGAGATAATATGGTTGAAGAGGTTAGGATTATTGATCCAGTTAATAATGAATATTATGTTATTTTGAATGGTGTAGGAATGATGGAAGAAAGTACTCCTTTATGGTATGAAGTGTTGCCGAATAGAATGTATACATTTAATATGACTACTATTAAAGAAAATGATACTGATTCTGCGTATGGAAAATCACCAGTTGCATCTGCTAAGACTCTTCAAGCTTTAAAAGATGAGATAATGAGAAATTTAGTTAAGAAATTCAGACAAGCTATTGAGCCTGCATTGGGTATAAGTTCAGATTCTGGAAAGAATATTTCAAGAGATGTGTTTCAAGAAGGTGCTGTTACACAAGGTATTGATAAGGAAGATGTGTTTTTGATAAATCCAGACAATAAAGGAATTACGCAAGCAGAGTTTAATATGCACAATCTTATTGATAAAGAGACTGAAAGATTTATTGGAGTAGGAAGTTTAGGAGAAGGAATTGAAAGTAATGGTGAACAGACTGCAACTGAAATACAACAATTACAAACGAATGCTATTAAAAATTTAGGTCATATCGTAGCGGCTTATATGAGAGCGAAGAGAGATGCTCCATATTTAAGGATTTATAATATATTAGAAAATTTTACATCACCAGTTAAAAAACATTTAAATCCAGGTACTGAAGTTATTCAAGACGTATTTAATAAGTTTACGAATAGTAATGCAATGTTTTCTGATGGGAAGAGGGGTAAAAAGATTATTCAGTTTACAGATAGACCGATGGAGCGAGTAGAAAAAGAGGCTGTATTTGAATTTGAACGGGCAGAGGAAAAAGCAGGAAGACCTACAAGATTTCGAGCGATTAATTTAAAAATGTTATCACATATTAATGTATTTTGGCATATTGTTGTAACTCAACAAAGAAGAGAAGGTTCTGCATTAAATAGGATAATGTTTAAAGATGAGTTAGATCAAGCAGTAGCTATTGGACAAATTACTGGAAGACAAATTAATTCTAATAAGATTGTTGATGAATTTGAATATAGATGGCAAGTTAAAGATTTCTTTCAAGAAGAAAATAATCAACAAACTAATAATCAGCAACCAACGGATGAACAAAATGAATTATCTAAACAAGTTGCTGGAGCAAGATCATTGGTAGGTTCACAAATGACTGAAGGAGCAAGGGGAGCAAAACAAAGACCATCATTAACAGAAACAGCTAAACAATAATATATGATATTTAAAACAAATAAAAAATTAAAGGAGCAGGCAGTTATAATTAATAACGCAAAGCAGGCTAATTTAATGATAAGAAAAGACTACGAAGATTTATTAGATATGTCTACATCAGAAAGAGTTGTTACTGATGTTATTGGAGAAGGCTTAACTTACTACGATTATCAATCATTACCGGTAAATGAAAGAAGAAATTATTATAGACTAGCACAGGAATTTTTGAAAAGTGAATTTGTAAAGAATGAGAGTAAGGAATTAATAGCAGGAATGATAGGGTTTATAGCAATGAATTCGAAAGACTTTGATGAAGTTAAAGATATAAGAATGACAATCAATGGTTTACAATTATTGAAAGAGAGAGCCAGCAGAATAGAAAATCCAGATGCAACTGAAAAGGCAACTAGAAACAATATTCATAGCGCATTATGATATTTATGACACTTCTAAAGAAGTATCATACAAATTTAAAAATTAATTACACTTTCAGCTGGCTAGGGGCTTGCAAGACTTAGTGAACATAAAGTGTACAAAAAAACTATGCCAGAAATGGTTACTTTGGAAGACGGAACAGAAAAAGAAGTCTATACCAAAGAAGAAGTCGAAGGACTTCAAAAAGGATCAGATAAAAACAAAGACAGGAAAGAAGAACTTTCAAAATTAAGAACAACATTAAAACTTGGCGAAGAAGATAATATTCTTGATGTTGCAGAAGATTTAGCTAATTCAAATTTTGCTAAATTCAAAGCAAAATACAAAGCATTAGAAAAGGATGCAAAAGCAAACGGAAAGGAATTTGATGAGAACGGAGATTTAATTACAGGTGCAGTGAATTTAACTTCAGAAGATGTTAATAAAGCAGTACAGGAAGGTATTAAAAATGAGATGTCCAGTACTAGAGAAGAAGAAGCTTTAGCCTCTTTTGATGGAGAGGAAAAAAAACTTGTTAAACACTTTTTGGATAAACTTCAAGCTGTGGATAATAATTTCGATGAAAATTTTCAAATAGCTGTTCAGAAGGCTTTCCCTGATAGTAAGGTTGATAATGTAAAGCAATCAATAGGTGCTGGAGTTGGAGGTTCATTTCCTAAGAAAGAAGTTAAAGACTCTTTTGCAAAGTCGAGCAAAGGATTAGAAGCTATGCAAAATATGGCTCCAGTAGGTATGGAGGCAAAAATTGTAAATGGAGTAATTAAATATGTAAAGAAATAAATATATGACACAAGATATTAAAAAACCAATAAGCGAGGAAGAAAAAGTAGAAGTACCAAAAAGCTTGTTAGAGCAGATGCAAAAAGACATGGATGATATGAAAAAACAGCTTGAGGACGATGAATATATTACTGAAGACGATGAGGTAAAAGATCATACAATGAGAATGAGAGAGTTTGAAGATAAGCTTTGTATAGGAGTTAATAAAGAAAAAGGTACTTGGTTAGAATATGATAAAAATAGGAGAGAAGATAAAATAATGCAAGAGATTATATTATTGAATTTAGAGACAGGAACTGAAACTGTTAAAAAAATTGATTGTTCCTTTTTTGCGAATAACTCCAAGGAAATTACTGTAAAAATATTGAAAATAAATTCTAAAGAAAATAAACAACCAACTGGTAAAACTGCAGCCGAACCTACTTTGGATGATAATATGAAAATATTGAATAATGGGAAAAGAGCTAAATTGTTTGTAACTAATATTATTGAAACTGTCGATGTTCAATTACCAAATGGGAAAGAAATAAATCTTGATATTAATTTTTTAAACATTTAATAATATGACTGAAGAAAAAAATTCAATCCCATTAAAACATTCTAAATTAGCTAAGGATTTATTGAAAATTGTAGCACAATCAGATATAAGACTTGGTGATATGCCGACTAGCGACGAAGATAAAAACAAAATGGCTATAATTGTGCAAGAAACTTCAATGAAGATGACTAAATTATTATATAAAAATAATATATTAGAATGTGAGGTTAGTTTAATAAATGAATTAATGTTACAAGCTATTACTTGGGCATATAATGGAACTATAGCTTCTATTGAGAAATCTAAAGATATTGCAAATAAAAATCTTTGGGGTAAATATGCTGAAGATATAACATTAAAAGACATTAACGAGAAAATGGCTAATAGTGATAAATAAAGATACATTGGTGATAATAAAATATTATCACCAATAATCTCTAGTTATCAGAGTCCAACGATAACATTCTTCACGGAGAGATACTCCGCCCAAAAAACTTAAGGAGAATATTTAATTAACAATTTTAATTTTAAAAAATTATGTTTAGACGAGAAACAGGTAAACCAAATTTGGTTACTATGACTAATGCTATTTCTAATCTTTATGCAAATGGAGATTTGTTATATGCAAATGGTTCAGGTGCTTTAATTCCAGCTGATGCTACTTCAGGAGCTCATTATGGAATTATGAATGGTGAAATTACAGCTACTGATGATTTGTATTCTACAGCTGGAGATATTTCTGTAGATATGTTACGAGCAGGTGATCAAGTAAGATGTGATGATGTTGATGGAACTTTAACAGCAGCTTTAGAGGGAACTACCATGGATCTTTCAAATGCTGAATCAGTTAATCAAGCTGCAACTTCTAAGAATGTTGTAACTTTAATCAAATTCATTTCAGCGTCAGAAGGTATCTTCGTAGTTAATGCTTTAGCTAGCGTAACCAACGTAGCAACTTCTTAGGCTAATATTAGCTTAAAAACTTTAATTAATTAATAAAATTTTATATGCAAACAGAATTTTTGACTCAATTAACTTTACCAGAATTGGTAGATTTGATTGAAAAAGATTTCATCGCTTCACAAGAATTTGAACCAAAAAATGCAGAACAACTGTATATGAGTTCAGCACAACCAAAAGGAATGGGTAATACTAAGAGATTTGATGAATTTGATACAGGAACTTATGCAGAAAATAAAGACGAAGGTGCAAATAGTTCTAAAGGAAGAGTAGCAGTTGGTTACAATAAAACTATGACAATGGTTCGTAGATCTATTGAAATTGATATTACTTGGGAAATGGATAACAATGGTAAAAAAGAAGATGTTGTAAACAAAATGCTTTCTTTAAAACATTATGGTCCAGAAAGAAAAGAATTAGATTTAACTCATCGTTTTTCATTTGCTACTGAAACTTCTTATACAGATAGAAATGGTAAAACTATTGATAATACAGGAGGAGATGGAAAAGCTTTAGTTTATTCAGCACATACTTTAAAATATTCAAGTGAAACTTGGAGAAATAGAATTACAAATGATCCAGTATTTGCTACAGGAGCTTTAACTTTAGCAGAACAAATTGCTTCAGTTAATACTTTTAATAATTTTGGAGAAGTAAGAGATATGAACTTCAATATTATTTTTAGTGGAAAAGATCCAGAAACAAGAAGAAATATTAGAAAAGCTTTAGAAAGTACAGGTGATGTTGATGAAGTAAATTCTAGTATTTTAAATACTTATACTGGTTACAGACAAGTTATTTTACCTAAATTAGCAACTGATGCTAATGGTAATTATGATTCTACTAAACGAAGATGGTGGGGTATAGTATCGTCTGGACAATTACAGGCACATTATAGAGAATGGGAAGCTAATAATTTAAAGACTCCTAACATGGATAATGGAACAGATTTCTCAAATGACAATATGTCTTTTGGTCAACGGATGGCATACGGTATTTGTTTTGTATCAGCTAAAGGATTGATCATGTCGTGCCCAACTTCATAAACTTAATTTAATAACATAATAGGTTATGGGAGGCTAGAATAATCTAGTCTCCCTAGGATGGTTGGATGGATCTATTACAAAATAAAATATGTCTTATAACATCAATTCAGGATATGGTGCAATGCAAGTAGCAGGAACACCATTAACAACAGGAAAAGTATTTATGGTAGCGGCTACAACAGACGAAAACTATGATGTACTTACACAACTTTATAAACACGACAATAACGGAGTAGGAAGATTATACACTACAATCACTTTGGCTTTAGCAGCTTGTACTGCTAGCAAAGGAGATGTAGTTCTTTTATCAAAAGGATTTACAGTAGCACCAACTTTGGCAGAATTAGAAATTGCTAATACTAAAGGAGTAATTATGGAGCAAGCAGGTGGTAAGTTAGGAAACGATTTCTATACAGGAAGAGTTGCAGCTACTTTACCAGCAACTACAGCTACACCTTATTTCACAGTAACTGGTAAAATTCTTTTACTTGATATTGTTGGAGAAGTTACTACAAATATTCAAGCACAAGCTAATAACACTAAATTAATTGCTAATCCTACAATAGGAGCAGATGTTGATTTGTGTTCAGTTCTTAGTATTACAGGTGATGCTAAAGGAACTATTTATCATATTACTGGTACATTAGCTACAGCTATGCAAGCAACAACTTCAGGAGCTGGAGTTGCTCAAGCTAGTTCATTAATTGTTGCAGCTGGAACTATTGATCTAAGTTGTGCGGCTACTAATACAGGAGCTACTAAATGGTTAGTGAAATATCAACCTCTTGAGGTTGGAGCCCGTGTGTTTTCAGCAT
>CAYORV010000018.1:0-10011 GCA_964406515.1 Candidatus Woesearchaeota archaeon | reverse complement strand
CCACTAAGCTATGGAGGGTAAAATTAGAATGAGAAATGTGTTTTTAAGATTTTTCATTTATCTTTAACTTCAAATTCTTGACTTTCGAATATTGTTTCATATTTTTTTCCGTCAAGAAGATATATGGAATGAAGTTGTGAGATATAGGTTCCTGCTTCTGTGAATTCATAAAGAGGTATGCCGATGTCAATAGAGACAGAAAAGGGCGGTACTAACGGAATAAATGGAATTTCACGATTAATACCATTGTATTTTATTATTGTGCTTGAAGTTTTTATTCTTAATTTATCATTAACATAATCAAATTCTATAAAACCGTGTTTTTTGAAAGTTATAGAAAAATTCTCTTTAAATTCCCTAGTATCAAATAGTTGATTTTCCTTTAAAAGTTTCCATTCTAATCCTTTTATCTGACCATCTATTGTAATTTTGGAATCTCGAGTATTTTGAATTTTTCCAGAATAATCAAACAAATCTCCAACCTTGTATTCATCTAGAAAAATATTTACAGATAAATCTCCTCGAGAAATTGCTGTTTCTGTATTTTGGATTTCTTTTTCGTTATATTCAATTGTTTTTTCAATTGTGTTTGGGGGTGTTGATTCAAGACTTGGTGCAGATGCAACATTGTGGCAGAGTGTAGAAAATAATAAAGCTCCAAAAAGATATTTTAATTTATTCACCATTCTTTTTTACTCTTCTTGAATTGGTTTCTTTAATTGTTCTGCCATAAAAAAAGTTTTATTTGATTCTGCTTCATGAATATCTCCGTCTTTTTCATAAATTGCTGTTGCTGTCGGCAAAGCAAATTTTCCAAGCACACCAATTTTAGAATAGATAATATATGAAATACTTCGTATTTCTCCTGCTTCAAGTTTTTCAAAATTCCATTCAATTCTTTTTGCTTTTTCATCAATTCTAGTTGGTTCTTCTGCTCCAAATCTCTCATGAACCTTGACTAAGGCAGGCAATCTATCTATTATATTCACTTTTTCAACATATTTTTTAGCGTGTATAGATACAGAAACTTTAAGCGCAAATTCTCCTCCTTTTGCACGAACAAAAGAAACTCTTTTTTTCAAAACCAAATCTGTTTTTGAGAATTTTTTTGTTAATACTACAATTGATACAATTAGAAAGATAACTAATAAAGGTAGGAACCAATTTGTTCTTATAGTAATTTCTAGGGTTTCTCCGGGTTTTACTTGTCTTTCCCAAGTATAATAAATTGTGAAACCTTGTCTTTCAACGATATCTGGTTGAGGATTTAAGCTTGTGAATAGCCTTGTGATAATATTCTTTTTTATAATTGTCTCAGAATCTGAAATAAGATTTCCTTCATTTGATTTTTTTATTGTATTTGTCCTTATAATAAATCCCTTAGTTTTATCTGTTGTTGTTAAGATATCTTTTTCAGAAAATTTTATTATGCCTTCTATATCTGTTTCATGACCATCAACTGTTACCTTTGTTTCAATTGTATAAAACCCAGCCATTATTTTATTGAAATCTTCTTTGTTTAGTTGTATATTAAAATTCTTTTTTTCGTATGGTGTTAATGAAAGGGTTTCTTCAAGGTTGAAAAAAGGAGACTTGAATTTTGCTTGCATATTTTCGAAATTTGCGTTTACATTGTTTTTGATATATATTTCTAAGGAATTTGATTCTGGGTTGAATTCCTCAGAACCAACACTAAATACATCTTCTAAACCTAACACTTTTACATCAAGTGAAACTATCTGCTCGGTTCCATCTTGACCTTTAATAAACAAATTAAAAAGCATCATACCTCTTTGAGTTAGATCTGAACGAGGATTTACCTTGAATTCTACTTCTTTTGTTTGGCCCCCAGTTATTGGAACTGTTTCTATTGGAGAACTACCAGCTCCGAAAAAAGTATAAAATAGAAAATTATCTGATATCTCATTATTAGTAATTTTTAAATTAAATGTGGTTGGTTCATCCAGCCCAATAATCATTATTTCATCTGAACTTGTTTGTTCAATACTGATATTTATTGCAAAAACACTTGGAATGATTAATAATAGCAATAACAGGATGAATATTTTTTTCATAGTCAAATTGGGAGAGAATTCTATTTAAGGATTTCGGTTAAATAAGGGTTATTTTTTTCCTTCTATGTCAAGATATGCTTTAGCTTGATTTAAGAATTCGTCACATTCAGTTATTATTTTTTCTTCAAATTCTTCAATTCTTGAAGGAATAACCCATTTTTCATAAATACCTCTAAGAAACTTTTTGCTTGCAGTTTTTTCAAACTTACCATCATAATCTCTTACAAGAATTCCTTTAACTTTTAATTCTACACTTCCCTTATTTGTCTTTATCTTTGCATTTCCTTCTTGAATTTCAACTTCTTTTAATTTCAATAATTGGAATTCAATTTTAATATCAAACCTGAAATAATCTGTAAGTTTTTTTATACCTTTCCATTCAACATTTATCTTTTTTGAATCTCCCTCAATTTTTTCTTTGTATTTGGTTTCTGACATGAATAACTCTGTTTCACCTGTGAGCCAGTCATTACAAAAAATGTAGAAATCTTTGAAGGAAAAAATTCCTAAAAATTTTATCTTACTTGAAAATATAGTATCTTTCTCTGGCATGTTAAAGCGAAGTAAATTTCATTTAAATATTTTTTCTATATCTTATTTTTGCATGTTTCGCAAATTGGACTCCCATCAACCACTTGGAGCACATCAGAATTCCCACACTCTTCGCATATGCCTATGTTTTGGTTTCTGACTTTTTTTAGTCTTTTGAGTTTATCTGTCTCTTCTCTTACCTTAGCAAATTCTTCTAATTCTGGATAAAATCCAGGATGAAAATTTAAAATATCTTTTGCAGTCACTATTCCCAAAAGTTCATTATTTTCTATCACTGGTAGTCTCTCAAATCTTACTTTTTTCATTTTTTCTATAACTTGTTGAATTGTTGCTGTAGGTTTTGTCGTTGCAATTTTCTTTGGTGAGATTTCAATTGCCTTAATATTTGCTAAATCTTCTTTTGATTTCTTTATTAATGCCCACAGGATATCTTCTTGAGCAATAAAACCCACAAGCCTCTTTTTATCCACAATTAGTAGACTTCCTACCTTTTTCTTCACCATTTTTTTGGCGCATTCTAATAGATTTGTATCTGGTTTTATTGTTACTGGTTCTCTTGTCATAACTTCTGAAATAGTTATTTTATGCATGTTATAATTAGGTGCTTTAAATTTATAAGTTTTTATGTAATTAGATTGTGTGCTTTGCAGATTTGAATATGTTATTAATTTAGATTCGCGGTTGAGATTAGTGAAAAGAGTGACGAGTATTGAAGATATAGGAATAAAAGATAGTTGAGCACAATAATGTTTAAATACGTTTGAGGAGGGAGATTTGTATGACAGAGAAAGTTGAATATGAGTTTGCAAAGTATAATCTTGTTGAAAAAAATGTGAGAGACGAATTTTATCATAAAATCTATGAATTAATAGATACTGTGTTTGAACCAATGACCTATGATTTAGAGAATGGTGAAATAAGCATGCATGTTTTAGATGCTAGTATTTGTGTAAATAAAGAGAGAGGTTTTGTTGCCGCCGTGGTAATTGCAAGGCGTTCTGAAGATTCAATAAAAATTAAAGAAGCTGTTTCAGAACTTGAGAAAAAAACAGGATATAAATTGGAGGAAATAAAATAAAATGACAGAGAAACCAGTTGTTCTAATGCCTGAAGACATCCAAAGAATCATGGGGAAAGATGCTCAAAGAAATAATATTATGGCTGCAAGGATGGTGGCAGAAGTTGTGAAAACGACTCTTGGGCCTAAGGGAATGGATAAGATGCTTGTTTCTCCGACTAATGAGATTATTGTTACAAATGATGGAGTTACGATTCTTGAAGAAATGCAAATTGAGCATCCTGCTGCAAAGATGATGGTTGAGATTGCAAAGACTCAGGAGAGCGAGGTTGGTGATGGGACTACAACTGCTGTGATGATTGCAGGGAAACTTTTGGAGAATGCTGAAAAACTTTTGGATAAAAAAATTCATCCAACTGTTATAACCAAAGGATATCAGATGGCTGCTAAGAAATGTCAGGAGATTTTGCAAGATATTTCATTAAAGATAACTCCAGAAGATAATGATGTGTTGAGGCAGATTGCGATGACTGCTATGACTGGCAAGGGCGCAGAGGGGTCGAAAGAGAAATTAGCTGAGATAATTGTGAAAGCAGTTAATCAAATTAAGAATGATGAAAGAGTTGAATTGAATGATATTAAAATTGAGAAAACAAAAGGAGATGGTATTTCAGATACAGAGCTGATTTCAGGAATTGTTTTGGATAAAGAGAAAGTTTCTGCAGATATGCCGCCTGCTGTGAACAATGCTCAGATTGCTTTGATTGATTTTCCCTTAGAATTAAAGAATCCTGAGATTGATACAAAGATTTCAATTTCTTCACCAGACCAATTGCAGAATTTTATTAGTCATGAAGAAAAAACAATAAAAAATATGATAAATAAGGTGAAAGAGACAGGAGCTAATGTTATCTTTTGTCAAAAGGGAATAGACGACTTTGCACAATATCTACTCTCTAAGCAGGGTATTTATGCATGTAGAAGAGTTTCTAAGAGTGATATGGAGAAACTTGCTAAGGCTACTGGGGGGAAAATTGTGAGTAATTTAAGTGAGCTTTTTTCTTCAGAATTTGGTAAATCACGAATAGTTCAAGAAGTTAAAAAAGGAGAGGATTTTTTTACTTATGTTGAAGGATGTCAGAATCCTAAGGCAGTGACGATTTTGATTCACGGAGGAAGTGATCATGTTATAGATGAGATTGAAAGAGCTATGAGAGATGGATTGGGAGATGTCGTGTCTTCTTTGAAATCTGGATTGGTTGTACCTGGGGGAGGAGCGATAGAAATGGAGATTGCAAAAAGATTGAGGAATTTTTCACAGGGTTTGAGTGGACGAGAGCAGCTTGCTGTAGAAGAGTTTGCTTCTGCCCTGGAATTTATTCCTACAGCTCTTGCAGAGAATGCTGGTATGGATCCAATTGATGTTCTTACAGAGTTGAAATCAAAGCACGATGCTGGGGAAAGAAATGCTGGTTTGAATTTATTTAACAATAAGATTGAGAATGTGTTAGAAGCAAGAATTATTGAGCCGTTTGAATTAAAGAGTCAGGCGATTAATTCTGCGAGTGAAGTTGCAACAATGATTTTGAGGATAGATGATGTTATTGCTTCTGAAGATAAAGGTGGTAAGAGTGGTGGAATGCCTCCTGGAATGGGCGGGGATTTTTAATTCTTTGTTTTAGAATCAGGAGTAATTAAAATTTCTTTTGAATTTTTAAAAATATCATTAATTACAGAGTCTATACTTGTTTCTGTAACTTTGAAAAATCTTTTACCATCAGTTATCTCATAAATTTTGTGGTCATAAACTTCCTTACCTTTAATTTTCATAGATAATTCTTCTCGAGAAACTTCAGTTTTATTTTTAGGGGTATTTTCAGAAAAGTATATTTGCATTTTATTTCAAACCAAACAATCTCTTTAAGAAATCTTTTATTGCTCTGATTAGTTTTTGGAACCATGAAAGTTCTTCTTCAACTTCATCATCATTTAAGTAGATTGTTTTTGGATTGAATTGGTCTAAATATGCTTGTTCGTCATCTTCTTCGGGTGTAGATGTTGATGAAACTTTATCATCATCGTCTTCATCTTCTTCTGTGTTTATACTAAAACTAATATTTTCTGTTCCTTCATTATCTGTTTCATCTGTTGCGTAGAATACAATATCGTGGTCTCCATTTGAAAGTCCTGTTATTGTGTATCTGAATATATTATTTGATGGGTTGCTCATTGTTATTCTTGATTCTCCATCTAAACTGAACTCAACAGTTGCTTCCTCGTTTGTTAATACTTGGAATGTTATTGTGTTATCATCGTATTCTGCGTCTTCTGGTGAAATTATTGTGATTATTGGTGCTGTGATATCTACTCCTCCGCTGTTCACATTGAAATTTACACTTGTTGTTGCGCTGTTTCCGTAATCATCAATTGCATAAACTGTCCAAGTGTTTGTTCCTTCAACTGATGTCATTGATACTGTAGTTAATTCTCCTGAGTTACATGCAACTGTCACTGCTCCTGTTCCATCGTTTACTGTACAGAAATCCAAGTTTGCATCTGTTATGAAGAAGTTAATGTAATCCATTGATGAAGTATAAGTTGTTCCCTCTGTTGGATTGATTATTGTGATTGCTGGGGGATTTGTATCTTCTGGAACTGTGTCTGCAACAGTTACTATTCTTGTAGCTTGAGTTGCTGTGTTTCCTGAAGAATCTTGTACATTATATGTTACAATATAACTTCCTTCAGTTGAAGTGTCTACTGCGTTTGAATCAATTACTATTGAGCTTGTTATGTCTCCTTCAACATCATCTGTTGCTGTAGCTCCTAATTCGGTGTATGCGTCGTATAAGAGTATGTATTGGGGATTAGCTCCTGATAGGGTTATTGTTGGAGCAGTTGTGTCTGGGTCAGCGTCATTTACTGTTAGGGTTAAAGTGTGAGTGTCTGAACTTACCTCATCAGAACCTAATATTACTATTTCATAATTTCCTGGACCAGTATACATATCAGGAGTGAGTGTATAAGTGTTATCTAAAAAATATTCAGATGATGATTCTTCTGGAAAACTATAAATTAAGATTCCTTCTACTGTTGGAGAATAAAGTTTTATGTTTGAAGTTATTGAAGATTCTGGGTATGAAAAGATATAAGTCCAGAAATTGATACTTTCTTCATCATTTATCTCTATATCTATTATATCTAAAGAATCTTCCCATCCCCCATCACATGTAATAGTTGCACTCGCAAAACTAATCAAAAATATTCCTATTAATAATATTGGTAAAATTTTTAATGATTTCATTTTGTTTATTCTTTTTTGGGTTTATTTTGAGATTTTCTAAGTGAGACTCTTCCCCCAACAGAAATTTGATTTCTTACTGTGTCTACACTCGCGATTATTCCGAATCCTGCTCCTGATTTTGTTATATATTCTAATCCAACACGAGGTCCTCCCGAAATTTGATTTTTTGGAGTAGAAGTTGAATTTGATTTTCTTATTTCTCCATCTGGGCCAAGAATTTCTGCAGTATTATTTTCAATCCAAGTCCAATATTTGAATTCTCCTCCGATTAATATTCCTAATCCGTTATCTGCCCTTAAATCAAATTCTAATGCTCCCCCAATCATTCTTTGACCTTGTTCTTCGGTTATACCATGTCCATAAACCCCAATTGGAGACGGGTCTGTTGTTATTTCTGATGTATTATCTTTAGCAAGTCCTCCCAAAATTGTTCCAGTAAGACCGAAATTAGCTGATGGTTCCCAAGATGTTCCAATTCCACCAACTCCAAATCCTTTTCCTCCAAATCCTTCTGTTACAAATGCAAGTCTTGAATTATAATCTGGTTTTACAGGTTCTTGAACTTCTGATTCGGGAAGCCCATACTTTTCAACCATTATTTTTAATATGTCTTCATTAATTGGTGGTTCAGGAAGTTTTTCTTCAACAACAAGAATTTGTTTATCTATTAATTTAGCTACTGGTTCTTCTTCATCAACTAATTTTTGAATTACTATTTCTTTATCTGCAACTTCTTCTCTGTTGCATGTGTCTGTTGGAGTTACATATCCTTCATTAATTATTGTAGTATTTCCATTAACTATATCATGGTCTTCTTTTTTTGATACGATTTTTGAATGGAATCTTTCTCCATTACCTGATGCATAAGGAAATTCTTTTTCATCACTTGGTGTTTGATACCCTCTGAGTTCTATTTTTAATTTTTGAATTTCATTCATATAATCAGTAACATTATTTTCTGTTTTGCTTAATTTTCCTTCTGCTAAAGCGATTTTTTCTAATAGTTTTTCATTTTCTGCATAATTTCTTCCTAACTCTTCTTTTGCCTCTATTAGTCCTTGTTTAAATGCATTAGTAATAGTTGCGTCAAATTCAGGCAACATTCTTCCATCTCCTCTTGAAACATCTTTAGAATTATCTGCATCGTGGAACCAGTCTCCTTTTGAATTCATAATATAATTAAAATTAGAATCATACATTGTAACTGTTCCATTACTCCTAAGAACAAACTTATTTGTATCATCTCTTACCTTGCTGTGATAATCAAAATTTATAACTTCCTTAGGACTTTCATATAATTTTTCTTCGATTCCTTCAGCAATAGCAAGTGCAGAAGGCGCCAAAGTAGCCAAAATTCCTGCTCCAACTCTTCTAGTAGATTTTTTCATGCATTTTTTATTATTAATATACTTATAAACTTTTCTATAGTGTTGTTATTTTATAGTTACTGCAGAAATGGGCTATAAAACTTGGATTATGCGAGAGTTGCGTACAAGATACAGCCGATTATTACTAGTGCTGCGATGATGTTTCTTAATTTTATTTTTTCTTTTAAGAAAATATGGGCAAAGGCGTATATGAAAATTGGACCAAGCATTATTAATAGAGTGGTGAAGATAACTCCAAGATTTAGATAACCATAATAAATCAATACTCTGTAAGCTACCCAGACCAATCCTGTAAGGAAAATCTGTAAACGAACTGTTTTGTTAGCTTGTTTTAATTTTGGTCTGAAGATGGCTAAACTAATCAAGAGAACTGCTGAAGATCTTAGGAAATAGAAACTGATTGGAGAATAAAAGTCTAGAATTAATCTTGTGATGACAAGTTCAAGTGCAAAGAAGAAACTTCCAATCATTGCTGCTAAGAAATATTTGTTGAAGGAAAGATGGTGTTTTTTTATGTGGGAGAAGATTAGAGCGGCCCCGGCTATAATTGCTGGGATGACAACTTTTAAATTTCGCTCATATAAATTTTCAAAAAAGAAACTGAAGACTATTGCTAGAATAATCACTAATAATGGTTCAAGGATTTTGGCTGGTTCTAAGTTGCTTACTTTTTCCCCTTTCATAGAATAGAATGTGAAAAGGTTTGCAATTATTGAAAAGATGATAACAGAACCAAAGATAACTATATTTTTTAATTGCAGGGCTTCTGCGTCAAGCTTCCAGAAGAAATAAAGAAAGGGGAGCAAAACAATGACAATTGCTAAGAATTCCAGGACTTGATAAAGTTTAATATCAATTTTTTTTCTTCGTAAAACAAATCTTTGGAGGATAGTTCCTGTCGCTAATGCTAATGCTCCGATAATTGGTATGTATACTGGTATCATGCTCTTTTAATTAATAAGAAAAAGGTGTTTAAAAGAATTTTGAAAGATACTTAAAGTTTATATATTGATTTAGACTATTTATGAAATGGTAAATGCAAATTCTAAAACTGTTGAGAAAGAAGTTAAAGAAGCAAAAAAGGCAGTGACAAAAGCAAAAAAAGGAATTAGAGAAGCTGAAGAAATAACAACTGATGCACAAGAAGAAGTTGTTGAAGCAGCAGAAATAACAAAAGGAAATCGGAAAAAGAGATTTATTGATGCTGCAAGAGATTTGGAAAAAGCAGTTGATTCTGTAGCAGAATCTTGCGAGGCTACAGAAGAAGCAGAATTTAAAATAAAGAATAAGTAATTATGCGCGGTCCGAGAATCGAACTCGGCTCACCTCGTTGGCAACGAGATATTCTACCAATAAACTAACCGCGCAGTAAAAGACACCGAAGGTTTCTTTTACGAAACTTTCATTAGGTTTGGGCCATGTCTGATTCCACAATTATAATGATGTATTTAAAATTTTTTATATTTGATTATTCCAGATACTTAAAAGAGGATTATACAAGAGGGTTTTTAATCCAATGATACAAATTGAAGTTCTTGGAAATGCGACTATAACAGAGAGTCCTACAAATGTTGGTAAGATTTTTCTGATTGTCCAATAACTTTTTCCATCTCTTTTTTTCATCGTAAAAATGGTCCATCGAGGAGTCGAACCTCGGTTTACTCGGTGTAAACG
>CAYORV010000017.1:0-11184 GCA_964406515.1 Candidatus Woesearchaeota archaeon | reverse complement strand
CTCCAGGGCCATTTTTATTTATATTCTAGAATATAACAATCTTTAAAAGTATATTTAGACCGCAATAGATTATGTCAAAAACATTTAGAGCAGAATACCGTGAGAATATTGATAAAGAAGATTTTGAAAAAGCAAATAGAAAGATAAAAGATTATTTTAACAATAATGATTGGTATGATGAATTTGCTAATTCCCATCTCAAAGAACAATTCAGAGATAATTTATATTTTAAGGAAGACACTTGTGTTTTAAATAAGTCGTATAAACAATCTTTTCATCCATATGATAGACCAAATCCAAAAGGAAGAATCAATTTACTAATGTTCTCTTCTAATGAAAAAAAGTTAAAATCACTAGAAGAAAATATTCAGTTATTGATAAAAGAATTCACTCCCGACCTCTAAAAAATCATTCATTGCTTCTTAATCCTTTTTGCCCCCTTGCGGGGTACACTCATTGAGTGCAAATTCCTCGCAAGAATCGCCCTTTGTTCAAGTTTTCTTGTTACCTTAATTTTCTTTCTACCCATTTTAGTTGGATTTGTTATTATATCTCCTGCTTTAGCATTCACAATCTTATTAAGAAGAACTATTGGAATCTTCACTTCTTTTGGAATTCCCAAATTAAAATGAAGCCTTCCTGGGCGATGAATAGCTTTCTGAATCCACTTCTTTACCATATCAATCAAAAGTATATATTAAAGAATATATTTAAGTTTTCCTATTTCCAATTATCCAAAATCACATTCAGGGCGATAGTTTAGAATTATTTAACGAGTCCTTGAATATTCTCGATTGCATCTGCAACTTCTCGGCCTTTCTTAGTAAGCTGGATAATCTTAATTCGCCCCTTTTTCTCAAAACTAACCAACTTAAGCTCTTCTAAAGTCTGCAAAATCTTCACTGCATGGCTATAAGTACAATCTACTTCCTTAGCCAAAATACTACCGTATCTCATCCGATTGTTCTTTTTCAAAGAAACCAACATCAATGCCGGCTTTCTCCTAAAAAAGATATCAAAGTTTTCTTTCATTTTAAACATATTTTTTGATGTATATATTCAGATGTGGATATGCTTTTAAATGTTTTGTAGCATACATATTTCGAATATTTTATTAAGGATTAGTACTGTTAGAAAGCATGATAAAAAAGACAAAAATACTGGCTATAGGAGATATCCATGGGGATACAGGCCTAGTTAAAAAACTAGCTGAAAAAGCCAAAAAAGAAAATGTGGATGTAGTAATATTAGCTGGAGATTTAACTCTTGTAGAACAATCAACTAAGAATTTAATAGGCCCATTCTTAAAAGCCAAAAAGCAAGTACTTTTAATTCCAGGTAATCATGAATCTGCTGCAACAGCAGATTTTCTAGCAGAAATGTATCCAAATACAAAAAATATTCATGGATATTCCTTAAAAAAAGATGGTTTAGGGATATTTGGAGCAGGGGGCGGAGATGTAATAAATGTTACGCCAGATAATGAAATATTTAATCTATTGAAAAAAGGACATGAAAAAATAAAAGACACTAAAAGAAAAGTCATGGTTACCCATATGCATCCTCGCGGAAGTAAAGCAGAATTCTCTGGATTTAAAGGAAGTAAAGCAGTCAAAAAAGCAATTCAAGAATTTCACCCAGATATTTTAATCACAGCACACATTCATGAAGCAGCAGGAATTGAAGAAAAAATGGGCAAAACAAAAGTAATTAATGTTTCAAGAAAAGAAAAGATTTTTGAGATATAATAAAACATAAAAACCCTTCTCCTTCCTAATAAATATGCCAAAAAAACAAAAAAAATCTAAAGAAGAAAAAACAGCAGAAAACTATTTTCCTGTGGATGAAACAAATTTAAGGCACACAATCGAAAAAGAGCACAAACCACTTCTCTCAGAAACCATTATTGAAACAGAACCTAAAAAGAATATCTTCACTCAAAAATCTAATGGACGTTCTACAAATAAGAACAAGACTACTTTTAAGAAAAAAAACCCAAGAAAAACAACTAAAAGAAAAATTCCACAAAAATTCACTCTTCCAAAAATTTCTCTAAAAAAAGATGGATATGAATTAATTATCACAGAAAAACCACAAGCAGCAGCAAAAATAGCATCTGCATTGGGTAATTCAACAAAACGAGATTTAGGTGGAGTACCTTATTATGAGCTAATAAAAGAAGGAAAAAACCTAATTGTTGCTTGCACTGTTGGACACTTGCTAACTCTCAAACAAAATGTTTCTGGATATAATGTTCCTATCTTTGATATAGATTGGGTTCCAAATTATATGGTTAGAAAAAAAGATTTCACAAAAAAATATTACACAACTTTATCAAAACTAGCAAAAGATGCAGGAAGTCTAACAGTAGCTACAGATTATGATGTTGAAGGAGAAGTTATAGGTTTAAACGCTGTGCGATTTATCTGCGGCCAAAAAGACGCAAACCGAATGAAATTCTCTACCCTAACTCCAGAAGAACTAAATCAAGCTTACAAAAATAAAACAAAAACTTTGAACTGGGGGCAGGCAATCGCAGGAGAAACAAGACACTACTTAGATTGGTTTTACGGAATTAATCTTTCAAGAGCATTAATGAATGCTGTAAAATCTACAGGTAAATTCAAAATAATGTCTATTGGAAGGATACAAGGTCCAACTCTTAATCTCATAGTTCAAAGAGAAAGAAAAATCCAGGCATTTGAACCTCAACAATATTGGCAAGTTTTCATAACTATCAAAAATTCTCATGTTCTAGAATTAAAACACAATAAAGATATCTTTAATAAAAAAGAATTAACAAAATTTGAAAAATTAAAAGGAAAAACAGTTCAGGCAAAAACCACAAAAAGAGAACAAATCATTCCTCCAAATCCCCCATTTAATTTAACAAGTCTACAAATGGAATCCTACAAATTCCATGGAATAACTCCCTCTCAAACATTACGAATTGCTCAATCTCTTTATTTATCTGGGGTGATTTCTTATCCTAGGACATCAAGTCAGCAACTTCCAGATTCAATAGATTATAAATCAATTCTCAAGAAATTAGCTAAACAATATAACGTTGAAACATTAATTACAAAAGATAAACCAATTGAAGGCAAAAAAACAGATCCTGCTCATCCATCAATTTACCCAACAGGTCAAAACCCAAGTGCATTATCAACAGAAGAAGAAAAGATATACCAATTAATTGTTAAAAGGTTCCTCTCATTATTTTGTGATGATGCCATCATTGACAACAAAACAATAAGTATCAGAGTCAATGATGGAATCAGCCATGAGCAGAAATTTAAAGGAAGGTTAAGCGAAGGAAACCTTGGGTGTCCTCGCATTGATAATAAAACAATTAGTGTTACAACAGCTAATGAAAGGAAGGTTGACTGTCAAGGGAACCTTGGTTCCCTTACATTTTCTACAAGAGGCTCTTCAATAAGAAAAAAAGCATGGATGGAAATTTATCCTGTGAAATTAAAAGAGATAGAACTTCCAGATATTGAAGGGGATGTAAAAATAATCAATGTCAAAACAGAAGAAAAAGAAACACAACCTCCAAAAAGATACACTCCTGCATCAATTGTTTCTGAACTCGAAAAAAGAAACCTAGGAACAAAAGCCACTCGTGCAAATATAATAGAAACCCTTTATGACAGAGGATACATAAAAGAAAAAAGTATAGAAGCAACTCCTCTTGGAATGTCTTTAATCTCAACCTTAGAAAAATATTCTCCAATAATTATAAATGAAGAACTCACAAGAGATCTTGAAAAAGAAACAGAAAAAATATCTGAAGCAAAAACTGGATTTATAGAAAAAGAGAAAAAAGTTGTGGATAAGGCAAAAGAAACAATAACAAAAATTTCAAAAAACTTTGATAAAAGCGAAAAACAAATTGGTGAAGAATTAGTTGAAGCCAATTTAAAATTAAGGGCCCAAGAAAAAGAACAAAACAAATTAAATCTCTGTCCTATTTGCAATAAAGGAAATTTAGCAATAACTTATTCTCCAAAAAACAAAAAACATTTTATAGCATGCGACGCGTACCCTGAATGTAAAACAACTTATAGTCTGCCCCCAAATGGTTTAATCAAAAAAACAGACAAGACTTGCGAAAAGTGTGGATTCCCAACACTCATGTCAGTAAGAAAAGGAAAAAAGCCATGGTTTTTCTGCTTTAACACAGCTTGTGAAACAAATCGTGAGAGAATTGAAGAATATAAAAAACGACAAGAGAACAATAATAATTAAAAAGATTAAATTCTAAAAATAGAGATGGATGATTTAAAAGGGAAAAGGGAAAATGAAATGTATTTAACACTAGGACAAGGACATCTTCCTAAAAAAAACATTCACGAAGAAATGCTCATAGAGATCCAAGAAAATCTCGTACTCGATGAAAAATATGTTGAAGAACATCCTTGGACAGCAGAAGTAAAATAATGTCATCATAATATTCTTATGTTAAATAAAATATATTTTCCTAATAGAACCAAAGAAGAAATAAAACATTCTCAAAATTTTAATTCAAGGTATTTTAGAAAAGAAGAAGATAGAATAAGAAAGGAAAGAGAACAAAAGTATTATTCTAAATACCAAACTCAATCAAATTCCTTTGAGTTTTAATCTGCTTCAACAATTTACTTTTATTCAAAATTTCCAAACAATCAAAATTATATTTTATTTTGCTAATCTTCTTTACACTTTCAATCAATTCTTCTCTGCTATCAAACTTCATTTTCTTTTTCATTGATTTTCTTACACTTTCTCTAACAACCCAAACTCCCAATGCCGCCCAATAGGAAGGAGTTTCTAATCTTATCGCTAAAACAGAAGCCTGCCTCTTAATCTTATTCAAATACTCTAATATCGGCAGGCGTGCAGCATAATAACCTCCAACAGTATTCGAAGCATAAGTTTTCCTCCCACTATAACTCTCAAAATCTGTAGAAGCCTTCATTTCAGTAGAAGGGTTCCAAGAACTTCCTGGAAAATATAATTCAAAGAGTTCATAACTCCAAACTCCAGGAAAAAGCATTATCAAATAACAATTCCCCATAAATTCTCCAAAAAACAATTCATGATTTTTAATCCACTTATAATCACGAACACTTTTCAGCAATTGTTTCCCAAGAGTATCATCTGTAGCAGTTATGCTCCAACGCGTAGGCACAAGCTTTTTATTTTTCTTCAAACCCAAAACCCCAACACTAAGAATTTTATTCAAAGTATATTCTGTAAAATTATTTTTATACAAATACGAAATTCCTTCAGAAGCTTTTATTTCATCATTAATAACCTTATCAACTCGTCTATCAATTTTCACATTACCAGTTATCTTTGCTTTTTTCAAACCAGCTTGCATTCCATGCGGAGTAATAACTCTATCTTTTTGTTTTCCAATATTTAATCTATGTTTTAATTCAATTTCAATATCCACAGGCCGAGAAGCCACAGCAATTTCTTGGGCCAACTCCACAAATTTTTTCCCAACCCTAGAATCAGTAACCTGGGATTGAAACCTTGAATTTAACAAACCTTCTCTAAGCTTCACAACGTCATTTATCTGAAAATCATTCTCTGCCCAATATCTCTCATCATCATAAACCCAGGCCTCATTAGATCTCTCTAACGGCGAAAGAATCCCCACATTAACAATAGGATACTTCATTTTTGAACCAACAAACACACTTGGCGGAGAATTACTATCCAACTTTGAAATATTTGCAAAATTCCTTGTTTTAAAACTAGTATCAGCAACTTTTTTCAAAACCTCAAATTTTATGTCTGACATAAAATAAAAAAGCGTAAAGAGTTTATATTTTTTTATAGAATTTCAGTATAATAATTCTTTTAAATTAAGGAAACCCAATATAAATATGAGTCATATAAACTTACAAAAACAGGCTGAAGATCTTTCTACAAGTGGCAAATTAAAAAATGTCGGAAGAGGATTGGAAAAATTAGCTAAAAAAGAAACTGAAATAATTAATACAGGGGCTTTTGAATGGGCTGGAAAATTAATTGCCCAAATGCAAGGTTATGAAAATCATGCAGAATTATCTGCATTAGCAACAGAACTAAAGCCAGAATTTTATGGGGTATTTTGCCCAGGACATCTCAAAAGGATATATGGAATTCTAACAGATTATGACACGAATATATCTTCTAGAGAAGAATTAATAGAAATATCACAGGGATTTACACAATTATCTCAAAAAGTATTAATTTCTTCTCACCCTATAGGACAAATTTAAATCCAACCTTTCTTAAAAATTCCCTCATTCTTTATCTCAAAACTCAATTCTTTTTCTGGAAGACTCCGATGTTTTAATACCACTACCTTTCTTTTCCTGCCTTCTTTTTTTAATTCAAGGATGCACTTACTCCAATATTGAAATAAATCCCCTCCAACAATATTCACCTTTCCCCGAATTCCTTTTTGCCAATCTTCTTCTGAAACAAATCCTCCATAAACTTGGTTTGTAATAAGTATAGGAATTTTCTGCTTCCTAGAAATCTCTGACAAAATTCGCATTTGCTCAGCAACATTCCGATTTACATTTCCAATCTCCTCACTATCTTTCAATTTTATCACTTCCCCTAATTCTATTCTATAAAGAGTTGCCATCCCATCAATAACAATCAAACTAATATGTCCTTTCTCAACTTTATCCAACAAACTAGAAAAAATCTTTTTTTGCTCATTAAAATGCGTTGGTTCTAAAAGCAAAATATTCTTCAAAACCTTTTCAGATTCCTCTCCAACAATCTGCTTAACCCTATCAACAGAAAATCCGCCTTCAGTATCCATAAAAATAACTTTGTTACCTTTTTTCGCCTGACTACATGCAGCAAGTATCACGAGATTGGTTTTGCCAGAACCAGGCGGCCCTGCAAACATAGTAATCACGTCTTTTTCATAACCTCCATAAAGCCATTTGTTCAAATCATAACTCCCAGTTGATATTTTGTTTTTTGTCATGATTTACAAAATCCAACAAAACTTATATAGATTATTATAATAAATAACTCATCTCCATGTTTTACATTATCAATATATCAATCACTAGCAATAGTTAGTAAAATTACTTCAACTTTTTAAAATCACTTTCAAGTCCCTCTAAATCCTTTGTTATAGCAGAAACAGCATCATTTACTGCTTTTTTTGCAGTCTTGCCTTTTGTTTGAACTTTTAAAACAGGATTCTTTGTTAAGTGTTCTTTTTTCCAAGCTGCAAAAATCACATTCCCATCTTTATTCAAATATACACGCAAAATCTCTGCGATTGTAGTACTATCAATTTCTGCTTCCAATTCATCTTTTGTATTTTTAAGTATCTTAATTTCCATATTAAGAAATCATTAATTTGATTTATAAAAGTTGTGATTAATCTTTCTTACCAAAAATTAAATCATCCATGTCTTTTTTAGATAAATCTTTTTCTTTACCTTCGCTTGTGCCTCTTTGGGCATCAGAAGCCACACCCTCTTTGGGTGCTCCAACAGAATCCTCTTCTGAATCTTGCACATTCTTTATTTTCTCCTCAGAATCCGCTTCAATATCTCCTTCCCAAACTTCAACTGGATTTGAAAAAATCTCTTCTCCCCTATCTTTTTTCATTTCTTTTAAGTCAGAAATTGTCAAATTCCTAACACTAACTGAATCAAAACCAAGTTCTTTTTTCTCAGGTACTCGCGCTTCAAATTCGGGTTTCCTAAGTTTAATACTCAAATATGTTTCAATCTTATTAATAACCCGGTTATCATCTTCGGGTAAAATGCCTTTTTCAACCATTTTTATTAATGTCTCAGATTCTCCAAGATCTCGTGCAAATTGCTCTCGAGAAATATGTCTTGCTCTCCTTATCCTCGTTATAGTCCAATGAAAATTATCAATTAAATCTGGCCGAGGTTTAGGATCTCCTTCATGTTTAATCTCAAGATTCTGATCAACAATATCTCTCAAACTAATATCTTCCTTGTTAGTGGTTCTAAGAGGAACTTTTTTTGGCTCTGGTTTTAAATATGATTCTTTTTTCTCAGCGTCTTTCAATTGAAAAGTGGTTGGTCTCTGAATCATAAGAAAATCCTCCGAAGAACAATTCTTACATACCTTCACAACCCCGCTATCACAAATAGCATCAAACAATCTTGATTTCTCACCCGAAACTCCACACCTACAACATTCATTCATAACAAAAGTCAGTCAGTTTAGTTTTTTAATATTGCTGTGATAAAACATAACCACTAAAAAAGATACTTTGTCAAATCTTCTTTACTTTCTAAATCTGTTATTTTTATACTTTCATCAACCAAGATTGTAGGAAGTTCAACAATATCATAATTTTTCAAAAGAAGATTAATCGAAGGTAAATCATTATCTGCAGCTATGGGTATAAGCATAATTTTATTTCCATACTCTTCTTTTACTTCTGTAAGCAAAATTGAGAAAAATCTTTGTTTTGAAATTTGTTCGAGGGGAGGGTCATCAAATTTATAAAAATAAACCACATTATGGTAATCAGAATCACATTTCTCTTTAATTCTGATACTATTAATCCAAAAAAGAGTCCTCAAAAGATCATATCTTTTATGTTGAAAAATTATTTCTTTACTCATCTTATTTGCATCTTCATATTTTTGTATCAACAAAGCCTCTTCAAAAATCCTATCCGCAAAATTGATATTTTCCTGAACAAGAGATTCACAATCAAGTTCAATCAAATCCAAAGCATCTTTTTGAATTCTCTGATCAAGGAGTTCCATTTCTGCTTCAAGATAAAATTCATTTATTTCCCCAACTCTTGACATCTCTAATTGATAACCCATAAAAATTCCCAAATTAAAAATAACTATAGTTAAGAAAAGTGCATACAAAAATATTTTCTTTTGTTTCTTAATCATTTTATCTCCATTTGTAATTCTTTTTGAGGAAATTGTACATAGAGCTTATCATAATAAAAGGATAAACTGAAAGGTAAACAATTGAAAAAAACAGAAGGTTAAAAATATTATGCTCTTTCAATGATGTTGTTTTCATGATGAATAATACAAGTAAAGTAAACCCAAAACCAACCACAAACAAGATAATTCCGAGATAATTGAGAAAACTGGCAGTTATGTTAAGATCATTCATAGTTACTAATGCTGTTCCAATCTCTAAAGAATATTTTGCAAAAAGATAATTTTTAAGAAATTTACTTATTACAAGATAAGCAAATACCCCTAATCCAAATAAACCTAAAAAAAGTTGAAATGTAAAAAAAGGCAGGATAAAACTTCCCAACATCCCTTTTTTCAAAAAATATTTTTTATATTTAGAAATACACTGCAATCCTCCAACATTCCATCTTTTTCTTTGAGAATACCATTGCCTTAAATTAGTGGGAACAGTTGTAGTTACATAAGTGGAGAGGCACATTTCTCGTTTATAACCTGCCTGGGTTAGATGCCAAATAATTTCAATATCCTCTGTAATATTTTGTGGATCAAAACCATTAATTTTTTCCAATGCAGATTTTCTATAAACAGCTAAAGGTCCTGGAACAACATAAATTGCATCAACAAATCCTAATAATTTTCTTGTGAAAGCAATAACATGGTATTCTACATTTTGAAGTTTTTCAAGAAATTTCTTTTTACTTCTTGAAACTATCACACATGTTGCAGCTCCAACTTTTTCGTCATCAAAAAACCCAACCAATTTTTTAAGAGAATCTTTAGCAGGATAACTATCTGCATCAATAACTGCTATCAATTTTCCCTTAGCTTCTTTAATTCCTTGATTCAAAGAATCACCTTTTCCTGTATTCTTCTTATTGATTAATTTTAATTTAGAATATTTTTCTTGGAGTTTTCTTACTATTTGACTAGTCTTATCTGTTGAACCATCATTAAGAACAATAACCTCTAAAATAGGATAATCCACATCAAAAATTGCATGTATTGTATCTTCAATAGTCTCTTCTTCATTCCATGCAGGAACTAAAACAGATAGGGTATGCTTTTTTCCAAGTTTAGAAACAGAAAACAAATCTTTCCTATTATTAAGAAATAAAATAAAATAAAAGGCTAAAAAATATATCGCTATAAACATATATATCAAGTAAATTATTGGGAGGAATTCCATCCCTATCTTTCAGTGTTTTCATCTTTTAAAGATTCTTGTACTACATTACTATTTTGGGCTGGAACTATCGGTTTCCTGCAAAGGATTACTATTCTCGTTCAAATTAAAATAATCATAAAATTCGTCTGTCAAAGAAAGTTCATTTGTATGCCCCAATTTTTTCTTCCTCAAAAGTTCTAATTCAACAAATTTCTTTATATGATCATAAGCTTTATTCCCTCTAATCTTAATTATAACAGATTGCTTGATAGGTTGTTTATATGCAATTATCGCCAAAGTCTCTTTTTCAGCATTACTAAACTCAGAATTTCCTGTAGCTAACTTATTTATGACCTCTGAATATTCTTGCCTAACATCCATTTTCCACACCCCATTTTTCTCAACAATCTCTAAGGCAGAATCACCCGCCTCATATTTTTCTTTCAGTTTATCAATAAGTTCTTGAATGATTATTGGACTCAAATCAGTAAATGAAATGAGCTCTTGCATATTCAAAAACCTACCAGATACAAAAAAAATCGCCTCAAGCTTCTTTAATTCATCTCGCTCTTTTGACTCTTCAATCTCCTCTATTGTTTTGCTCTGCATAATATAGTCAAGAAATAGTTGTTTAAAAATTTAAACCTTAAATCTCAAAATACTCCCAACCCCGCCAAGATTCTTAAATTGCTGGCCTTCTTCTGTATCTACTGAAATTATTTCCACCTTAGAACCAATAATCTTTGCCAATTTTGTAAGTTCTGTTGCCAAAGCCTTATCCACCATCTTAGACAAAAATAAAGTTTCAATTGCCCCATATTTCAAAGCTTCCCTAGTATCTTCTTCTTTTAATGTGGACATATCCGGTTTTTCGCCCAAAGTTTCAAAATATTTTTTCATAAGATTTTGCTCTTTAATTATTTCCTGATTCACCAGAATATCCTGAGATTTAACAACCAATTCCTTAAGTCCAGATTCATCACTATCTCCAATATCAACTTTCCCAATAACTTTATCTTTTAATTTTGTAGCCAAATAATCTCCATCCAAAAACTCATCCTTTGTGGGAATCGG
>CAYORV010000016.1:5844-11906 GCA_964406515.1 Candidatus Woesearchaeota archaeon | reverse complement strand
ATATCATGCCTGACTCAAATTTAAAGGAAGTTGACTGTCAAGAAACCTTTGGTGTCTTACAATGGTGATGATTTATTCTCATTCAAGATTAGAAGCATTTGAACAATGTAGATTAAAATTCAAGTTTAGATATATTGATAAAATAATTCCTGAAATAGGGCAGAGCATTGAAGCCCATCTCGGAAGTATTGTTCACACAACTCTTGAATGGCTTTATACTCAAACAAAAAAGAAAATCACTCCGACAATAGAACAAATTATTTCTTATTATGCAGAAAAATGGCAAGAAAAATTCACTGATGATATAATAATTGTAAAAAAAGAATTCACAGAAAAAGATTACTTCAATAAGGGAGTTGGATTTCTTGTTAAATACTATACACGACATTATCCTTTTGAAGAAAAGACTATTGCATTAGAACATAAAATTGAATTAAATCTTACAGAAGAAATAAAACTCATAGGATTCATCGATCGTTTAGTTGAAAATATTGAAAACAATGAAATAGAAATTCATGATTATAAAACAAGCAATAGTATGCCTTCCAGGAAAAAAATCGAAAGCAACAGACAACTTGCGCTTTATTCAATGGCGATAAAAGAAACTTTCGGAAAAAACAAAAACATTTGTCTTATATGGCATTATCTTGCACATGATATAAAAGTCTGCATAAGAAAAACAGAACAACAACTTGAAAATCTCAAACAAGAAATAATTGCTTTGGTAAAACAAATCGAAGAAGCAACAGAATTCCCCCCAAATAAATCAATTCTTTGCGACTGGTGTCAATATAGAAATATTTGTTCAGCATGGGGCGGAAGTTATCCAAGTGAAAAACAAAAACAATTAGATATTTGGGATTAAATCATTCTACTTCATGCCCATGAACAACTTTAATCAAATCAGTAACAGAATCTCCTGTTTGAAGTTTCACAATTCTAACACCTTGCGCAGCTCTTCCCATCACTCGAATATTCTTCAAAGAAGTTCTTATCACCATTCCTTTAGCAGTTGTGATTATTATACCATCTTCTTTATCCACAGAAATCGTAGTAACAACATTGCCTGTTTTCCCAGAAACTTTCAAATTAATAACTCCTTTCCCTGCTCTAGAAGTTTTCCGATAATCTTTAACAGCAGTTCTTTTTCCATACCCATTTGTTGTAATCGTTAAAACCGCTTCTGTATTTAATATACCCAAACTCACAACTTCATCACTTGTGCCTCTTTGGGTACCTGCTTGCAGGTTCTCGTGCCCTCTTTGGGTATCGCTATTCAACTTAATTCCTGTGACACCATAACTTGCTCTTCCCATTTCTCTAACATCACTACTATTGAACCTAATTGATTTTCCTTTTTTTGTTGCAAGAGAAACTTCTTCTCCTTTTTTAACAAGCTCTACTCCAATCAAACTATCTGAATTATCTGTGGGCAAATTCATCGCCCTAATTCCTGAAGCTCGAGGTTTTGAAAAATGTTTCAATGAAATCTTTTTAACAATTCCTTTTTTTGTGGCCATGAATAAATTATCCTCAAAATTTTTAACAGAAATCACATTAGTAATATTTTCATCTTTCAATCCAAGAAGATTTATTATGGCCTTTCCTTTACTATATCTTTCTGACTCTGGAATATCATAAGCTTTCAACCATAAAACTCTTCCTCTTGTAGTAAAAAACATCAAATAATCGTGTGTCGAACAAGTAATAAGTTGCTTCACAAAATCTCCTGTTGCTAAATTACTTCCAATAACTCCTCTACCTCCTCGCTTTTGCTCTTTGTAAGTTTTAGTATCCATCCTTTTACAATAACCCCTATCAGTAATTGTTACAACGACATCTTTTTCTTGCACAAGATCCTTCTCAGAAATATTAGATATTCTTTTCAAAACATTAGTTTTTCGAACATCCCCATATTTATTTCTCAATTCATTAACTTCCTTAACAATTATTTTTAAAACTTCATTAATATTGCCCAATATTTTTTCAAGTTCAGATATAATCTCCTTAAGTTCCTTGTATTCTTTTTCCAATTTATCTAATTCAAGTGAAGTCAATTGCTGAAGCTTTGTATCTAAAACCGCCTGAGCTTGTTTCTTGGTTAATTTAAATTTCTTCATCAAACCCTCTAAAGCTTCTACTGTCCCTCTTGATTTCTTAATTAAAGAAATAACTTCATCAATATTCTTCAAAGCAATCAAAAGTCCTTCAACAATTTCCAACCTTTCTTTTGCTTTTTTTAATTCAAACTTTGTTCGATTTGTAATAATTATCTTTCTATACTTAACATATTCTTCAACAACTTGTTTAAGGCCCAATATTTTAGGTTGACCGCCAACTAAAGCAAGAAAATTCACATTAAATGAATCTTGCAATCTTGTATATTTGTACAAAGCATTTATAACAAAATTAGGATTAGCTCCTTTCCTCAATTCAATTACAATTCTTATTTTCCCTTTTGAACTTTCATCTCTAAGATCCGAAATATCTCGGAGTTTCTTATTTTGAATAAGACTAGCAATTTGGGTAACAAGTAAAGATTTATTCAACATATAAGGAATTTCAGTAATAACTATTAAATCTTTATTTTTTCTTTTCTCTATCGTTGTTTTTCCTCTCATAATTAATCTTCCTCTTCCCGTCTTGTAAAGTTCAAGCATATCTCCAGAAATAGAACCACCTGTAGGAAAATCAGGACCAGTAACAATCTCACAAAGTTTTTCTAAAGTAATATTTGGATTTTTAATATAAGCCACAAGAGCATTACAAACTTCTGTCAAATTATGGGGTGGAATATTTGTAGCCATACCAACAGCAATCCCTGTCGCACCATTAAGCATCAAAGCTGGAAGCTTTCCAGGAAGTAATTCTGGTTCTTTTAATGAATTATCAAAATTAGGGGCAAAATTCACAGTTTCTTTTTCAATGTCTTGTAAAAGCTCTGTTGTAATATGCATTAATCTTGCTTCAGTATATCTATAAGCCGCAGGAGGGTCGCCATCAATTGAACCAAAATTACCCTGTCCAAATACAAGAGGATAACGCAAAGAAAAATCCTGAGCCATCCTTACCATTGCTTCGTAAACCGCTGTATCGCCGTGTGGATGGAACTTTCCAATCACATCTCCTACAATCCTTGCTGATTTTTTTGTCTGTGTTCCAGGCTTTAAACCCATTTGACTCATTGAATAAAGAATTCTCCTTTGAACCGGCTTCATACCATCTTCAATTGCGGGAATCGCCCTTGAAACAATAACACTCATAGCATAATCTAAATACGACTTCTTCATTTCTTCTGAAACTTCAGCATTTATAACGCCTTTTTCAATTTCGTTTAAATCTTCTTTCTCTGTCATCAAGCTACCTCCTCTCCTTTTTCATCTAAATATTTCATGAACTCATTCTCTATCAATTCTTTTTCCACAATATCTTTTCCTTTCCATTTACATTTCCGACATTCCCATTCTTGTCCTGTTCCAGAAACTTCCTCTGAATCACTTCCGCTAATTGCAACACCAACATCATCACTTCCACACTTAGGACACTCTCGAATTTTGAAAGTCTTTGCCCCTTGTAAACCTTTTTTTGAAAAGGTTTCGGGGCGCCCTTTTTTCTTCTCGCTATTAATTCCATGTTTCTTTTCCCAATCTGCCTTGCTATCAAATCCTTCTGTTATCCATTCGGGTGTTGATAATTTATTTTTCTTTGCCATCTTATATATCCAGATTCGCCTTCTTCCGGTTGTCTCCTAGCAATCGCAGGAGGTGAACCGAGGCGCCTCAAATGTCGAGGTTCGCCTCCTTAGCATTTTCTTGAATAAACATTTTTCTAGCTTGAACATCATCTCCCATTAACATTGAAAAAGTCTGGTCAGCTTCAACAGCATCTTCAATAAAAACTTTTTTGATAGTTCTTGTTTTTGGATTCATTGTTGTGCTCCACAACTGCTGCAAACTCATCTCTCCCAAACCTTTAAACCGAGTAACATTCACAGTTCCAAGTTTTTCAGTCATTTTCTTAAGCTGCTCCTCAGAATAAACATAATAATCTTTTCTCTTTCTTACTCTATACAACGGTGGCAAAGCAACATAAATATTTCCATTTTCAATCAATTGAGGCATAAACCTAAAAAAGAATGTTAAAAGAAGTGTCTTAATATGTTCACCATCAACATCTGCATCAGTCATAATTACAACTTTCCCATATCTCAGTTTTTCAAGATTAAATTGCTCTCCAACTCCTGTTCCAATAGCAGTAATCATATTCATTATCTCTTCACTAGACAACGCCCTTGCAGGATTCGACTTCTCAACATTGAGAATCTTACCTCTTAATGGAAGTATGGCCTGAATCTCTTTATCTCTAGCATTCTTCGCACTACCCCCAGCACTCTGCCCTTCAACAAGATAAAGTTCTGTATCATCTGATTTTTTCTTTGAACAATCATGAAGCTTACCAGGTAAACCTCCCAATGAAAACGCATTCTTTCTTCTAACCAAATCTTTGGCTTTTTTAGCAGCCATTCTTGCTTTTGAAGCATCTACTGCTTTTGAAATTATTTTCTTAGCAACAGAGGGATTTTCTTCAAAAAATTCTGACAAAGCACTAGTAACAATAGAATCAACAAAACCTTTAACTTCGCTGTTCCCTAATTTAGTTTTTGTCTGTCCTTCAAACTGCGGATCAGGAATTTTTATACTTACAATAGCAGTAAGTCCTTCTCTTACATCATCTCCAACAATAGATTCATTCTTCAACAAGCCTTTTCTCTTTGCATAATCATTAACCACCCTTGTCAAAGCTGTTTTAAAACCCGAAACATGTGTCCCACCTTCAACTGTATTTATAGTATTTACAAATCCAAAAATATTTTCTTGATAGCTCCCAGTATATTGAAGAGAAACTTCCACAATTGTATGGTCCATCTCTCTCTTAAAATAAATCGGCTTGTTCAATGGTTCTTTTGATTTATTAATCCATTTCACAAATTCTATAAGACCTCCTGTAGCCAAAAATTCTTCTTTCTTATTTTTCATTTCATCAGTCAAAACAATTTTCAAACCAGCATTCAAAAAAGAAATTTCTCTAAATCTTGTTTCTAAAACTTTATAATCAAAAACAACAGTAGAAAAAATTTGATCATCAGGCCAAAAAGTTATTTTGGTTCCAGTTTCATTTTTATTACAAGTTCCTATAATTTTGAGTTTTGTTTTAGCATCTCCCCTAGAGTATTCTTGTCTATAAATTTTTCCCGCCCTCTTAATTTCTAAAATAAGCTTTTTGGAAAGAGCATTTACAACACTTATACCAACCCCATGCAATCCTCCAGAAATCATATAGGATTTTTTATCAAATTTTCCTCCAGCATGAAGTTTTGTCAATGCGACCTGAACAGCAGGGATTTTGTAAATTGGATGCATATCAACAGGAATTCCACGACCATCATCAGTAATAGTTGCTGAACCATCTTTATTCAATGAAACATTTATTTTACTGCAATACCCACCCAAAGCTTCATCAACAGAATTATCAACCACTTCGTAAATCAAATGATGTAAACCATCTTTGCTAGTACTACCTATATACATACTCGGTCTTTTTCTTACTCCTTCTAAGCCTTCAAGCACTTTTATTTTCTCTGCACTATATTCTTCTACCATTTTTCACTAAGATTAATTAAGAAACGACTGGCTAAGACCTCATATTTTTAAGCAATTATCCTAGTCAGATTTCCTAATCTATGCCTAAATAAATCAATAATCCTTTATAAACTTTTCTACCAAAAAATTGAATTTGTCGTCGATAAAAATAAAAAATAGGAAAAATTGGCAATACTTTATTTTTCTTCTGTTTTTCCTAATTCTGTTGTAATCTCCTCTTTAGATTCCTTTTTTCCGTGCCTAATCCATCTAACTTTTCGTCTCTTCATCTTCATATTTTTTCTACATTTTGAAGAACATAAATATCTTATAGCTCCATCTTTCAAAACTAATGTCAAGCCACGAGGAGGCTCATAAACTTTTCCACAATAAGAACATTTCGGCATTTTAAGTATACACTCC
>CAYORV010000016.1:0-5744 GCA_964406515.1 Candidatus Woesearchaeota archaeon | reverse complement strand
TTTGTAACTTTAGATCTAATTCTTCTTGCTTCTATTTCAGTTTCTCTTAACATAAGTAAATCTCCAATTCTTATTGGTCCTTTAACATTCCGCCTCATATCTCTTCCTTTATCTCTTCCTTCTTGAACTAGACATTTAACCTGAGTAACTTCACCTTTATTTCCAGTTCGCCCAATAATTTCCTCAACCACTGCAGGAACAGCTGTCTCTCCCAGTATTTTATCACTTCCTTTTGAAGAAGCTTCAGATTTTCCTTCTCTTGGTTTTTGAGTTTTTGCCATTTACTTCTCCTTTAACCCAGAAATATCTTTTGCAGCGTCTCCAGCTTCAACAACAACCACTGCAGATGCAGAAACAGGAATTCCAACTGCTATTCCAAGTTTTTGTTTACTATCAACTTCTTGACAGGGGACTCCTTTTTCTTTACATAAAATAGGAATGTGTTGAACAATTTCCTTTGGCTCAACATCACCAGCATAAGCCACAAACTTTGCAGTCCCTCGTTCAATAGCTTTTGTAACTTCGTTTGTACCTTTCTCTATTTTACCTTTTATTTTCGCTGTTTCAATAATTTGATATGCATCCATTTTAATCAACCTAGAACAAATAATATCCTCCCTATTCGTTCATTGGATAAGATATCATAAAGAAATTGATTTATAAAAGTTTCTATCTCCAACTAACTTCAACTTCGTCAGTTCTTTGTCTGGGGAGAATATCAATTTTGTCAATATCTTTTTCAAAAATTCCCTTATTAAAAATAATCTCTCCTAAAAACGCAATCATTGCCGCATTATCGACAAGAAGACTTCTTTCTGGAACAAAAAACTTTGCCCCCCTCTCCTTGCACATTATCTTACACATCTCCTGCAATCGCGAATTACAAGCAACTCCCCCACCCAAAAGCAATTCCTTTTTTCCAGTATGCGCAAGTGCCCTTTCAGCTGTCTCAACTAACATAGCAAAAACAGTTTCCTGCATACTGAATGCTAAATCTTCTTTTTTATAATCTTTAGATTCAACTTTCTGTTTCAAATTAGTAAGAATCCCAGATAAAGCAATATCCATTCCCTTAACCTTGTAAGGGAGTTCAATATATTTTTTGCCCCTAGTAAAAATCTTTGACGAAGATTTTTCGGGGTACGCCTGTGGTGTTCCCTGCTCAGCTAATTTCTCTATTTTTGGTCCGCCTGGAAAACCTAGTCCCAAGAACCTTGCAAAATTATCAATAAAATTCCCAACCCCCACATCCAAAGTCTCTCCAAAAATTCTATATTTCCCCGACGAGTAAGCAATGACTTGAGTATTCGCTCCAGAAACATAAAGCATAACCGGATCTTTTGCCCCTTGTAAAAATTTCTTATTTTTCGGGGTACACCCTTGGTGCGCGCATGTCAAACGACCAACTTCTAAATGAGCAATACAATGATTTACAGGAATGATTGGTTTTCCCAATCTCCCAGCAAGCTCCTTAGCAAATTTCATTCCTTCAATCAAACAAGGAGCCAAACCAGGCCCTTGACTAAAAGCAATCGCATCTATATTTTCTTCAGAAATCCCAGATTCTTTTAATGCCCTAACATAAACATCCCCTGCAACATTCGCATGATGCTTAGCAGATTCCATTGGGATAATCCCTCCTTCTTCAGTCGTATACATTTCTCTAACATTCGCTAAAACACTTCCATCTTTCACTACTCCAATCCCAAATGTATGTGCAGTTGATTCTATTCCTAAAATAGTTGTCATAAATCAAATTACAGAAATCCATATAAATAACTTTTCATATAATATTAAATGGAAATAGCCCTTGTTTACATGGTTGCTGGACTTTCTAGTAGATTTGGAGGAGAAATAAAACAATTCGCAAAAGTTGGCCCAAATAATGAAACCCTAATTGAATACTCATTAAATCAGGCACTCCCTGCAGGTTTTACTAAAATTGTATTTATAGTAGGAAATAAAACTGAAGAACCATTCAAAGAAAAATTTGGAAATAATTATAAGGGAGTTCCAATATTTTATACTTTACAAAAATTCGATGAAGAAAAAAGAGACAAACCATGGGGCACTACCGACGCATTATGCAGTGCAAAAGAAGTATTAGATTGTCCATTTGTCATCTGCAACGGAGACGATATATATGGAACTGATTCATTTAAAATATTAGTCGAACACATTAAAAAAAATCCAATAGAATTAGCAAATGCTACAATAGGATACAAATTAAAAAATGTTTTACCAGAACAAGGAAAAGTCAACAGAGGAGTTTTCGAAACCAATCCCGATAACACAATTAAAACATTAACAGAAATATTTGATATTGGCAAAACAAATCTAAAAGAAAAAAATCTCTCTGAAGAAAGTCTAATCAGCATGAACATTTGTGCATTCTCACCGCACACATTAAACTTCTTTTGTGAAGTTCTTGAAAAATTCAAAGAAGAAAATAAAAATGATAGAAAGGTAGAATGTCTTCTTCCAACAGAACTAAGTAAATTAATACAACAACAAAAAATCACAATGAAATTATATCCAACAAATAGTAAATGGCTGGGAGTAACAAACCCAGCAGATGAATCAAAAGTTAAAGAACAATTAAAAAATAAAATTAATTAAAAAAATAAATCAAAATTTATCTTTTCTTTTTCTTAGCAGCTTTCTTTTTAACTGGCTTCTTTTTTACTACTTTCTTAGCCGCTTTCTTTTTCTTCTTTCCACCTCTAGACATTTTTGCCTCGCAAACATCCCCATTACCATTCACATAATAAAGATATCCTGACTTTCGAGTAATCACCGCTTTTTTAATAACTTTTCCCATTTTGTACCTCCTTTCATTAACCTATTTAAGATTTACAAATAAAATCAATCTTCTATTTAAATCTTTCTATCCTCGACGAGAATTTTAACAATATCTTGATATGTCTTATTAATTGGAATTTCAAGAAGTTTATAATACAAATTTACCGACGAAGCCTTAGGAACAAAAGGTTTTATTTTTTTTATTTCAATAACCTGATTTTTCTCATCTAACCAAACAGCAATAAAGGGGAAGCAAACAAAAAAAGAATGTATTGCCATCTTTGTTGGCTCACTAAAATTAAATAACAATGCTTTGGCTTTTTCCCGACGAGAAAACATCAATCCTTTCCCCATTGCAAGACCCTTACACTCCTTAACATTAGGAATTTCAATATCCTTGCCCTTAAAATTTATCTTCATTTTTTTTCTTATTATATTCTTTATAATATTTATTTACATTTCTTTCAGTCACAAAATTATGATGTCTAAATCCTCCGCCAAAACAATTCGGAATATGCATCAGCTCGTGAATTATAACTTTTATTTGTTCTTCGGCATCCATTTTATCAAACCTCTCGGATAAAAACTCTAATGAATAAAAAGCTTTTCGGTCAAGAGCCTTCTGCATTAATTTTCCCAAGGCATGGCATCTTGCAATTGTTCTCCGAGAAGAAGTTCCAAAACTCCGAAAACATTTAATATTTTCTATCTCAACATGAGGAAATAAAATCCTTGAAATCTCTTCTGCCTTAATTTGTAAATCTAATGCAAATTCATATCTCATTTTTCCACCTCAAGAATTTTATTTCTAGAAGTAAAACCAGATTTTAATTTAACATTTTTCTTAAAATATTTCTTCATCATTTTAACAAGTTTAATATTTGCTTTATCATCTATAGGTTTTTCTTTTAACCATACTTCATAATTTCTTTCATCAATCTTTTTAATTTCCTCTTTAGATGAATTTGGATGCAATTTAATTTTCATCTCGTAACAATCTCTAAAGCATCTCTATGTTTCAATTTATAATCCTTTCCTAAAATCTTTTTAGTTCTTGCATCAATTGCTTTAATAAAATTCTTTCCAAAATCAGTATGCAAGTAATAGGCAAAATCCAACGCAGTTGAATCTCCCGGAAGCAAGAAACAATCTGGCAAGACTCTTCCTTTACTATCTGCGAGCTTTGTTGCACCTGCAGGAAATATTGCAATATATTTTAATAATTCAAAAACAGCAAGATTCAAAACTTCTTGAACTCCTGTGCCGCCATAAACATCCAAAACTTTTTTTTGAATATTTTCTAAAGCTATTTTTTGCTTCTCTGTTAAATCGCCTTTAATAGAAAAACTCCCATTACCAGGAATATAATCAATAAGTTCTGCTTTCGCTGCTTCTCTCAAAGCCAATTCAGAATCCGCGCTGCAAGGATAAATTAATTTATCGGGAAAATCTTTTTCTAATTTATCCATATTCTTTTTAGCATTAGGATGATCACATTTATTCACAACAATAATCATTGGTTTACTTTGTTTTCTAAGTTCAGAGGCAAATTCTTTAATTTGTTCATCATTCCAAGTGCTCGCTCTCTCAGGCAAATTTGCTTTTCTCAATACTATCTTAACTTGCTCTTCATCAACTTTCAAACCAGAAAACTGCTTAGCAACAGCTTCTGAAAATTTACTTTTCTCCATTTCAACTTTTCTTGCAAAACCTTTCCAAACCTTCATTAAAATTCCTAAAAACCACTTATCAAGTTCATCCTCTAAAAAAATAACATCCTTTGACACATCATAATTCTCAGTTGGCTTTCCTTCAACATCTGTCTCACCAGAAACATCAACAATATGAAGAAAAACATCTGCTTGCCTTAAATCATCCAGAAATTGATTCCCTAAACCTTTTCCTTCACTCGCACCAGGAACCAAACCAGCAACATCCATTAATTCAACCGGAACAAATCTTTTGTGATCAATACAAAATCCGTGATTTGGATTACATTGAACATTAAATTCCTTATCAATACAATCTACCTTCACATAACCAACTCCATGATTCGCTTTTATCGTTGTGAAAGGATATGAAGCAATTTCAACCTCTGCCAAAGTTGCCGCCTTAAAAAACGTGCTCTTTCCTACAGATGGCTTTCCAACAAGTCCGATTAACATGTTCTCATTAAAATTAATAAGTTTAAAAGATTAACCAATTACCCAAAACAATTTTTGTGAAACTAATTTTTGTAAACCCCGAAGGCATTTATAGGGAGTGGGCGAGAGATGCTCACAAAAATTGAATAAAACTTTTTATTGAACAGGCGAAGTTTGTTCTTGTTTTCTCTTTCTTCTAATAACCAAAATAATAATTAATATTAATATAATCAAGATAAACAAAAGTAATATAAATACAATTGTTCCTAAAAAATCTGTTGCGGTTTTTTCAACAATCTCAAAATGAGCACTTGAAGGAGCAACTCCTCCTGAATAAACTAATTCTAACCCCACAATATATTCATTTAATGGCAAACTCCCAGTTCCAAAGTTCTTCCTAAAATTCATCTTTTTTTCAACAAGCACGGTTTCACTTTGAGTCAAATAAACTTTACCTTGATAATCTTTAATAACATAATTCAAAAGAACATCTAATCTTTCAGGGTCTCCCATTGGAATCAAAGTCACTCTCGTCCTCAAATCACTTCCCTGAGAAACCTTATAATTTCTATTCAAAACAACAATGTTTGAGTCAAATAACAAAAGTTTTGTTTTAATATTCAAAGAAACCAAAACCTGAACACCCCCAATATTAATACTCCCTGTAAAAATCCCTGTTTCGTTTAAAGCAACAAACACAACATTAAAACTTTTTATTTCATCGGGCTGTAAAGTTAAAGAAGTCTCTTCAAGGATTACCATATTTGTTAATCCACTCTGGCTTATAGAAATAGTTGT
>CAYORV010000015.1:0-13158 GCA_964406515.1 Candidatus Woesearchaeota archaeon | reverse complement strand
CGGCGTGGGCGTTCATGATGTTGCAAACATCATTTGTCCGGGATGTTGGACAAAGGAGTTTTAATTCTAAGGAGATTCGAAAAGAAACTTGGTTCTTTTCAGGTTCGATTTCTGGCGGTGGGCGTGTTTTCTATGCAAATAGAAGGTAACACTGATCTTTTGCATCACCAGTGAATTTTTCACAATCGCTAGCAATTTCTGGAGGCAAAAGTACTTCAAAATTTACAGTTTTAGAAAGCTTATCATCAAGATACAAATCAACTCTATAATCACCAAGAGGCCAACCAGCCTGTGTTGTTGGTTGAGTGAATAAGAAACTTCCTATACCGGCCATATCCTCAAGCACCACCGAAACTTCTGTTACTGTTGAATCACTAGTTTCATAAATCAAAACAGCTTTTGCTTCTGTGCTTATGGGAGCATGTCCCCATGAAAACCAAATAGAAACTTTGAGTGAGTTTGGAATAAAAGTTGAAGTTATGCCCAGTGGATTCTTATCTTCATCAATCTCTACACAGGACTTAGCATCTGTTATTTTAGCTGATGAAAAACTGAACCCAAAACTTCCCCCTCCTTTTATGAGTGCATATACAGCAACTCCAATAATTACTAATACAAATATGATTACAAAAATCACCCACTTTTTCATGTTTGTATTAAAAGAAGAGGTTATTTAAAATTATGTCAAGATTAAAGTTTTCCAGTCCTCTTGGCGTGGGCGTGTAAGAGGTTTTTTAAACTTCTAAAATTAATTATATCTTATTGGAGGAAAAAATAATGAAAGGAACAGTAAAGTTTTTTAATAGCGAAAAAGAATTCGGATTCATAGCTGGAGAAGATGGAAAAGAATATTTTGTGCATAAAACAGGCCTTGAAGAAGGTGTAACTATTGATAAAGATGATTCAGTTACATTTGAAACAGAAGAAGGCGACAAAGGCATGAAAGCAGTTAAAGTAGCTAAAGCATAAATTCAATTTAATTAATCTCAAAAAGAACAAAAATATATTTGTGATAATTGTTCTTTAACAGTGTTTTTTTTATTAATATTATTCCCCCACTTCTTGTGTACATTTGGTGTGGGTGTATTGTTTCTTTTAAGTAGTAACAAAGAGTAAGTTTTATAAAGCTCAAAGTCTATAATAATCTATGAAAACAAGTCAAATTGAATTAGAAAAATTAAGTAAGCGAAAATTGATTGAGATGATTCATGAACAAAAAGAAGAAATGGCAGTACGTGAAGAATGTAAAGAAATTCTAAGACTTGATCGAGAAAGATTTTAAATTTTAATGTTTGGCGTGGGCGTAATACCTTTAGGATGATTCGGAATTATCTTCTTTTCCATTAATTTTACCACAATCGTTTTGCCACTCACATCCATTACAAATTCCTGAATTTTTAGACCATTCTTTAGTTCCAAAACAACTTTTCTTTGCTTGTCTTTTCTGCAATTGACTTTTAACCATTAAAAATACCATGATTCACCCCTTATATATCCTTAGATTAGTCAAATTTTTAATTTTTTAGCGTTGGCGTTTATTTAATAAACTTACAATTCTTCAACTTTTTATGCCAACAAAAAGACAGGGACGTTCTGAGAAAAGATTAAAAAATCTTAAAAAACAAAGAGGGAAGTATCCGGTGTTGTTGGAAAAGATAATTGACACATCAGATATTATTTTGGAGATTCTTGATGCGCGATTTCCAGAAGAGATGCGAAATAAAGATATTGAAAAAAGAATTAAGGAGAAAGGTAAGAAGGTAATTTATGTTTTGAATAAATCTGATCTTACTCGGAAAAGAGATAAGGAACTGGACCCGCAGGTTTTTGTTTCTTGTAAAACTCGGAAGGGAATTACTGAATTAAGGAATAAAATTAAAAGGGAAGCGGTGAAAATTCAGAAGCAAGGAGTGTATCATCGTGTTCAAGTGGGTGTTATTGGTTATCCGAATACTGGAAAGAGTTCTGTGATTAATCTTTTAATTGGGAGGGCTTCTGCTAAGACAGGTTCAGAGGCAGGATTTACAAAAGGGATTCAGAAATTAAGATTGACTGGGGAAATACATTTATTGGATTCTCCGGGAGTTATTCCTCTTGATAATTATTCTATGGTAAATGAAAAGAAAATAGCACATCAAGTGAAAGTTGGAGGGACATCATATAATCAAGTTAAGAATCCTGAGTTTTCTCTTAATCAAATTATAAAGGGCAATAAAAAAGAGTTTGAAAAGTTTTACAAGATTAAATTTGATAATGTAGAAGATTTGATTGAGAAGATTGGTGAGAGAAAGAATTTTTTAAAAAAGAAAGGGGAGATTGATGAGGATAGAACTGCAAGAGCAATTTTAAAAGATTGGCAAGATGGGAAGATTGAGGTTGAGTAAAGATATTTTTTAGTATACAAATTCTTATAAAATAAATTGATTTTTTTTAATGATGGTAGATGAATATGAAGTTATGAATGCTCATTATTTTAGGAAATGTCATTCTGAAACTTGTGGTTGTGATAGCGATTTTCTTGTTATAAATAAGGAGAAAAATTCTATTGCAGGAAAAGTGAATTCTCGTGAAGAAGGGAGAAAATTAATCAAGATAATGGGTTTTTTTGGAAAAGAAGAAATTACAATGACTGATTTGATTAATCATGTTTACTATTCTATTGGGGAGAAGAAAAGTTTAAATGAGCAGGTTCCCTAGTGAATTTATGAAAACAAATAAAATGAATGAGTTTATGAAGAAGTATGGATTTTGGATTGGATTAATCCTTGTTGCTATTGTTCTTGGATTAGTTTTGTTTTAGAGGTTTTTTATAATTTTCTTTTCAATAATTCGGGCAATTCTGCTTCTTCTTTTTTTGCTTGTTCTGCTTCTGCTTTTTCTCTACAACTTGCCCAAAATTCATTTTTTTCTAAGTTTGCTTTGAAATGGCTTTCCCCCTTTGCTCTAAGTTTCCAATATAATATCTGTCCTTGAACAGTATTTATTCTCCATGCGACTTTTTTCAAGGCTCTTTTAGCTGCTCCTTTTTTCTGCGGCGAGGAATTTTTATCTACGAGTTTTGCTTCCTCTTCTTTTTTCCATTTTAAAACTTCTTTCATCTCTTCTTGAATATCTTTATACTTTTCTTTAATTTCATCTTCAGTTAAAGGAGTGTTTTTGTGTTGAGAATAATAATTCTGTGCCATTTTTATTTTATGTTTGTTTAATTTATTAATGTTTTTATACCTTGAATGATATTGTTTGATAAAATGAAACTTAAAACATGGTATGTTTATCTTCTTGAATGTGGGGATGGTTCGTTTTATTGTGGTGTGACTAACGACATTGATGCTCGGATGAAGGCGCATGCAGAGGGAAAAGGGAGCAAGTATGTTTACCAGAAAGGTTTTGGGAAGTTGTTGAAGGCAAAGGCATGTGATAGCAAGTCAGATGCTTGTAAGTGTGAATATGAGATTAAGCAATTGCCGAGGAGAGAGAAGTTGGGGTGGTTTGATTAAGTTTTTATACTTTTGAGGATTTGGAGAGATATGTTTAGACTTTTTACTACAAAAGAATTTGATGATAATTTTGAAAAACTTGATGAATCTGACAAGAAGAGAGTTCGAAAAATTATGGCTCAATTAAAAGAGCAAGGGGCAGAGGTTGGAAAAGCTTTGCAAGTTCCTTATTTTAGAGAGAAAAGATTCAAAGAAAAAAGATTATATTTTCTTGTTTATAACACTCATGCAATTATTTTTGCTGTTGCTATAAGTGGTAAAAAAACACAACAAGAAACAATAGATAAGATAATTTCTGAAATTAAAAATTATGAAGAGATTATTAAAGATAAATTAAGCGAGGTTTAATTTTTCCATTCTTTTATTCTTCCGTGCTTGATGTCTTCTAGGCTTCTTTTTACTTGGTCCATTAATTCAGAATCTATTTTTTTTATTACAACAAGGTCTTTCATTTTTTCTATTGCAACTACAGAACCCTCGGTTATTTCTAATTCGTTTCTTATTTTAAGAGGAATTACAATTTGCCCCTTTGAACTTATTTTTGTTATCTCCATGTAAGAAAGTAAGATTTTCCTATTTTTAAATGTTTGGTGTTAGAGAAGTTGGGGTGGTTTGATGATTGATGATTTTACTCGCTTTGTTCGGATTGATATCTCAAAAATCTACTTCGTTTGATTTTTTCGTAAGAAAGTAATTAATGGAGAATTTTTCTGGGGCTGGGCGTGTGAGTAGATGTCGTGTGTAATTTTGAACATGTAAGAAAATTTATAAACAGACATGTTTCTAATATATTATGGCAAAGAAGAAAAGATTAAGACCTCATACTCATAGGGGAATGACTCGAAGATTGCGAAGTGGGAAAAAGCCGAAGGTGAAGGTTGTTGAGGCTAAGAAAGGGAAGAAAGAAGAGAAGGTTGTTGAGGTTAAGGAAGTGAAGAAAGAAAAGAAGGTTGAATAGTAATAATAAAAGAGGATGAAAGGAGGTAATAAGATGAAAGAGATGAAAGAAATGAATGAAAAATATATGGGCAGGTATATGAAACACACCGGAACAGCGATGTTTATTCTTGGAGGTTTGATTTTGCTGAATGTTTACGTGATGAAACTTGGATGGGGCACATTTGTCGGAGGAATTTTTGTTCTAATTGGATTGGCGAAGATGGGACATGGTTGTAAGAAGTAGAAAGGCGTAAAAAGGAGAGATTTATGATAATTGCATGAAAAGAAAAACAATATTCTGGATTGTTGGAATAGTGTTTGTTTTAGCTCTTATAGGGGTTTTGTTCCCAGGGGAGGAAGAAACTGAATCTAAACTTACTTTGGGAGAATCATATTCTACTCCAACCCAACCTTCTTCACAAGATGATTCTACCCAATTTGAAAAAGATAAAGCCGAATTAGAAGAGATTAAGGAAGAAATTGATGAAGAAGAGGAAAGATGTGACTATGGTTATTCTGGAGAATACAGATGCAATGGAAAAGAAATAGAAGCCGAATGGGTACGTTCAGATTGTAGTTCTACATGGTTTTATCATTTCTTGTGTTCTTATGATTGCGAAGATGGAGATTGTGTATATGAATCTGATCAAGAGGAAGAAGAATCTGAATCAGAAGATAATCAAGAGGAAGAAGATGTATGCATTTGTAGTTATAATGCTTACAATTGTGATGATTTTTCAACGCATGATGAAGCACAAGATTGTTTCGAATATTGCGGAGTTAATAGTGATGTCCATCGGTTAGATGGTGATGATGATGGATTGGCTTGTGAAAGTTTGGGGTATTGAATAGAAAAATCTAAATAGGAAATGTTTGTTAGTAAAGATATGAAAAAAGAAAATAATTTTTTAAAATGGTTTGGAATTGTTTTGATGATCAGTGGAGCAATTCTTGTTTTTTCAGCAATACCTTTAATTCAACAATCAATTGTACAAGTTGGTCCAGTAAGTGCAGATATCCCCGAGTTTAATGCTCTAAGATTTATTGGGGGAGCTGTTTTAGTTGGTTTGGGAATTTTAGCCTTCAAAAATAAGTAGGGTGCAGTAATTTTTATTAAGGTTGGATGAGTTGGGAGGGGTATGGATAAGAAAGTAGAATATTTACAAGGGTTTATTGATAATAAAATTAGTGAAAATACTAATTTAGAATTTAAGGATCCAAGAGCATTGAATGATAATTCTGAAATAGCAAAAGATATTTCTGCTATGGCAAACTCTAATGGGGGAGAAATAATTTATGGATTATGTGATATTAATAACGATCAGATACCTGAAAAAATAGGTTGGATTTCTGATCCTAGAAGTGATGAAAAAATAATGCAAGTTCTTCAAACAAGAATCGCACCCCTCATTGATGATTTAAAGATTATTTCTATTCAAAACCCAGAGAATGATGAAGAGTTTGCTTTTGTTGTTGAAGTTCCAAAAAGCGATAGAGCTCCCCACCAAGATTCTTAAAGTAAAGATGAAAGAAGATATTGGAGAAGAAATGGATCTGTAATTAGACAAATGGAGCATTATGAAATAGAAGATTTGTTTTTTAAGAGAAAGCGGCCTCAACTAAAGATTCAATTAGAAAGCAATAACCTTGTTAGACAACCAGTATTTGATATCATTGTTTTAAATGAAGGAAAGGTTCTTGCGGAAAAAGGATTATTGAATATAAAAATTCCTGAAGAATTTGAAATTAGTGGGGAGGAATGGGATAAAATTTCTCAAAATTCGGGATTAAAGAAATACCAGTATTATAATTTATCTCGAATCCCTTTTTATCCAGGAGTAAAAACGAATATTGGAAGAATTTATCTGCCAAAAGAAAAAAGAGTGCTTGAAGAATTTCAATTTGTTTTTATGATTACTTGCGAAAATATGGAAATAATTTAGGGTAAAATAAAATGTAATTTTTTGGAACCTTTTAATCATGAAAAAATTATTGGGATTGCTCTTTCAGAAGAAGAATTATCTAGAATTTCTGTTCATGCAAAATTTTCCTAATTTCCCTCCCACCAATCCCAACTTTTATAAACCCACTTTCCCCTTGTTTTTCATAGCAAAGTGTTAGTAAGTCTTGAGCTTGAATGTCTCTGATGACTTGCGCTCAAGAATGAAGAAATAAGAGGAATAATTCTTGAATCATATTGTTAATTGTCTTTATTGACTATGAAGAAGAACCTTGATTGGTTTATTGTAATAGTTGAATTGACTAGGAACACAAACAAACATGGAACAATTTACGAAATTAGGATTAAGCACAGAATTGACAGATGTCTTGAAGCAATCAGGCTTCAAAGAGCCATCTGAAATTCAAGAGAAAGCAATACCCGTAGCTCTTGCTGGACAGGACATTATTGGAGGTTCTGCAACTGGAAGTGGGAAGACTCTTGCTTTTGCATCACCAATTATAGAGAACTTAATTCCCAATGGGAAAATTCAAGCTTTAATATTAACTCCTACAAGGGAACTTGCAGAACAGGTCGCAACTTCTATAAGGGATTTTGCTCAAAATAAGAAACTTAATGTTTTGGCTGTTTATGGTGGAATGAGAATTGAACCCCAGATGAAAAAACTTTATTCAACAGATGTTCTTGTTGGAACGCCTGGAAGGATTTTAGATCATATAAGTAGAGGTTCATTACGATTAGGTAATGTTAAATTTCTTGTCTTGGATGAAGTAGACAGAATGTTTGATATGGGATTTCATCGAGATGTTGAAAGAATTCTTCATGAATGCCCAAAAGACAGACAAACTATGATGTTTTCAGCTACAATTTCTTCTGAGATTGATTACTTAGCTCAAAAATACACAAAGAATCCTGTTGAAATATCTGTGGAGTCACAAGTTGACCCCCTTAAATTAAAGCAAGTTTTTTACGATGTTCCTGATAATAAAAAATTCTCTTTGTTAGTGCATTTGTTAAAACAAGAAGAGTCAAATTTTGTTTTGGTTTTTTGTAGCACGCGAAGAAATGTGGATTTTGTTACTGATAATTTATCCCGAAATGGAATTAAAGCAAAGGCTATCCATGGTGGACTTGAACAGAAAAAGCGAATGCGAGTTTTAGATGAATTCAAGAAACAAGGTGTGGGTGTTTTGGTTTGTACAGATGTTGCTGCACGAGGTTTAGATATTCAAGGAATAAGTCATGTGTACAACTATGATGTTTGTCCTGATGCAAAGGATTATATTCATAGAATTGGGAGAACTGCTCGAGCAGGTAAAGAAGGGAAGGCAGTAACTATTTTGGCACATAGAGATTATGAAAATTTTAGTTCATTAACTCGGCCAGATGATATTAATATACTTCAGGAAGAATTGCCCCAGCTTGAAATTGTTCAAATAAGAATAGATTCTGGAAGAGAAAGATTTGGTAGAGGTTCTGGTGGAAGGGATTCTGGAAGAAATTCTAGAGGGAACTTTAATCGAGGTCCTAGAGGTAGTGGAGGATTTAAAAGAGGAGACGGACCTAGGGCAGATGGAAGATCTAGAAGTAATGGCCCAAGAGGAAATTTTAGTAGAGGGCCAAGAAGAGATAATGATAGCGGACCTAGAAGTGGAGGAAGTTCTTATGGAAGAAGTAATGATTCAAGAGGACCACGAAGCGGAGGAAGTTCTTATGGAAGAAGTAATGATAGTCGACCGAGAGGAGAGGATAGACCAAGAAGTAATGATGATAAACCAAGAAGAAGTGAGGGAAATAGATCAAGAAGTTCTTATGGTGGTAGATCACATTCTGGTGGAAATTCAAATAGGGGAAGAAGTAATTCTAGGCCTAGGAAGTATTGATTTTTTTGTTGCCTAATTTGTGAAATATTTCTCTGAACGTAATTTTTTTATGATGTATTCTTTGGCGATTTGCATTTCTTCCTTATCTCTGGATTTTTGTCCTTGGTGCTGGCGATAAAGATAAAGTGGTTTTGGAATTCTTTTTATTTTATATCCTGCCCCAATAACTTGAAAATTAAAATCACAATCTTCGCTGTTTTTTAGTTCTTCATCAAATTTTATCCCTGAATTAATTATCTTCTTTTTAACCATAACACTTCCTCCTGGAATGAATTTTTCTTTATCTAAAGCATGTGAAGGATATTTGAATTTTCTCTTGGATTTTGCTGAGGCCTGTAATTTTTTTAATGGTTCTTCTAAGGATTTAAAATCTACACTTTCACATATTCCTTTTTCTCCTTGTTCATCAAAATTCTTTAAATCTGTGTAAGTCATGTCTATATTTGGATTTTGTTTGAAAACTTTTATTTGTTCATCTAATTTAGTTTTATCCATTAAATCATCTGCATCTAAAAAAGCAATGTAATTTCCTCTAGCTTCTTTTAATCCAGAATTTATAGTTCCTGCCTTACCTTTGTTTTGCCCTTGTACAAGAATCTTTATCTTGTTATTTTGTTGAGACATTTTTTTGATAATTTGAAGAGAATTATCTGTTGACGCGTCATCGACAATAATTAGTTCAATATCTTGAAATGTCTGTTTTAAAACAGAATTTATAGATTCCTTGATAAATTTTTTTGCATTGAATACAGGAATAATAACAGAAATTTCTGGAGTTTTTTCAATATTTTCTATTCCTGATGAAGTTTTTTTCCTTTTTTTAAAGTTTATTTTTTGACAGGTAGATTCTGCTAAGAGTTTAAATCCTTGAGCAATTCTTTCTTGTTCTTCCTCTGGTTTTTTCTTTGCTAATACTTGATACAATTCTAAAGTTTCTTTTGCAATTCTTTCCCAATCAAATAATTTTGTTTTTTTAATTCCTCTTAATCCTAATTTTCTTCTAAGCTTAGGGCTATTTATTAATTTTAAAATTTCTCTTGCAAAAATATTGCTGTTAAATTTAATGATAAGCCCGGCATTCCCAACAACTTCTGGAAGTCCTCCTTTATTTGAACATATAACTGCCTTACCACAAGCCATTGCCTCTAAAACAGTCATTCCAAATGCTTCATATCTTGAAGGTTGAATATAAATCATTGATTCATTATATAATTTAGCTAATTCTTCCCTACCTAATGGTTCCTTTATCCAGATAAATCTTTTTGGAAATGTTTTTTCTAATGTTTCAAATTGATGTTTTATTTTTACGAGTGTTTCAGGCATTGAATTATCTGGTGGGAAGACTGCAGTAAACTTAATTTCTTTATTTTTTGAAAGGATTTTGCTTGCAATTTTTGGAATAAGATCTACCCCTTTTTCTTTACTAAATCTTCCTATACAGGTTATTTTTTTCTCTTCTGCAATTGTGTTATCTGGATGGAATATTGATCTGTCAACTCCGTTTGGTATATAAAATACTTTTTTTGGATTGATTGGATAATTAGATAAAATTTCTCCTCTTGATGTTTTTGAAACTGCTATTATTGCATCGCTATAAACCATGGCACTTTCCATCCAGTTAGTTAAATTATAATATTTTCTTTCTTCTTTAGACATAAATTTTATCATGTTTTTTCCAAGTGAATGAACTGTATGAACTAGTTTGATATCTTGAGAATATTTTGATAAGAGTACTCCTGAAATTCCCATATGTGAATGCAAAATGTCAAATTTACCAGATTCATTTTCTTTTATTATTTCACCAACTACTTTAGCATCAAAAAGAGATCTGGCAATTTTTTTCTCAATAACAATGTCTTTATGAGAGTCTTCATCTAATTTGATTCTATGAATTATTCTTTTTCCTTCTCCGATGTATTCCTTTTTTATAGAGTTTTTACTTCCAATAGTGAATATATGAATTTCTACTCCAAGTTTTGATAAATAGTAGGTTAAAGAATCAACATGAATTGCTATCCCTTGGTTTGATATTTTTCTTTCTGGATATTGAGGACTTATAACTCCAACTTTGAAAGGTTTTTTCCAAAGGTTTTTTAGACGATATATTATGCCCTTAAACATACCTTCAAATCCTCTTTTTCATATAAAAAGCTTGTTATTTTTTGTTTGATTGATGAGTAGTAAACTTTGTATCCAAAGCTTTAAAAAAGCGTTTTTCTTTTTAATTTCACCTGAATTTAATAATTTAGGACAATATAAAATGGAAGAAAACGAAAACGAAACACAAGAAGAAACTACTTCAGAAGAAGTAGCTGAAAAACCTTCAGAAGAATCTGATTCAGAAGAATCAACTGAAGAAGCTTCAGAAGAAGCTTCAGAAGAACCTGCAAAAGCTGAAGAGCCTGCAGCAGAAGCTGAGGATTCAGAAGACGAGGAATAATTCCTCTTTTTTTACTAATTCTTTTTTTTTATTTTTTTACTAATTTAGATATTAAGAACTCTCGTTAAATTTATAATCTTTATATTTCTTAATCAATCATGAGATGGGTGAAAATTGTTTTTAGTGCATTATTTTTCATTTTAGCTATAGGATTGCTTGGATTTTATTGGTTTTTCCCTTCTGGAACACTTGATTTTAACCTGGGAACCCGAAATTATAATTTTAGTGTTAGCCATGGTTCTGAAGAAATGCAATTTTATGAAAATATGAGGTTTCCTTTACCAGAAATATCTTATAAGATTTTGGATTGCCCCTTACAGAAAGAAGATGAAATGGAATATGCTTTTGAGATTTTATCTAATATAAGTCTTTTAAATTTTTATCAGGTTGGAGATAATGAAGAAATTTCTGTGACTTGTGATAGTAAGAACAAAATGCAAGGAGGTTTGTTTATTGCAGGAGAGGGTGGGCCTACAAATATAACCAGAGCTGGAGAGTTTAGTGTTATTAGGAGTGGGAAAATTTTATTGATAAGAGAATCAAAATGCGAAAAACCAAATATTGCCTTGCATGAGTTGCTTCATGTTTTAGGATTTAAACATTCTTTGAATAAAAATAATATAATGTACAACATAAGCAAATGTAACCAAATTATAGGAGAAGATACTATTAGATTAATTGATGAACTTTATTCTTATCCTTCTTACCCTGATTTGGTTTTTGAAAATGTTTCTGCGAAAATGACAGGAAGATTTCTGGACACTAATATAACTATAAGAAATAATGGATTGGATTATGTAGAAAGTGCAAAACTAATTATTTCTGTTGACGGGAAAGAAATTAAAGAAGTTGATGTTAAACAATTACAAATTGGTTTTGGAAGAATGATGGTGTTCGAAAATATTTTTGTTTCTAATCTTGTTGTGAATGAAATAGAATTTTATATTGAATATGATGGAGAAGAATTAGAAAAAGAAAATAATAAAATTAAATTAGAAATAAAAAGTTCGTAGTAATTAAAAATAAAAAAAATAAAAAATTAATCAGTCTAGATCAAGATCATCTATATCTTCTGTAAATTCGTCCTCGTCTTGTTTATAAGAAGTTTCCCCCATTTTATCCCTCTTATTTTTTTAAGATAAATTTACTTTTTAAATATTCCTATAAAATGGGATATGTTTGAGGTTGGGGGGTTTTGAGGTTCTCCACTCAGAAAATTAGTTTTGTTCTTTTTCTATAGGTTTATGCCCACGTCGAAAGTAACAGGATTTATCAAGAAAAATTTCTCATCCTTAGGGTTTTAGAAACACTGCAAAGACCTTCTTTACAATCATGCAAATTCATAAAAAAGCTACACTTATTTTTTAAATCAGACACATTCGTTTTCTTTTTATCATTAGAATCATAACATGCCACAACAACTACTTTTTTTGATAGACTTCCCATAACCAGTTCTATTGCTCCAACCAAGTCAGTATCTCCACTTAACACAAGTGCTAAGTCATATGCGCCAGTATGAGCCAAATTAACAAGATCAGTCACAATCTTTCCATCAATCCCTTTTTGGTAAATTTCACAATCCCCTTCTTTCAATAATGTTGTTCTTAAATCAATTGAAGGATTCTTATCAATCATTTCAAACAACCTTTTTTGTCCATCGAAGTTTCGTATATTTTTTATTATTTTTCCCTCATAGATTTCTTTATTATTTTCCAGGAATTCTTTCATATGTGTTACATGATGATTTATCTTCTCTAATATTTTTGACTCAATTTCTTGCCCATTTATTTCTTCGAACAATTTTTCCTCTTGTTCTATTAAGTTTTTCATTTCCTCTATTTTTCTTTTACAATCCCAATTGACCTTGGAAATTAATCTAGAAGTATATTTTCCTGTATAAAAAATAGTATTAGTGAGCTCTAATGAAATATCTTTAAGTCCATCAATTTTCTTTAATTCATCGAATATAAACGGAATATATTTATTATAATCCCAAAATTTTTTCTTCCCTCCTGGTAGCCCATTATTTATAATTTTTAGGGCTCCCTGAAAGTTATCTTTATCATTAAAAATGATTACTTTCATTTTTAAAAAAATAGTAAGAGAATATTACCAAAAGGTAATACCCTCTAGTATTCGTAGTTAATAATTATAGTAATATTTTACTTATAAATTTATCTATTTTTAAGATTATTAATCTTGATTTTTTCTCCGAAATCGATTATATTTAATCAATCCTTCCACCCAAATTCGAACTTAAAAGACACCAAGGTTTCTTTTGAGCTTCCTTAGAATAAAACTTCTTTGTCCAAATATGGGTTAGATGTATTCTTGTTTTATATTTGAATAACGAATACATCTATAGAATCCCTCCACCCAGAATCGAACTGGGACATGTCGGGCTACAGCCAACCGCTCTGCCACTAAGCTATGGAGGGT
>CAYORV010000014.1:0-13302 GCA_964406515.1 Candidatus Woesearchaeota archaeon | reverse complement strand
TTTTTTTTATTTTATTTAATAAAATAAATATTATAGTCAACGATGGTGGTAGTAGTAGTAGTAGTAGTAGTAGTAGTAGTAGTAGTAGTAGTAGTAATATGGCTCGACTGATAATTTTTTATTTCCATAAGAAATAAAGGCGTTCTTCTTTTTTAGTGGTTATAATCTTTTATATACAGATATGATTTCTTATCGATAGAAAAAATAAAATTGATTATTTTTTCCATAGGAAATAGGAGTGTGACATTAAATGGTAATAGAAATTGATACAGGAAAAGAACTTGACGAAATTTTTGACTCTTTTGATAAGAATGGTATTTTTAAAAATAAGTCCTTGTTACAAAATAGTCATCAACCAGAGAGTATTCCTCATCGAAGCAATGAGATTAAACAGATCGGTTCTATTCTTGCTCCCTCTTTAAGAGGTGAAAGAGCAAGCAATCTTTTTCTTTATGGTAAAACTGGAACAGGTAAAACTTTATCTGTTAAATATGTTCGAGATGAATTGTTAAAGCGATTAGAAAAAGGAAAGGATTTTAATTTAAGAATTGAATATCTTAATTGTAAATTGAAAAAGGTTTCTGATACAGAATATCGAATTTTGGCGGAAATTATCAGGCAACTTGGAGGAGAAGTTCCTTCAACTGGATTACCAACTCAAGCAGTGTATAACAAATTTATTGATATAATTGATTCTGAGAAACAGCTTATTATTTTGATTTTAGATGAAATTGACCAAACTGTAATGAAAATCTCTAATGATTTTTTGTATAATTTAACTAGACTTAATGCAGAACTTTCTCAATCACAGATTTCTATTGTGGGAATTAGTAATAATCTTACTTTTTTGGATGAATTAGATCCAAGGGTTAGAAGTTCACTTTCAGAAGAAGAGATAATTTTTCCTCCTTATAACGCAATACAATTACAAGATATTTTAGGTAGGAGAGCAAGTGAAGCTTTTAAGGAGAAAGTTGTTGAGGATGGAGTTATAGCGAAATGTGCTGCTTATGCTGCAAGGGAACATGGTGATGCTAGAAGGGCGTTGGATTTACTTAGAATTGCAGGAGAGCTTGCTGAGAGAGATGGTTCAAAGAAGATTTATTTAAAACATCTTGATCATGCAAATGAAAAGCTTGAAAGAGATAAAATTTTAGATGTTATTTGTTCAGAGCCAAAACAATTTCAGCTTGTGTTGAGTGCAATAATTAAATTATCTGAAAAAAATAATTTAGAACCATTTTTTACAGGAGATGTTTATATTTTATATCAAGATTTATGTGTTCAGAATAAATTAGAAGTTTTAACACAGAGAAGGGTGAGTGATATAATTCAGGAATTTGATATGTTGGGAGTAATAAATGTTAGAGTTATTTCAAAAGGAAGAGGTGGGAGAATGAGAGAGATTAAGTTAGCTATTTCAAATGATATAATCAAGAAAGCAAAAGAGATAATTGAAAGTTCTTTGAATTATAGTTAAGGTTAATTAAAATACTGAAAATAAATAAAAATGGAATCAAAAGAGATTTTAGAATTTTGTATGCAAAAGGGTCTTTTAGTAGATAAAGAAATTTTGAATTTATTTAGTGAAACAAAGGATATTGAATCTGTAAAATTGATTATTGAGAAAATTAAGAGTCACACACAAGAGAGAATTATTACTCGGAATGTGTTTGACCAGAATAAAGAGCAAGTTTGTAGGGTTTTTTCAGCATTGCCCGAAGAAAATCAGAAAGGATTGGAAACACTAAAAATTAAACTTGGGTTGAGTATTGAGATTTCAAAAGAGATTGAAACACCTATGGAGATTATTGAAGAAAAAACTTCTGTAAATGGAATTAAAGTTAATTTTATGGCACCAAATTCTCTAAAAAAGCTTGAAACAAAAGATTTTGTTAATTATTTTAGGAATAGACTTAATGTAATAAGGGATATTTTACAGGATAATTCTAAATTAACTAATTTAATTTCAATAAATAAAATTTCAGATAATCGACAGGGAATTTCAATTATAGGGATTGTTTCAGATAAGAGGGTGACGAAAAATAAAAATATCTTATTGGATGTTGAGGATATGACTGGGAAGATACGGATTTTAATTAATCAAAATAAACCTGAAATTTATAAAAAAGGTGAAGAAATAAGTCTTGATTCTGTTTTAGGGTTTATTGGTTCTGGAAATAGAGAAATATTTTTTGCAAATGATGTGATTTTTCCTGATGCACATATTCTTAAGAGAAAAAAATCGCCGGTGGATGAATTTGTTTTGTTTATAGGAGATATTCATTATGGGAGCAAGCTTTTTTTGGAAAAAAGTTTTTTGAAATTTATTGATTATCTTAATGGTAAGGTTCCAGATACACCAGAAGTAAATAAAATAAAATATCTTTTTGTCGTTGGTGATTTAGTGGCTGGTGTAGGAAATTATCCGAATCAAGAAAAGGATTTGAAAATTAAGGATATTGAGGAGCAATTTATTGGGCTTTCTAAATTATTGAAAAAGATTAGAAAAGACATTAAAATAATTATTTCTCCTGGAAATCACGACGGAGTTAGGTTGATGGAACCACAGCCATTGATTAGTGAAAAATATGCGTGGGCCTTGTATGATTTAGATAATGTTATTTTTACTGAAAATCCTGCTTCAATTAATCTTGGCGCGATAAATAATTTTTCTGGTTTTGACATATTAACTTATCATGGATTTTCTTTTCCTTTTTATTCTAATACCGTTCCTAGTTTAATTATTGGAAAAGGGATGAATAACCCTCACAAGATTATGGAATATCTGTTAAAGAATCGACATTTGGCTCCGACCCACACATCAACTCAATATTTTCCTCATGAAGAAGATAATCTTATAATAAAAAAAGTTCCGGATATTTTTGTTTCAGGCCACACTCACAAAAGTGCGGTTTCTTATTATAATAATATTTTAATGATTTCTAGTTCTTCTTGGGAAAGCAAGACAGATTATATGGAGAAAATGGGCAGTGAACCAGACCATTGTAAGGTCCCGATGTTTAATTTAAAAACAAGGGAGGTTAAAATTTTGGATTTTGAATAATGGAAACTGAAACATATTTTAAAAATATTGAAAAAGAAGTTCGGAAGGTTTACAAAGTTGCAGAACAAGCCAGGGAAAAGGGTTTGGATCCTGTGAATAAGGTTGAGATTCCGTTGGCAATGAGTATGGCTGAAAAAGTTGTTGGACTTATTTCTACGATTTATCCTCAGATGACTGGTTGTGGAATTGATAAAAGAATTCTTGAATTAGAAAAAGAGTATGGAAAGCTTGATCCGACAATTGTTTTTAAAATTGCAGAAGAGGTCGCAAAGCAAAAGTTTTGTAAGTTCGCGGATTTACTCGAAGCAATTGATGCCGGAATTAGAATTGGTCTGGCTTATGTAACAATTGGAGTTGTTTCTTCACCGATTGAAGGTTTTACTGGATTGAAGTTAGGAAAAACTAGGGAAGGTAAGGATTATTTTATAGCCTTTTTTTCAGGGCCAATTCGTTCGTCAGGGACCACAGCAAATTGCATAACTTTAATGTTGATTGATTATCTTAGAGAGACTTTTGGTTATGCGAAATATGATCCAACTGAAGAGGAGATTAAAAGATGTGTAACAGAAAATTATGATTATCATGATTATGTAACTAATTTGCAATATCTTCCGACTGTTGAAGAAGCGACTTTTTTGGTGAAGAATCTTCCGATTCAGCTTGCAGGAGATCCAACTGAAAAATTAGAAGTTTCAAATTATAAAAATCTTGATAGAGTTGATACTAATTTTATTAGAGGGGGGATGTGTTTGATTTTTTCAGAAGGGCTTGCTCAAAAAGCCGCGAAGGGGTTTAGATTGTTGAATATTGCAAAGGATAAGGGAATTAAGGCAACTGGTTTTGATTTTATTCCAGAATATATTAAGATTCATGAAAAAAGAGATGTGGGGGAAGTGGATGATTCTCCGACTTATATTAAGGACTTGGTAGCAGGAAGGCCTGTATTTGGACACCCATCTATGTCAGGAGGATTTAGGTTTAGGTATGGCCGAGGAAGAGTTAATGGATTTAGTGCAGTGTCTTTGCATCCTGCAACAATGGCAATTACAGATGGTTTTATTGCAACAGGAACCCAGCTTAAATTAGAAAAACCAACTAAAGGTTGTGTGACTACTGTTTGTGATTCTATTGATGGGCCAATTGTAAAATTATTTAATGGTAGTGTAAAAAAAATTAAGACAAAGGAAGAAGCAAAAAAACTTTATGCAGATGTAGAAGAGATAATTTATTTGGGAGATATTTTATTCCCTTTTAGTGATGTGGAAAATAGGAATGCAGATTTGGTAAAACCAGGTTATGTTGAAGAATGGTGGGAGTTGGAATTAGAAGAGAAAGGGGGAAAAATAAATAACTGTTTTAATGTTGATTTAGATGAAGCCATTAGATTAAGCAAGGAGTATGAGATTCCGTTGCATCCAGAATTTATTTTTTATTGGACGCAGATTTCAAAAGAAGAATTTTCGAATTTGATTAAGTGGATAAAAGATTCTGTTATTGCTGATAAGAAAATTATTTTTCCGTATAATAAAGATGTTCAGGAAAAGTTTGTGCAAGGTAAAAGAGCTTTGGAACTTTTAGGAATTGAACACGGGGTTACTATTGAGAATGTGGTAATTGAAAGAGAAAAGACTAAAGCATTGCTTGTTAATTTAGGAATTGATTTAAGAGTTTTGGAAAAAGGGGGAGCAATTAAGGATTTTGTTATTGAGAAAGATTATAAGTTGGTACCCAAGGGTATAGCCCCTGAAGGGGGCAATAAACCTATTTTAGAAATTGTGAATTCTGTTTCTGATTTTGAGATTAAGGATAAGGCAGGAGATTTTATTGGTTCAAGAATGGGGAGGCCAGAAAAAGCTAAGCTTAGGAAATTGGTTGGGAGTCCGAATATTTTATTTCCTGTTGGAAAAGAAGGAGGTCGGTTGAGGAGTTTGCAAGCTTCCTGTGAAGTGGGCAAGATTAGAAATTCTTTTCCTGTTTATTATTGTGATAAATGTAAAAAGGAAACTATCTATCCTGCTTGTGAGGATTGTGGGGAAATTTCTCAGAAAATGTTTTATTGTTTTGAGTGTAAAGAGACTTCTCTAAAAAAATGTAGGAATCATGACATTGGTGCACCCTTTTACACAAGAGACATTGATGTAAATCATTATTATAATAAGGCTGTTGAAAAATTAGGGTTAAGTAAATCTGAATTGCCTGTTTTGATTAAAGGAGTGAGGGGAACTTCTTCAGGAAACCATCAGATAGAAAATCTTGCTAAGGGTATTTTGAGGGCTTCACATAATTTGCAAGTCAATAAAGATGGAACAATTAGATTTGATTGTACAGAATTGCCATTAATTTCATTTAAGCCCAAGGAAGTTTCAGTGAGCATTGATAAATTAAAAGAATTAGGTTATGATAAGGATATTTATGGGAAAGATTTGGTTGATGAAGAGCAGATTTTAGAATTAATGCCTCATGATGTTGTTTTGCCGAGTTCTCCAGAAACATTGGATGAAAAAGCTGATGATGTTTTTATTAATGTTTGCAAATTTATCGATGAACTTTTAGTTAAATTTTATGGTGAGAAATCAGTTTATGGTGTAAAAACTCGGGAGGATTTGGTTGGGCAATTAGGGGTTTGTATGGCGCCGCATAATTGTGCTGGTGTTATTTGCAGATTTATTGGTTTTTCAAATAGTTTAGGATTGTTTGCAAGTCCCTATATGCACGCGGCAATAAGAAGAGATTGTGATGGTGATGAAGCAGCAATTATGCTTTTAGGAGATGTATTAATTAATTTTTCAAGAGAGTTTTTGCCAAGTCATCGTGGTGGGACTCAGGATGCTCCTTTGGTTTTGAATGCTAAGATTGATGCGGGAGAAGTTGATGATCAGATTTTGGATTTTGAACTTTCTTGGGGATATCCTTTGGAACTTTATCAATTAGCAGAGCAGAGAAAACATTCTTCTGAAGTTAAGATAAAAAATGTTAAGTCTGTTTTGAAAGAAGGTAAAAACCCTTTGATTAATTTAGGATTTACTCATAATACAACTGATTTTAATGATGGTGTTGTTTGTTCTTCTTATAAAATTTTACCAACAATGCAAGAGAAGGTTCGGCATCAAATGGAATTGGTTGAAAAAATTAGAGCAGCAGATACTTCAGATACTGCTCGGTTGATTATTGAGAGACATTTTATTAGAGATTTGAAAGGTAATTTTAGAAAGTTTTCTATGCAGGGTTTTAGATGTGTAGCTTGTAACGAGATTATGAGACGACCTCCACTGAAAGGTGTTTGTTCAAAATGTGGAGGGAAAATCATTTTTACAATTAATGAAGGAGGAATTAAAAAATATCTTGAACCTGCTATTGATTTGGCGAACAAGTATGGGCTTTCTTCTTATGTAAAACAAAATCTTCAATTGATAAAAGAGAATATTGATTCTGTTTTTGGGAAAGAACTCGAACGCCAAGAGAAGTTAGGGGAATGGGTTTAAATCAAATAAAGTACAATTGTTGGCAATAACAAATAATTCTTTCACACAAAACATTTATAATATATTCTTTATTAATAGTTAAAAGATGGTGGATAAAAGGGTTTACGATTATTTGTTAAAGCACTCGAAGAGATATAGTTTAAGTGATTTGAAAAGGTATGTGGTTTCTCTTGGTTATGATGAGAATGTTGTTAATGAAGCTGCGACTGCTGTGATTGCGCAAATGGGTAGGGCTAAGGCGATGGAAAGACCGCAACCTGTTCCAAAGAAATTGCCTATGATTGGGCAGAAGAAAACAGCTGTCAAAAAATCTGTCGTAAAAAAAGTTGTTCCATTAAAAAGTAAGGGTGTTTTGAAGACTGTTGCTAAGAAGCAAGTTAAACCAGTAAAGCAACAAGTAAAGGATAAGAATGTGAAGCCTGTTAAGGAGAATGGTAAAAACTTAAAGGCCGTGAAGGGGAAAGATGTTGCTAAGAAACCTGGAAAGAAATGGTTATGGATTATTTTGATAATTCTTGTTGTTCTTTTGATTGCTGCAGGAGCTGTTTGGTATTTCTTATTAAGGTGATTAAGTTAAATACAAAATTATCGTCGGCAAAAGTAAACAGCCCATCATTTGAGTTCTTTTAACTTTCAGTTTTATGCAGTAAATTCCTGTTAATGTTGAAATGACTAAAACAATTAATCCGAGAAAATTTGAAACAAGCAAGATAACTAGGATAAGAATTAATAATGTTGCTAGGGAAATCTTTGTGTAGTTTATTTTATTTAAATTATTAGAGAAGAATTTTGCTAGGAATTTTGTGAGGAAAAAAGAAATTATTCCTGTGAGGAGAATTATGGTTAGTATTAATATTAAGATTTTGTTTGAGAAATTTGGAAGTAGTTCTTGAATTGCAACTGCTGCGCCTGTTCTTGTTTTTGAAATTACGTAAAGCGAAATAAAAGAAAATCCCATGACCAAGGTATTTGTTGCACCGAGTAAAATGAGAAATCCTTTTTTGTTTGCTCTTGCAATTAAATTTCCAATTATTGCTGCTTGACCGCTTCCGAGTCCTGGAAGAAAACTGCATAATGGCGAAGCAATTAAAGAACCGAGCAAAGGTTTGAACAATTTAGTTTTTGGTTTTGTTATTTTTTGTTCTGGAATTTGAATTTTATTTTTTATACTTAAGATTAACATGGATCCTCCGAAGAGTCCTGTGAGGAGAGGTAAGAGGGGCTGATTTAAGGAAGGAAGATTTAAAACACAGAGACCCAAGGCCCCTGTTAATATGAAAACAAAAAGTGCAGAAAGTTTTTTCTTTTCTAGGAAAATTAAAAATAAGGAAATGAAAATTAAAATTACAGGCATGACAAATTGTTTTGTTAGGAGATTGTAGATTTTTTCTATTGTTAATATTGCAGGAAAAGCAACGAGGATTATCGCGAAGATTGCCGCTAAACTTCCATAAGCTGTTAAAATAATTGCTTGATATCCCTGTCCTTGTTTTAATAATTCATGACCTGGCAAAACTGATAATTCTGTATCTGTATCTGGGCAACCTAGGAGAATTGAAGGAATAAAGTCAAGGAAGGTATGGATGATTGCCATGGAAGTGATAAATACAATGAGATAAATTGGATTTATCGGAGAGAGAATTGTCATAGATAGGGAGATAAGAATTATTCCAAGGGTGTTGATGTGTATTCCCGGAATTAAACCAGTGAAGATTCCTGCAAGAATCCCTGCAAAAAGAGAGAGGAGAATTTGAATGAGCATATTTTAGAAAGGTTTAATAATTAATATTGTTTTATGTATTTATGAATTGGTTATTTTTAGTGTCAGAAACATTTAATGAGGCTTTATCTGAAGGGCTTGGTGGAATTATTGGTGCTGTATTTTCTATTATAATTGGAATTTTTTTCATTGTTTTTTTGTTATCAATTGGAATTTATGTTTATAGTTCACTTGCTTATATGGCAATAGGAAAAAAAGCAAAAGATGAGAAAGCTTGGTTGGCTTGGATTCCTGTTGTTGGAAAGCCATTATTAACTTCGAGAATTGCTAAGATGCCTTGGTGGCCTGTTTTATTATTGCTTGGAGCATTTTTTAGTTTTATTCCTTTGTTTGGGGGCGTTATTAGTATAGTGTCTTCAATTACATTTTCAGTTTTCTTTTTTATCTGGAGATGGAAAGCTTATGAAAAAGTTGGGCATCCGGGATGGTTTTCGTTGTTCTTTTTGCTTCCAATAGTTGGTTATGTGTTTTTGGGAATTGTAGCTTGGAGTAAAGAAAATATTATAGAACCTATTAAAGTAAAGAAGAAATAATTTTATATAGTTCTTTTTTAATATTAGATTATGGATAAATATTCATTAGTAACCCGAAATCTTCAAGAAGTTATTGGAGAAGACGAGTTAAAGAAGTTGTTAAAAGACAAGAAAAAACCAGTTGTTTATTGGGGAACTGCTCCAACAGGAAGGCCCCATGTAGGATATTTTTTGCCTGCCTTGAAGATTGCTGATTTGTTGAAAGCAGGATTTCATGTTAAAATTCTTTTAGCAGATTTGCATGCTGCATTAGATAATGTTCCTTGGTTGGTTTTAGAAAAGAGATATGATTATTATAAAGCAATTATCCCTTTAATGATTCAAGCTGTTGGAGCAAATATAAAAGACCTTGAGTTTGTTAAGGGTTCTGAATTACAACTTGCTCCAGAATATATGTTTGATGTTTTGCAAATGTCAAGCAATACTTCTGTTAGAGATTCAAAAAGAGCTGCTGCAGAAGTTGTTAAAAATGTTGAGGGAGATAGTGCAAAACTTTCTGGACTTTTGTATCCTTTATTACAAGCTGTTGACGAACAATATTTGGAAGTTGATGCTCAATTAGGAGGGGTAGATCAAAGAAAAATAATGGTTCTTGCTAGGGAGAATCTTCAGAAGATTGGATACAAGCCAAGAATTGAACTAATGAATCCAATGATTCCTGGTTTAATTGGTAAGAAAATGAGTGCTTCTGATGAGAAAAGTAAAATAGATTTATTAGATGACGAAGAATCAGTTAAGAAGAAATTGAATAGTGCAGATTGTGTTGCTGGAGATCCAGATAATGGAATTATGGCTTTCACTAAATATGTTTTAATGGTTATTAAAGAAGATAAAAAAGAAAAATTTGTTATTGAAAGACCAGATAAGTTTGGGGGAAATTTAGAATATAAAAATTATAAAGAAATTGAAAAAGATTTTGTTGCTAAAAAATTGCATCCTTTGGATTTGAAAAATGCTGTTGCAAAGGAAATTTCTAAATTGTTAAAACCAATCCACAAAAAGAAAAAAGAATTGGAAGAGTTATCTGAAAAAGCTTATAGTTAATTATTTTGTTTTGAATTCTACAAAAAGATTTATATAATTTCGATATAGAGTAATATAATGAAAAGAGGATTGGTGTTTTTAATTTCACTGTTAGTGGTTAGTTTATCTTTATTCGTGTCGGCACAAGAAGTGCAATTAACTTCGGATTTGAATATTGTAAGTTACGATGTTTCTGGAAATTTTGTTGCATTCAGCACAACAGATGTAATATCTACTGAAGAAGTTTGTAGTGGAGAAGGAGAAGAGAGGATATGTACTATGGGAGAAACTCTGAATAAAGTGTATTTATATGATTTAACTTCTGATAAACAAACAGAAATTGGAAAAGGTTCTTTTCCAATTATATATAAAAATCGTTATATCTTTTTTAATGACCAAGAGGACAATCTTGCCCTTTATGATTTACAGATACCCGGTCCATGGGGGATATTTGCAGATGATTATGGGCTTAATTCGCAGATGTGTTCTGCAAATTCCAATACTCTTTTCTGTTATGATCCTAGCGGGGTTTTCTATTTTTATAATGAAACTTTGGGAATTTTTCAAGAATTATTCCATGCAATAATAGATCAAAACATTATTAGTGGGTATATTGATGGAATGGCTTATCACAATGCAAATGTGAAAGAAATTGATTCTTCAAATGATTATATTGTTTATACGCAAGATGCTATGGCATCTAACGGGGATTCTATTACTACAGATGTTTGGATGTATGATTTGGATTCATCAACTGAAACAAGAATAACGAATAATGATGAATCTCAAATGTTTCCAAAAGTTTCAGGAGATACTATTGTTTGGGCTGAATCAAGAACAGATAGCAATTATATAGGAGGAATTAAAGGATACAGGCTTTATTACTATAATCTTCAAAATCAAGAATTATATCAACTAGATTTAAATTATGATCTTGGAAGAGCTACTCCCAATATTGATTTTTCTGACACTAAACTTGTTTGGAGAGACTCAAGGCATTTTAATATCCCTATTTTAGGTCGCTTGCTTTATTATTTCTTGGGAATTGGAGATAATCAAGAAATTTATTTATATGATTTTGTAACTAAAGAAGAAGAAAGAATCACTAAGGATTCTAGAGATCAATCTTATCCTAAAGTAGAGGGAAGTAAAGTTTTTTGGTTAGATAATGCTAGAGACCAGAGTAAGAAAGAACAAGGCATAAATAATCTTTATTATGAAGATTTCTAAATAAATATTTGGAAAATAGTTAAAATCATCTAGTCTTAAACTCCACAACATCTAAATCTTTTAATTCATGGCCTAAGCCTGTGATTTGTCCTGAGAATTTTGATGAAGGGCCCCAGATTTTAGTTTCTTTTATTCTCGAAGAAAAACCATGGAGAATCTTTTCAGCAACATCCTTTACAGTGCTTTTAGGATTAAGAATTACAGGACGGTTTTTGTCTGGTTCTTTTCCTGGTTCTTTTGTGTAAATTCTTATTTTGTTAAGGTTTTGGAAAATTTTTTCTTTAAGTGGTTCAAAATCTTGTTTTGAAGTGATAATTACAAAATTATATTTTTTTGAGGCAAGAGTTGCAGAGATTTTTCTTGTAGTTTGTTTTTGAATGTTGTTGAAAACAATTATTTTTTTCCCCGGAATATTTGTAAGATTTTTTTTAATTTCTTCAATTTGTTTTAAATCTGTTACAATGATTAAGATTACATCTGCTGTGTGAGCTAGCCCTTTGTCATAATGTTCTGATTCAATTGCAGGGAGTTCTATTAATTGAATACTTGTTCCTTGGAACGGCATCATTCCTACGATTGGTTTTTTAGTTGTAAATTGTTCGAGGGAAGATTTTGCGATTTTAGGATTGGCATTTGTTAATTCATTCAAAAGCCAAGATTTGCCAACTCCGGTTTTTCCAACAAGAACTGCTTGCATTTCTTCTTTTTTTATTCCTGCTTTGCCGCTTTTTTTACTTTTGATTTCTTTTTCGTTTGCGTATTTTAATCGGGCTAACCTTCGTTTTAATTGTGCACGAAGATTTTCTGCCCCCTTATGGTTTGGAGCGTGAGAAATCATTTTTTTTAATGCATCAATTCTTTGTTCTTTTGTTTCAGCTGCAATGTAAATTTTTTCAGCTGCTAAAAATTCTGGGTGTGCGTTGATTGGCATGTAAGAAATAAGGAGAGGGGAGTTAAATAATTAACTAAGAAACTTCTTTATTTTGACTATTACTGGTGGCCAGAACTGGATAGCGCCATGAATGGGAAATAAGACATGCATTGGATTCGAACCTTTTCCAGATTTTCCTGGGACCACAGGATCTAACCAACACCAAATGTTTAATTCTTCGATATCAATTAATTTTTTATTACTAATTTTTTCTAATATGATATTGTTTTTTCTTAATTCTTGAAATCCTTTTTTCTTTTTATAAATAAGATGAGGCAACCAAGTTCCTTTGAAAGGAGTAAAGAGAGTTACTATTTTGTCCACTTTTCCACCCTCCAAATATTTTAAATAATATTCTGCTATGATTCCTCCTGCACTAATAGAGATAATACTTATTTTTTCATCTTTTTCTAGCTTTAATTCATCAATAAATTCTTTTAGTTTTTCAGAATACTGTTCAATAGTGTTTTTAAGACCTGTATCATAAGGGAAATATTTAATATCATATTCTTTTAACATTTTATTTATTAAAATCATATCTTTTTTTCCACCAATTGCGCCTGGAATAAAAATTACTTTCTTTTTCCTCATCATGTATTTTTTAAACTAAAGGAAGTTAAAAGATTTATGGACGAGCAACTTATTGAAAAAATTACACAGAAGAAAGAATTTTCTCAGTTGCCTAGAAAAGATGTTGAGATGGCTTTCGAAAAGTTTGATAACAAGAAGTATGGAGATGAGGAAAAAGTAAAATTGACAAGGAAACTTTTGAGAGAAGTTTTTTCTAGTTTTGCAAGTCAGAAACTTTTGTCGTTGAGGGGCAAGGATTTTGAATGGGTTTTGAAAAAGCATGTTTCAACAAGAGAGAGATTCCCTTATTATGAAGAGATTTACAAGAAAACATTAAAAGGAGTAAAGCAGGGGACAATATTTGATTTGGGAGCTGGTGTTAATGGTTTTAGTTACAGATATATTGATGGGAAAATAAAGTATATTGCTGTTGAGGCTATAGGACAACTTGTTGATTTAACAAATGATTATTTTAAGAAGGAGAAAATTAATGGGAAAGCTATTCAGATGAGTTTATTTGAATTGGAGAAATTAAAGAATTTAATTGAGGAAGAAAAAGGGCGCACCACAGGCGTACCCAAGAAGGGCACAAGAATCTGCAAGCAGGTACCCCGAAACATTTCTGAAGGAAATGTTTACAAGGGGCAAAAAGTTGTGTTTTTGTTTAAGACTTTAGATTCTTTGGA
>CAYORV010000013.1:0-13504 GCA_964406515.1 Candidatus Woesearchaeota archaeon | reverse complement strand
TTGGTTCTTTGATTCTTAAAACTAAACCTGGAAATGTTTCTGGATTATATTCTGTGTTAGGTTGAGTTCTCGCTAATTTTGTTAAAGGAACAGGTTTTTTTAGAGAAGTTGTTGCGACAATGTTTTGAATCTTGTAATTACTTTTTGCCATTGTTTAATAATAAAATTATGGCAGATTTAGTTTATAAAGGCTTCGACGAGGATTATCCATATTGATAGTTTCTTTTTTGTTTAAAAAAATCTTTTTCAATTTCTTCAAGTGTGTTTACTTCGCTAAGATGTTTGTCTGGTCTAAGAGAAGTTATTCTTGGAAATCTTAATGCCCAACCAGAATTGTAATTTGGAGATTTTTGAATTTCTTGATAAGTGACTGCCACAATTATTTTTGGTTTGATTTCGACGCTTGTGGCTTTTTCTTTTGTGATAAGGGGTTTGATTAAATTTGTTAATTCTTCAAATGAAAGACCTTGTTCTGATTTTTCTTTAATCCCTGTTCCAACTTTCCCGATTTCAAGATATTTGTCTCCTTTTTTACATGAAAGAATAAAACTAGATAACCAACCTGAACGTTTTCCTTTTCCATATTCTGCACCGGTTATTACTAAATCTAAATCTTTTTCTTCTGGTTTTATTTTTACCATGTTTCCGACTCTTCTCCCTGGTCTGTAAGGAGATTTTAGGTTTTTCATCATGACTCCTTCTTGATTGTTGGCTAAAGCTTCTTTGTAAAATGCTTTTGCTTTTTCTACATCTGAGGTAATTAATTGTTTTGAAGTGATTATTTTGTAAGGTTTGTTTGTGATAATTTTTCTAATTAGTTTTGTTCGTTTTTCAAAAGGTTCATCTAATTGAGATTTGCCATTGTAGAAAAGTATGTCGAAGATGTTTAATTCTATTGGGAGTTTTTTTTGCAATTGGTCGATGTCGTATTTTCTTCGGATTCTTTGAGAGATTGCTTGGAAATCTGTGTATTTTTTTGTTTTAGGATCATAACCAACTGCTTCTGAATCAATGATGAATGTTTCACCTTTAATGTGTTTCTGAACATATTCCACTATTTCTGGAAATTGTTTGCTGACATTTTCTAAACTTCTTGTGAAAAGAATTACTTCGTTTTTCTTTTTGTGGATTAACATTCTGAATCCATCGTATTTGTATTCTAATGCACAAGGTTTTCCAACTTCCTTGAAACCTTCCTCAATGTTTGTGACTTTTTTTGGAAGCATTGCTTTGATTGGGTGCCCAATTTTTAATGAGACTTTTTCCAGTTCATTGAGTTTTCCTTTTTGTGCGATTTCAAATACTACTGATAAATCATTTGCTTTATCAATTGCTTTTTGAATTATTTCTGTTGTGTTAGCATCTCTTTTGTAAAATGCTTGAGCAATTGCATCACGAATTGTGCTTTCTTGGACTCCGACTCTTAAATCTCCGATTAAAGTTCGTATTAAATATTTTGCTTCAATTGGCGAAGCAGAAGTAAGTAGTTCTGTTATGAGTGCAAGTTTTTTGTTTACTGTTCCTTTCCCGATGAGCTCTGGAAGTTTTCTTAAATTTTCTAAAACTTTTTCTGTAGTTAAGATGTGGCTTTGGAGAGTTGTTTGTTTTTTATGAAGAGTTAATTTTTCTGCAACAAGTCCTGCATCACCGAGAACTTTTAATTCTTGAATTATTTTTTTGTTTTCAATTCCTGTTGATTTTGAAATAGCTTTGATAGCTGATTGGCTACTTATTCCAATCTTTCTTTCATCATATTCTGGATAAATATCTCCCACCAATAAATACATTATTTCGTGATCGTCTTTTGGAATATGTTCTAGAAATTTAGAAAGGATGTCTGTTTTTTCAAGACGTTTTGTAGTTGAAGAAAGTTCTTCGTATAACTCTGCAAGTTTTTGATACCTCATGAAAAAATAAAGAATTAGAGATTTTTAAGTTTACTCTTTAATTTTTAATTCAGCTTCGCCTTGTTTTTCCATCTCTTCTAATCGTGTGTAATAATCTGGAAGTTCGTTTAAATGGGCTAGAGCGATTTTCCCGGTCATTAATGAATCGTCGTTTGTTACATTTGTATTTGAATCCACTGTTCCGTGTTCCAATTCTATATCCATTCCCATTCTAAACTGCTCTACATCAAACTTATCCCATTTGATTCCAAGTTGTTCACCAATTTCTTTAGCCTCTTTTTCTGTGAAATGTTTTTCTATGTGTGTCATTTTTTACTAAAGAATTAGATGTTTAAATTATTTTCCTCTTCTCTTCCCAGCCCTCACACTTGGTCTTACTTTTGAAGTGGGGTGTTTGTTTCTTAATCCACGAGATTTCTTAGCTGCACTTGTTAAACCTCTTGCGGCTCGCTTTTTGTTTCCTGGTTTGCAAATCCAGTTTATTGTTTTATCATTTTTTATTTCTGGTTTAGAAGGATCAACAGCAATAACTTCGTAAAAATAATGTATTCCGTCTTTTCCAATTAGGTATGAATTAAGAACTTCTAAATTTTCGTATTTTCTTGCAACTCTTTGCTCAGCAATCCACTTGTAATTCATTTTCAGTGTTTTTCGTGTGGTCATTCTTTTTCCTCTTCTACCTTTGTTTGGTCGTGGTTTTTTATGACCACCTCTTTTTAATTTTACTCTAATTATAACAAAACCTTTTTTGGCTTTGTAACCTAAGACTCTTGCTCTGTCTAATCTTAATGGTTTATCAACTTTAGTAAGAGATTCTGATTTTCTCCATTCTGTCATTCTTTCTCTTAAGACTTTTTTGTCTGGTTTTTTCCAAGATTGTCTCATGTAATAAGATGTTCCTTTTGCCATAAGATATTGAGAAAAAGTTTGCTTAAAAATCTTTTGAAAGGCATTCAAAACTTTTAAATAAGGATTACCCCAAGAATATTTGTGAGCCTGTAGTTCAGCCTGGTAGAACGCTGCTCTGATAATGGTTTGACTCCTTCGGGAGTTGAATATTGGTGAGGCAGAAGTCCACGGTTCAAATCCGTGCAGGCTCATTGATTTCTTATTCCAAATTCAAGAATTAACTTTTCTTCTGATAAAGTATAATTTACTATTGGAAAATTGATTGGAATTCTCTTAAAATATGCTTTATTTTTTGCAACGGCTTTCACTTCAATACTACTTTCAAGAGCAATGATTGAAATATCTTTCAATGATTTTATGCCGGGGATTTCTATTTCATATATGACTTTATCTGCTAATCTTCTTATGTTTGTTTTTGGTTCTTTTTTCGGAAGTTCTGCGAATTTTTTTATGTTTTCTTTAGAAAATTGCCCTGGCATTTTTTTCTTTAATTTTTCTTTGTCCTCCGGAGAATTCATTTTTATTCTTGAAGGATTATTTCCTGAAGTGGATATACTTATGCTTATTCCGTTATCTTTTATTTTTGCATTGGTATTTTTTTTAGGTGAATAAGAATCATTTAATTGTTTGCCTAAATTTTTCATTAATGAATTAAAGATTGTGTTAAGACCCATTGGTAATTGAAAATTATTTTGTGATAATATATCCTCTTTTCCCAACATACCCCAATTTTCAGATTCAAAATTGCCATCCCCATATCCACAATGGGGGCAAAATCTATGATTGCTATTTATTTTTTTCTTACATCTTTCGCATTCTCGTTTTTTGAACATCGTAGATTTATTTAGAGAACTTGGTTTAAAAGTTTTACTTAGTTGAGAGGTATTCTCTGATTGATTTTATTTGATGTGCTTCTTCAAGTAATGTTGGTTTGATCTCTCTGAAAATAATATGTTTAAATGCTTTTTTACCATTAAATTTTTCTGTTTTTCTTACTTCTTTGAGTTTTGGCATCCACCAGAAGACTGCAATCATCCTTGCTATTCCACTAATTAAAAAGATTAGTAAGATTGGTTCGATGATTGTTATTGTTAAGAATTTAATTAGCAATGCGCCTAATCCTGCTCCTAAAAATATTCCAATTCCGTTTAGCATATTGTAATAGGATACAGCTACTCCTCTTTTTTGTGCATGAACATTGTCATAAATGAAATTTCCTGCAGAAAGATTGAATCCTGCCCAAGAGATACCACTGACTATTGCTGGTACTAAGACAAGATAAATTGGAGAAGGGGAAATTATCCAGAGAATTGGAATAATTGGAATTAAGATTGATGTGATTCCCATCACCCTGTAGTTTCCATATTTGTCTGCGAACTTGCCCCAAATTTCTAAAACAAGTAAAGAAAACGCAGAACTTGCAAGAATTATTACCATGTAAGTTGTATAAGCGAATTCGAGATTTCTCAATAAATATACTGCAAGTAATGGTGAGGCAATGGAACATGCGAATGCAAAGAATGCTCTGAAGAGAGAGAATTTTCCGAAATTTGTTTTTGGGGATTGAATTATAAAATCCCAGAAAGAGAAATAATCTCCTTTTTTTATTTTTATTTTTGGTTCATATTGTTTTTTGAATATTCTCCAGCAGTTTAGCCGAGCTAAGAATGCTAAAGAAAAGAGAATAATAAATCCCCACATTATCCAACCTTTGTTTTTAAAATAAGTTAGGAAGAACGATGCAGATAGAGCAAGAGTTATTGAAACAAATCCAGCTATCAAGCTTCTTTTGGCGAACCATCTTCCTCTGTATTCTTTGTCGACGATATCTCCCATCCAAGAAAACCATGCTGGTCCACCGATGTTTGCCAAGATTATGTAAAATGCAAAAGTAAGTAAGAGAATAAATGGGAGAAGACTTGTTACAATTCCCTTATAGAATAAAAATGCTATTAAAATTAATGGGAGCCACATTAATGATTCAAGAAATACTGCTTTACTGATGATTTTTTTCCTAGGATATTTTTTTATTAACCTTGAGCTGAATATTTGGGTTAATGGGCCAAAGAATCCTGAGATTGAGCTTAGCATAGCCACCATTGGACTACTGGTATTTATCGCAATTGCGAATGGGGAAAGATAATAGTCTCCGAAAGAACCTTTTATTGTTGCGAATATACCTTCTTTTATGCTTAGCCTTCTTGCTTTATGTTTTAACTCTTTAATTGAAGTTTTTTTCACCATCTTTTAAATTTAACACAATAAAGATTAATAAAAGTTACCCATAGTTAGTTTTTTATATATTCTTTCTCTGGTTGAATTATGGTAAAGAAATTTTATGTAACAACGCCATTACGCATAGGCATCGCGATGGATGGAGGAAATGAACAATGAAAAAATTTTATGTAACAACGGCAATTGATTATGTGAATGCACGGCCGCACATTGGACATGCTTTTGAGAAAGTTATAGCTGATGCTTTGATTCGATGGAAGAAGGTTCAGGGCAAAAAAACATATTTTTTAACTGGAACAGATGAAAATGCACAAAAAAATGCTTTAGCTGCAAAAGAAGCAGGAATTCCTACAAGAAAATTTGTTGATAAGAACTCCAAAATATTTATTGAGCTTTGTGATAAATTGAATATAAGGTATGATAGATTTATTCGAACTACAGAACAGGCACATGTTAAGAAATCACAGGAAATTTTTAAGAAAGTTTTTGATAAAGGTGAGATATACAAAGGAAAGTATGAAGGATATTATTGTACTGGTTGTGAGGCGTTTATAACTGAAAAGGATTTGGTCGATGGGAAATGCCCAGAGCATAATAAAAAACCAGATTGGATTTCAGAGGAAGCGTATTTTTTTAAGTTAAGTAAGTATAAAAATAAATTAATTAAGTTTGTTGAGAAATATATTGTTCCTGATTCAAAGAAGAATGAAATTTTATCTCGGTTAAAAAATGAGGATTTGAGAGATTTGAGTGTTACTCGAACTGGTCTTGATTGGGGAATAGATTGCCCGATTGATAAGAAACATAAAATTTATGTTTGGTTTGATGCTTTGATTAATTATTATTCTGGTGCTAATGGGAATTGGCCCGCAGATGTTCATGTTGTTGGAAAGGGAATTAATTGGTTTCATTCTGTAATTTGGCCAGCGATTTTAATGTCTGTGGGTTATGAATTACCAGACAAACTTCTTGTGCATGGGTATTTGAATATTAAAGGAAAGAAAATTAGCAAGAGTTTGGGAAATGTGATAGACCCGATTGAGTTGATAGATAAGTATGGGGCAGATGCTGTGAGATATTCTTTATTGAGATGTTCTGTTTTTGAGGATTCTGATTACTCTGAGGAAATTTTAATTGAAAGATATAATAATGAACTTGCGAATAAGCTGGGGAATTTGGTTTCAAGAGTAGCTGGGTTGATAGAGAAGGCAGGAGGAGCGCCCACCCGCCCACCCCAAAAGGTGCTTATTAAGAAATTGAAAGAGAAACAGATTGAGAAATATTTGAATGGTTTTGAATTTGATAAAGCATTAAATGGGATTTTTGCATTTATTGATGTTTGTAATGAGTATGTTCAGAATAAAAAACCATGGGAAACTGGGGACAAGAAAGTTTTATTTGAATTAAAGGAAGCGATTTTGAAAATTGCAGAATTGCTTTTGCCTTTTATTCCTGAATCAGCTGAAAAAATAAAGAAACAATTTAGTGTCAAAAATATTAAAAAGAGAGAGATTTTGTTTAAGAAGATTGAAAAATGATAGAAGGAATAGTTAATTTTGATGATTGGAGTAAAGTTGATTTGCGAGTTGCGCAGATTCTTGAAGTTGAAGAGATTGAAGGAGCTGATAAACTTTGGAAGTTAACTATTGATATTGGAGATGAAAAAAGAGTAATTTGTGCTGGAATCAAGGAGCATTATTCTAAAGAAGAGCTTAAAGATAAGAAGATAATTGTTTTTACAAATTTGGCTGTGAGAAAAATGAGGGGAATTGAAAGTCAAGGAATGTTATTAGCTGCTGTTAGTGAGGATGAAACACCACAGGCGTACCCCGAAGAATCTTCAAAAAAGATTCTTACTAAGGGCAAAGTTGTGTTACTCTCGCCTGAGAAAGATATTGATGTTGGTAGTCGGGTGAGATAGATTTTTAGCCCCAGAAAAGAGAATCTCTTCTATCAAGAACATATTTCTTCCCTAATTTCTTTTTAGCTTCTTTTTGAATTTTAGACTCCCTTGCATTATCACTTTTGACTTCTTTATACCTTTTCTCTTTTTTTCCATTTAGAATATTAGTTCTTGTTTGTTCAAAATCAGGTCCCTTTCTTGTTTTTTTAGAAGTCCATCCATCCATTAAACCGTCATTAAATGCAACATTTCTTTCTACTGCCGTTCCTTTTCTTACATTCTCTTTTAATATTCTTCGTTTCTTCTCTTTTGGAGATTCAAACAAAAATCCCATATTATTATAAATTGTTAAATTTTATAAATTTAACTGCATTTTGTCAAAAATTCTCTGTTAAAAGAAGTTATTTCATAATATTGATGTTGGTAGTCGGGTTAGATAATTAACTACTCAAACCTAATTTTTGAAGAAGTCTCTTGAACATTTTTTCTTTGTCTTTGTCTGAATCATATTCTATGTCGAGAAGTTTTGCCGCGATTTCTTTGTAAGCTCGTGCGGCGTCACTTTTTGGATATGTATGAACAACAGCATCTTTTTCGCTTAAAGCTCGTTGAACATCAAAATCTTCTGGTACCATGCCAAGAATAGGAACTTCTAACATTCCTTTAACAATTTCAGGAGTCATTTCAATATTGTTTTTTTTAACTCGGGTTACAATAACTCCTCGAACTGATTTTTTCATCTGTTCTGCCATTTTTATTGTTTTCAAAGCATCTGTTATTGCTGGCATTTCCGGATTTGTGACAATGATTAATTCATCTGCTATACCTATCACAGACATTGCTTCTTCTCCAAGACCTGCGGCACTATCAACAATGACATAATCAGAAATTTTTTTAAAATCATTTTTAAAATTCTTTATTCTTCCGGGTTTTATCTTTTTTAAGTCCTTTATTGATAATGATGACGGCATAATCTTTAATCCTGATTCGTGTTCATATACTGCTTCAAAAGGACTTGCTTTGTTCATTAATACATGATTTAGATTTATTGGAACTTCTGGGGAATTTAAATGAAGTCCGATATTAGGTGTTGTTAAATTCCCATCAATAACAAGAATGTCTTGACCAAAGTGATTCATTGCTGCGGCTAGGTTTATGGCTGTCGTAGTTTTTCCTACACCTCCTTTACCAGACGTAATAACAATCATTTTTTTCATTTTTAAAAATTGATTTTCACAATAGAAGAAACTGTTTTGTTGAACTTATAAATCTTTCTAACATATTTGCATATTCTTTTAATTTTTCTAAATCTATGTTTATTTCTTTACCTTGATAGAATACTCTGAGATTTACATTCTTTCTGAATTCTCCTATTCTTTCTGTTTTTAATTCCTTAACTTTTCTGAACATATTATAGAGTTCAATTACTTCCAAGAAATTTTTGTCTTTTTTAAAGAGTTTTTTAATTTGTTCTATTTGACCTAAAGGATTTGTGGAAATAGAGGCAATTTTTTTTCTTTTTTTAGCATGTTCTAGAATTTTATTTATGGCTGTTTCTATCATTCTTTTCCATCTAAAAAGGAGATTCACGATTACATCGCAAGTTTTTGTGTATTTTAGACTTACGTAAAGAAGATGGTCTGCACTGATTTTTTCTTGAATTATTTCCTCCATAAAACCCTCGAGAAGTATTTTTTATTAAGATTATATACCTTTTATATTTATCTGCGTTCTACTTTTATTGTTTCTAATGTTTTTCTAAGGATATTTTTTGCTAAATTAAGAAATTCTTTTATTTTTTCTAAAGTAATTGTTTCTGTTTTTAAATTTTCAGAAAGAATAACTACTTTTTCTTCTCTTACAAATTCAATTGTACTTTGCTCATGTTTTTCAGCGAGTTCAAATAATTTTATGATTGAGTCTGTTTCTTCTGAAGTTATTTTATAATATGGGCAACATTTTTTTATGAATGTTCTGAAATTTGTTTTTGCATTTTTATAGAGTTCTATTCGTTTGTATAAGTATTCATATTGAAGAATGGCATTTATGCAATCTGCAATTGCATTTTTAGTTTCTTTAAGAATTTTTACAAGTATTTTTTTGTCTTTAATCAAAGGAAAAGTAACATAAACCATGTGGTCAACAGTTTGAATTAGCCTTTGAGCTTCTTGGAGATTTTCTAGGAATTTTTCCATATAATATGGAAGTACTTGAAATTGATATAGATTTTGGTGTTGGGTTATTCACTTAACTCAAGAATTGCTTCAGCAAGGTCGCTTGTTTTTTCAAGAGCTTCTTTTGCTTGTTCTTCAGAACAACTTGTTTTTTCTACAATTGTTTTAATATCTTGTTCTGAGTTTCCTGCTTCTTCACTAATTTCTCCTGCAATTTGGAATGTTTCTTGGCCCTGCATTTTGATTTTTGTTACAGAAGGATTATTGATTATTGTTTTATTTCCATCTGTTTTTTCAATTATTACTTTTGAAGCGTCGATTTCTTCTTGTGCCATGCCCATCTGTTTCATAACAGCCTGCATTTTTTTTGGATCTAAATTGGGGAACATAACTATTGCATTGAATAAATGTTTAAAAACCTTTTTTATTTTAGTTACACATGAGAGATTTAGTTCAGTTGGCAAGAAGAGAGGATAATCAACTTTATGTTGTTGCTAATGATGAGGATGTAATGCCAATGGAAAATTTTGCTCCATGTATTGTTATAATTGATGGTTCTGCTGATGTTGGGAAACGAAGAGGAGCCATAAGAATAAATGTTCAGAAGGGAAATGCTTATGAAATTGGAGAGCAGCATACAATAATGAGGGAACCGTGTGTTGTGAGAGCTTATGCAGTTACCCCTTATTTAATTTCTGAGAGTTTTTATCTAGAGGCTATTGAGACACCAGATAGACATAAAAAAGAATTAACTCCTAAATTTTTTTAATTATTTGAAAAAAACTCCTAAAAGAATTCTAAATAATATTATTAATGTGATGAATGCTATTACATGAGTTGGTTTTAGCATGAATGCACTTTTGTATTCGTCTTTGTATCTTGTTAGACCTCCAAATCCAGAGGGCATGTTAACTTGATTATCTGCCATGATTTGTTGAAAGATAGATAGTTTTTAAAAGTTTTCTTGGTGTAATAAAATATGGCCAAGAATAATATTGATTTTAAAGGAATGGAAGAAAAATGGAAGAAATTTTGGGAAAAAGAGAAGATTTATACTTTTAATCCAAAAAGTAAGAAACAGATTTATTCTATAGATACTCCGCCGCCGTATATCTCTGGTAAGATGCATATCGGACACGCATTCTCTTATAGTCAACAGGATTTCATTATTAGATTTCAAAGGATGAAAGGTATGAAAGTGTTTTATCCATTTGGGACAGATGATAATGGTTTGCCGACAGAAAGGTATATTGAAAAGACAAATAAGGTTAAAAGTAAAAACATGGGTCGTTCGAAATTTATTAAATTGTCTTTAGATACTTTGAAAAAAGTTACTCCTGAACACATTCAGGATTTTGTTGATTTGGGTATTTCTTGTGATTATGATGTTTATTATTCTACAATTGATAATCATTCGAGAAAACTTTCACAAAAATCTTTTATTGATTTATTTAAACAAGGTGATGCTTACAAGAAAAATTATCCAACAATCTGGTGTCCAGAGTGTCAAACTTCAATTGCTCAAGCAGAATTAGAAGATAAAGAATTTACAAGTGAATTTTCTACGATTAAATTTAAATGTGGTGGGAAAGATTTGTTAATTGCGACTACGAGACCTGAGCTTCTTGGGGCTTGTGTGGGTGTTTTTGTTCACCCCGACGATAAAAGATATAAATCTTTAATTGGAAAAAAAGCAAAAGTTCCTATTTTTAATTTTGAAGTTCCTATACTTGCTGATAAATCTGCTGAAATTGGTAAGGGAACAGGAGTTTTGATGATTTGTTCTTATGGGGATAAGTATGATGTTGATGCAATTAATAGACATAAACTTGAACCAAAAGTTATTTTTGATAAAGATGGGACAATTAAACAAGGGAAATATAAAGGATTGAAGATAAAGGATGCAAGGAAAAAAATTCTAGAAGATTTGAAAAAAGGAAATTTGATTAAAGAGCAAAAGCAAATTTCTCATGCGGTTAATGTTCATGATAAATGTGGAACTGAGATTGAATTTATTCCCACAGAGCAATGGTTTATTAAGATTTTAGATAAAAAGAAAAAATTTATTGAACAAGGAAATAAAATTAATTGGTATCCTAAATTTATGAAAAAAAGATATGATAATTGGGTGAATGGTTTGAATATGGATTGGAGTATTTCAAGGAATAGACATTTTGGTGTTCCGATTCCGGTTTGGGAATGTAAATCTTGTAATGAAATTATTGTTGCCGAAGAAAAAGAATTACCTGTTGATCCTTTACAGACAAATAAGAAATGTCCTAAATGTAAAAAAAATGCTGAGCCTGAAAAAATGGTTTTAGATACTTGGGCAACTTCTTCTCTAACTCCGCAAATTGCTGGGAGTTTGGTTAAACCTGAAATTGATATACCTTTTACTTTGCGTCCGCAAGGGCATGATATAATTAGGACTTGGGCGTTTTATACAATTGTAAAATCTTACTTGCATGAAAAGAAAATTCCTTGGAAAGATATTGTTGTTTCTGGAAATGTTTCGCTTGGCGGAGAAAAAATGTCAAAGACTAAAGGAAACACAGTTGCTCCTCAGGAAATCATGGAAAAATTTGGAAGTGATGCTTTGAGATTTTGGGCTGCTGGAAGTAAACTAGGAGGGGATTTGGATTATCAGGAAAAAGATGTTGTTACAGGAAAAAAATTTGTGACTAAATTAATGAATGCAACGAATTTTGTTTTTATGAATTTGAAAGATTGGAATGGCAAGAAGCCAGCGAAGTTGGAAAAATTAGATGAATTGTTTTTGGAGAGATTGGACATTTTGATTAAGAGTGCGACTTATAGATTTGAGAACTATGAGTATTCAAAAGCAAAGCAAGACATTGACAATTTTTTCTGGAAATATTTTTGTGATAATTATCTTGAGATTGTTAAAAAGAGAGTTTACCAAGGAAAAGGAAATAAGAAATTATCTGCGCAATATACTTTGTATAAATCTTTGTTGGTGATTTTGAAAATTGTTGCTCCGATTATGCCTTTTGTTACAGAAGAACTTTATCAAGAATATTTTAAGAAGAGAGAGAAAGATAAGAGCATTCATATTTCAGAGTGGCCGAAGTTTAAAGATTCTGAGACAGATAGATATGATAAGACTTTTGGGATTTTGATTGAGAGGATTGCGAGAATTCGAACTGAGAAAACAAAGGCGAAAAAAGCGATGAATGCTGAATGTGTCATTACTCTTAGTAAAGAAGATAAGACAAAGTTGAAAGATGTTTTGGGCGATTTGCAAGAAGTTATGAATGCTAAAGAGATTAAAGAAGGGAAGTTTAAAGTAGAGTTTGATTCATAGTAATATTTTTAAATGAATTTCATCTTTTTGAAAGATGGAAAATAAAGAAAGAATTATAGAAGATTTTTTTAGGGGTGCGCAAGCTATACTATTGCCTAAACAAAGTGAAGGTAAAAGAGACGTAATTTCTAAAGTTAGAGGAACTCCTGTAATTGTTAAGCATCCTTCTGTTGGAGGATATGCTGTTGGAAGGTTTGAGTTGATTCCAGAAAATTACTTTGCTTGTAATTTTGTAGATGAATTTACTGGTAGTAATACTTGTTTGACTTATCATGCCCTCCAAGGAATTTATAGAAAGTAATAAGCCATGCTTAATTTTATAAATTAACATCTATTTCTCTAGATATGCCATTAACTAAGGAAGAACTTGAAGAAGTTGTTGAGGAATTAGGAAGTTATAAGGGTACTCATACAGAATTAATTACTGTTTTTATTCCGGTGGGTTATGATGTGAATTCGGTTCAGAGGCAACTTGAAGCTGAGAAATCTACTGCTAAAAATATTAAATCAACTACTACAAGAAATAATGTTTTAGACGCTCTTGATAAAATTGTGAGGTATCTGAAAGGTTTGAAGAAAACTCCAGAGCATGGTTTGGCTGTTTTTTGTGGGAATGTTTCGCGAGTTGAAGGACAGCAAGATTTGCGACTTTGGGATGTTGAACCTTCATTAATTTTAAAATCAAGATTATATCGGTGTGATAAAGAATTCGTTTTAGAGCCTTTAAGAGAAATGCTTGAAGTTGAAGAGGTTTTTGGATTACTTGTTATGGATAGGAAAGAAGCTAGTATTGGATTATTGGAAGGGAAGAGAATAGAAATTTTACAAAATATGACTTCAGGTGTTCCGAGTAAGGTTCGAGCAGGAGGACAGAGTGCTCAGAGATTTCATAGAATTACAGAAGGATTGACAAAAGATTTTTACAAAAGAATTGCAGAAGAAATGAAGAAAATATTTTTTGAGATGCCAAAACTTAAGGGGATTTTAGTTGGAGGGCCGATTCCCACAAAGGATGAGTTTTTGGATGGAGATTATTTGGCTACAAAATTAA
>CAYORV010000012.1:0-14292 GCA_964406515.1 Candidatus Woesearchaeota archaeon | reverse complement strand
AACAGACTACAGCTTCACAGATAACTCTGCTCTTTGGGATGCTTATGCAACAAATGTTTCAAGAAACTGGACATTGGACACTTACAATAACTGGAATACAGATTGGTTATCAACTTACAACGCAACATACCTAGCAATTAATCTAACTTCAAATATTCAAGGATTACTAAACTATACAGGAATCTATTCAACTTACAATGCTTCTTATTGGAATACCGCTCTTGATTTAGATACTGTTATTGGTGATGATGAAATTGCAGAAGGAAAAATAGCATTTGGTACAACCTGTGCTGCAGGAAGTCATTATTATTTGAATGGAAATGATTTAGCATGTGAAACAGATGATTACAATGCTGCCTTTGATTCAGAAGATGAAATTGAAGCTGTTATTTTTGATGCAGACAATACAGCAGATTTAGGTATGGGAGGTTATAATATTACTGCGACAGATTGCATTAAATTTGAATCAGGAGGGATGATATGTTCAGGAGTTTAAAATGAAAAAAATATTCGTATCAGGATTAGTTTGCATAATAATTTTCTTAATAATAATCTCTATAACAGGTAGTTCAACAAACATAGTGATAACTAAAGCAGCGCATTTGGATGAAAATAGGGCTTTTATTTCCGATATTTATGAAGAAACTTCCGCATTAGATGGAATCTGGAGTGAACCAATTCATGACAATGAATATATAGGAGTTACATTTGAGCAGGAATTGTCAAATAAAAATGATATAACAATATACCCAAGAATAATCTCCGGAAATCCAAGAATTGAAGTGTATGAAAAGAATGGCGAAGAAATTATCGCTGAATTCACAAGCTTAAATGATAATAAATACAACAAAGTATTTTTAACAAACTTGCAAAGAAGCCAAGATACATTTGATTTAAAGATATTAGATGGAAGTGTTGAGTTTGATTTGATAATTGACCCACAAACTACCGTTGAAATCGGGACATGGACAGATACTGTAGGAACATTTGATTGGACTCCAACAGCAGAAACTTGGACCGGATTTCCATTTGATAATGAAGCATCTCCTAGCAGTTATTTTACACAAAATGCAGATGATATTCACGTTCAAGTTAATGAGGATGGACATTATTTAGTATTGTATACAACCAGAGGAACTACAGATTATGATAATAGGCTTGCTTGGGAAGGAAGAGTTTCTGTTAATGATGCGGGAGTTGATGGAACTTATAGTAGTGGATATAGTAGGATGACTGAAGATGCTGATTGGGTTTTAAGTGGGGGGGGAATTTTAAGTGTTAGTGCGGGAGATAATATTTCTGTTGAAATAAATTATCGAGGGACTAATGGTGACCAAATCGCTACAAGTGTTGCTGATGATTCAAGTTTTCAAATTATTAAATTAGGAGATGATTGGGATTATGCCAGGTATACTAAGTCTTCTGACCAAGCATTATCTATGACTAGTGGGGTTATTAGTTGGGTGAATTTAACTTGGGATGGAACCAAATTAGAAGAAGATACTGGTTATACTCTGGAGGCAGATGATTATACTATTACTCTTGCAGAAGGTGGACATTACCTTGTTATTACCGGTGCTTCAGCATATGAGAATGTAAGAGCTTCTTTTGAAACAAAAACTTTTATTGATAATGTTGAATTGCCTGTTGCAAGAAGTTATGCTTATGTTCGAGCCTCGGGGGGGGTCTAATGAAGGAAATCCATGGTATATTAGTATTATTAATGTAAGTGCTGGTGCAGAGATGCATGTTCAAATGGGACTTACACAAGTAGAAACAACTGCTACAGGTAATACTATTGAAGAAAATATGGGTATTCAGATAGTTAAGCTAAGTGATGATGCAAACTATTATCGGGCACACGCTACAACAGCAAGAGACCCAACTAATTCAGGTACAGTTTATGCTTTGTTTGATACTATTGATGTTGAAGATGAAGAAGATGATGCATTTAGTGGAGCAACAAACGGTGAAATTACTATTCAAGCAGGTTATGAAGGAGATTATTTATTTATGTTTTCTGGAACAGGAACTAGATCAAGCAATTCAGGAACAAGGAGTATTCCTCAAATAACTTTACACAAAGATGGAGTAGATATGGGTCTTGGGGGTATGGCTTGGTATACTCGAGGCGCACAAACCCCAGATACTTATCAAGAAGGAACTAGTGGCGGAATAATAGTAGAAAGTTCTGGAACAAGTACTTATGCTTATTACGGAAGACATTTAGGGCAAGACCCAAACGAAGATAGATTAGATGCTAATGAATATGGGGTGATGGCTGTAAGGCTTGATGATTTATTTGATTCTGGAACAGATACTTGCACCTGTGCAGGATTAAATCAAGATTGGGAAATCAACCATGTTGATGCTTGCACTATTTCAGAAGCCTGTGATCTTGGAATAGGTACCTTGTCTTTCATAGGTTCAGGCACTACCCAATGTGATGCCCAAATTAAAACAACAAACTTGGGAGACCCAGGTAGTGGGGGAATTTTAGAAATCCTTGACAATTGTGCAATCTATGTGAGTTAAAATGAAAAATAAAAAATTTATTATCTTTGTGCTAGCTTTGTTATTAGTGCTACCAGTAACCTATGCGAAAATTACTAATGATGAAATCTATGGTGTAAGTATTTATGGAGATGTGGACGTGGATAATGATAATGTTTGGGATAGTTATGATAATCTTTTATATAATGCGACATATGTAACAACTACTGGTGTAACCGAATTAAACATAACTATTGGGGGGAATCACACTCAGGGCTCATTTAATGAAACTCATGAAGTTATATTTTATGACCAAACAGATGTGATGGTTAATTTTACTTATAATTTCACTGATTCTGCTTTAGATTTGAGCAAAGTTGTCATAGAAAAAGCATTAACATATATAATTGTTAATTTTTCAGGACAATTAAAAAATAATAAAACATTGTTCTTGGAGGATAATAGTTTTGTTAGTTTATGTGTTAAAAATGCAGAGATTAATTCAATAAGTGAAATGAGTGCGGGGTGTACTGGGAGCAATGAAATAGATTTTACAACTTGCTTAGGAAATAATACTGGAGTTAATGTGAATGGAGTAATTTGTAGGGACAATGGAACAAGAATTAGTGTTCAAAATTTATCTTATTCTGCAATCAGAGGAACATTGGTAAGTATCCCTCCCCCTACAACCCCTCCTTCTGGAGGTGGAGGAGGAACTTCAACCATAACGAAATTTACCATAAGTGAAGAAAGAATTAGTGTTAGTTTAAAACAAGGAGAAACTTCTATGAAGGGTATTACTATAACAAATAATGGTGGTAGTACATTAACTTTTTCCATAACAAATCCCTCACTTGAAGAATTTGTTAGGTTAAGTGAAACATCTTTTTCAATTGCTCCTGGAAAATCCAAAACAATTTCATTGGATTTCTTAGCAAGAGAAGATACTATTCCCGACTTATATCTTGGAAAACTTCTTATAACTAGCGGAGGAACAACAAAAGAAATTTTAGTTTCTGTTGAGGTTGAATCAAAAAAATCCTTGTTTGATGTTAGTTTAGAAATCCCAGAAGATTTTTTACAAATTAATCGAGGAGATAAACTATTTATTAAATTAAATCTTTACAGGATAGAATCAAAAGGAAAAAGAGTAGATGTGGAGTTAGAATATAGAATATTAAACTCAAAAGGGAAAGTAGTTATCTTTGATAGTGATACAGTTGCTGTAGAAACCAGTTTAAGTTTAATTCATGAGTTTGATATTAGTCAAAATATTGTGCCTGGAGAATATCAGGTGTATGTGAAAGCGATATACAAGGGAGATGTTGGGAGTGCAACTAGTTCATTTGAGGTGGTTAGAAAAAAAATAACCGGGTTGAGCAAAATATTTATACTCCTAATTATTATTTTAAGTATATTCATAACCTTGATTATTTTCTTTTATGAAACTAGAAAAATCAAGGCAAAGATAAAAAAGAGGATTGACATAGGAGATTTAAAAAAATGAGGGAAAAGATAAAAAATGATTAATTTAACAATTATAATCAGCATAGTGATATTAATAATTTATTTAATAACATTTTTAATATTAGTTGCGATAAAAATGAGGATGAATGGAAAGATAAACAGATTTCTTACTTGTTTAATAGGTGTCATAATTTTACTGATTACAATTAGGATTATCAATCTTTTGGACAAAGCAGGATTATTTTTTGTTCCTTATCTTTCTGAAACATTAGCTATATTCATTTCCCTTTCCCTACTTGCAGCAATGCTATGTTTCTTAGCCCAAGTTAAAGAAAAAACAGATTTTAGAAGAAGGAAAAAGCAAAGAAATTCTTTTAGTTCTACTCCTAGAAGAATAGAAAAAAAGAGAATCCCTAGACAACCCAAAATTAGAAAGATTAAAAAAGATAAAACACATCATATTGAAAGAGAAAAAGCACAATTAAAAAAATACATAAAATAAAAGAGGTTAAATGATTGACACAACTTTAGTAAGGGATTTGATTTATTTTTCTTTAGCATTAGTAAGCACCTTCCTTGGGATAATGATAGTAACAAAATGCCAGGGGAAGTTAAGAGCATCTTCATTATTTCTTACATCTACATTGGGTCTTTTTGTTCTATATCAAGTAGGAAACATACTAGGATTGTATGATGAGATTTTAAATGAAAATTTAATTACAAATATATTACACATTTTTACAATTACATTTATTTTACTTGCATTAATAAGTATACATCAAATAATTTCTGGTTTTCATAGTCGTCCAGGGAAAAAACCAAAAAACAAAAAGTAAAATTTTCAGAACATTTTCATCACAATAATCCTTAAAAACAAATCTTCTTTTTCTTTCACATGGAACTAATAGCACTCCTATCATCAGGAAAAGAAACATGGGCACAAATCTCTGGATTAATTAAACAAGGAGACTGGGACAAAGTTATAATTCTCGGAGATGATTTTTCTTCACAATTTAAAATAGAAGACAAAAAAGAAATAACAGAATTCATAAAGGTAGATTTAGGAAAAAGATTGATTGATTTAAGAGAGGATATTTCAAAAAAACTCAAGGGAAAAATTAAAGGAGTTGAAGTTGCAGTAACTATTGCAAGTGGAAATGGAAAAGAACACATGGCACTTATTTCAGCCCTAATCAACCTGCCTGTTGGAATCAGATTTGCGGCATTAACTAGGACTGGAGTGGTGGATTTGTAAAAGATGATCAATTTTAATACTGCTTATATATTGATGGCAGGACTAGTATCTGGAATTTTCTCGGGATTTGTATTCTTATTATCAACAGATTTAACGAAGAGATTAATAGAGAAGTATAATATTCCTAAAAATTATGGGACTTCATTAAAAATTGCTATTGGAGCTTCTATAGGGTGTTTATTCCTCTTATTTATCTTTCTTATAGTTTCCTAATCATCATCCCTTCCCTACTCTTTCCCAACAACACAACCCTTGATTCTTCTTTCTCGTCGAGAATTTTTAATCCAGTTTCTTTGGCAAGTTTTTTAGAAAATTCAACAATTTCTTCATGAGATGGCATTCTATCATATCCCAACCTCTGCCTTGCAAATCCCACAGACATAAATCCCTTAACTTCAACAAACATTGGGCTTGCTTTCTTAATCAACTCTGCATATTCTTTGATATTATTCATATTCAAATCTTTCACAAGATTCATTCTGAAAATGCCCCTAGTAGACGTTCCTTTGGAACTGTCTCGGTGTACAACCTCTTTCAGACCTACTCGGTCGGGTGTGGTTCTGCAACTTAACTCAGACATAATCTCCAAACTCTCATTCAATTTCTCCCAAGCATTTTTCATAGAACTCCTGTGAAACTTATCATACATTTCTTTATTTGGAGAATTAACAGAAATATACAATTGAGTTGGTAATTGTTTCTTCTCAGCCAACTCTTTAATTTTCTCAGGATAAAGTCCATTAGTTACAAGAAAACTTGTCTTGCCTCTTTTCCTTAATTCTTCAATCAATCCCCCAATTTTATCATAAATAAATGGCTCGCCAGATAATGAAATCGCAAACTGCATCGGCTCTTGAGCCTCTTCCCACTTCTCCATATTCGCCCGACTCAAATTTCTCTTCTCTCTTGATTTCTTAAATCCAATTAATAATTTCTTTTGTGCTTCAATACATCCATCAATAATTTCTTTAGGGGAATCAATTCCTTTCCCAAGTTTGTCTCCAATTGTTAATTCAACAGCCCTCCAACAATGCAAACATTTATTCGGACACCACATCACAGCTGGCGTCATCTGGCAACAAAGATGGCTCTTAATCCCATAAAATTTCTCTTTATAACAAATTCCTTCATCTCTAATCGACTTCTTTGTCCACCTACAAACTTGCACAGCAGAATGTTTTCCAACAATTCCATAATGTTGTTTCTTCAAAACTTCTCTAACTTTTTCAGGTATCATAAAAAAAGAAATAAGAATTATGTTTTAAAACTTACTTAAACCAACTTACAAGCCAGAAAGCCATAATAACAAAAAGCAATGCCAAGAATAAATATGTTATGATAGAAAATGTTTTCTTTGCGACTTTTTCTCTTTTTGTTATTGCAAGGATTGTCAAGTAAAAGAATCTGCCACCATCAAAGATTCCAACAGGAAGCATATTTACTAAAGCAATACTAAAACTAATCAAAACTAACCACCATAATAAATTATAAATAAATTCTCCTGCCCCAAATTTCGCATTATAAAATACATGGGATTTTTTAAACGAGGATAATGTAGAAATAATTTTCCCCATTACTCCAGAACTCTCTGGGTTAGAAAATCCAATTCCTAAATAAGCAACATTTTCCTTGGTTGGATGTTCGCCAAGAACAACATCAAAATTTGTTGTTTGTTCATCCAAGATAGTAGTTATAGTAATTTTATCCCCGGGAGAATATTTTAATAATTCCTTCCCAATTTTATCCAAGCTATCTATTTTAACCCCATTGATTTCAGCAATAGCTCCTTCTAAACCAACATTCACTGCTGGTGCATCATCATATGCTAAGAGATATCCATTATGATTTTGTTGCAACTCCAAAAAATCTTTCGTCAATATAAATTTTTCACCACCAACAAGAACTTCATTAAGACCTTCCTCACTAACAGAGTTCAAAAGTCCTTCATGACTAACATCTTCCAAGGCAATACCATTTATTGAAACAACATTAGATATATTGATTGCAGAATAAGTATACGTATCGAATGTAACTCCAACAGGCATAAATGCTAAAGAAAAGAAAAGAACCATTACACCAAAAAAGAAAATTCCAGTCAAGACATTTGCAAATGTTCCTGCAGCAAGCACAGACATTTGTGAGAAGATGCTTTTTTTCTTCATTTTTTCTTCATCAAGTTCAACAAATGCTGCTAAAAAAACAGGCAAGAAAAATGGAAAAAATCCAAAGCCAGTAGTTTTTATTCCGATATCTTTATTTCTTGCAAAAATCCCATGTGAAAATTCATGAACTACTGCAACTATGGCAATAATTACTATCCAATATATAAAATAAAAGGGTGGTAGGAAATCCAGTTTGAAAACTTGTGGCAAATACGGGATAAGCGGCATTATTGGAGGAATTTTAATAGCCCTAACAATTTCTGGATTTATGATATATATCCAAACAATCTTTCCAAATAAATAAATCATAGTACCCATTAATAGATACCCAAGTCCAATTACAACATAACTAAGAAAATTCAAGGTCTTTTTGAATTTGGTTCCAATCTTCTCAATTAGTTTCATTCCCAAACTAGTTCGATACAAAAGTAAAAGTCCTTCTTTCTTAAGATTCTTTTTTCTCCGATAAAGAAAAATTGAAATAAAAACTACAAAAAGCACTAACAACGCAATGTCATATATCATAAAATTCATTTTATCATCTCTTATTTCTTTTTTATTGGTCTAAACGCATTCTTGCCACACTTCCTACATTTTACCTTGCCCTTCAAAATTTTTTGAGGGTCTGCTCTCATTTTAGTCCTACATTTTTTACAAACAAAAACATTCTTGAACAACCTGTTTGATGCTTCTGGAATTTTTGCCATTATTTGTTCTCCAAATCTTTTGTCAAATTTAATAAATTTTGATTTGCTCTTTCTTCTTCAGGAAGATCTTTTTTTGCAATTTTTATTATCCTATCAAATTCATCTACTGTAACATAAATCTCATCCTCATTCGCGCCCAAAGCATATTGTCCATCCATTATAATTTCCTCTTAACAATCAATTTACCTTCAACATCCCAATATTCAACATTATCATTCTCTGCAACATCTTGTTTTATATCCTCTGCACAAGCAACTTCAAGAGTTTCAAAACTTTCCAAATCCATCAAACTTATTTTGTCTCCAACAGAGAGAACCTGACCCTTCTTTTTATTTACTAATGGAACTTCTAATCTATCATGACCCGGTATTACAAAAACTTTTTTCTGTCCAGAGATTATGCTCACAGCTTCAATCCTCGCTTTTGAATGTCCATGTTTCCCAGTCTTACTAACATCCATTTTTTTAACAGTGCAAGGTTCGCCATCAACAATAATATTTGTACCTACTTTGGCATCTGTAGCACCAATTATCTTTAAAACCATAATCTATTCAAAAAAAATATGTTTATAAATTTACTGCTCACGTCGTTCGCAGATTAATATAAACTGATAATCTAAAAACACGAAAATGACTTGAAGTTTAGTTAGGTTTTTAAAAAAGTTTATAAATTATAACACACCTATTTAGATATGAAAAGCAAATTAGCTATATGGAGTTTTATTTCAATAATATTAATTTTTGTAATTTACTATTTATTAAGTCTAATAATTCCTACATTATTCATTTCAACTGCGGTAAACTGGGTTGTGTCTGTTTTTTATTTGATTCCATTAAGCTTAGGAATAAGTGCGTTGATATCTATTAAAAAGAATAAAAATCTCAAGGGAAAGGGATTTGCTATTGCAGGAATTATTTTAATTTCAATATTTTTTCTTATTAATATCTTATCTCTATTAATATCTTCTAGATAAAATATCATCCAAAACTTTTTAACTCCCATATTTCTTCTCATAACATGGCCCTAAAACAAAAAGACTTTATTGATGTAGAATTCACCGGAAAAGTCAAAGACGGAGAAGTTTTTGATTCAAACATCAAAAAAGAACTTGAAAAAATGAATTCAAATATTCCAGCAAAACCTTTTGTTTTTTGTTTAGGAGAAGGAATGTTTTTGAAAGGAATTGAGGATTTTTTAGTGGGTAAAGAAATTGGAAAATATAAAATTGAATTAACTCCAGAAAAAGCATTTGGCCCAAGGGATTCTAAATTAATTCAGCTTATTCCTATGAAAGTTTTTAGAGAACAAAAAACCCAACCAATTCCTGGAGCAGTATTTGATTTTGACGGAAAACCTGCAAAGGTCCTTACAGTTTCAGGAGGAAGAGTAATAGCAGATTTCAATAATCCTTTAGCTGGAAAAGACCTTGTTTATGATCTTACAGTAAAAAGAAAAATTGAGGATATAAATGAAAAAATCAAAGCACTGATTGATTTCTTTTTTAGACAGGAATTGAAGTTCAAGATAGAGGATAAAAAAATAATTTTAGAGTTAGATAAAGCATTAGTAGAATATGCTAAATTATTCCAAGACAAATTCAAAGAAGTTCTCGGACTTGAATTGGAAATAAAGGAAATAGATAATCCAAGTAAAAAATCACAATAATTCTTATAAAGAGGGATTCACTATTTCTAAGATGGAAGATATTTATAATCCGTCAGAGAATTCTCAAGAGCCCATATCTACTTTATCAAACCCTGTTTCAACATTATCTTCAGAAGTGCAAGAGATTGATAGGGAACTCGAAGAACTTCTAAAAAAGCAGTCTGCTAAAATCAAGGTTATTGGTGTTGGAGGCGGAGGAGGAAATTCTCTAAGTCGAATGAGAGAGATTGGGATTAAAGGAGGAGAACTTATTGCTATTAATACAGATGCCCAGGATTTATTATATGCTAATGCAGACCAGAAAATATTAATCGGAAAAGAATTGACACAAGGATTAGGAGCAGGAAGCAATCCACGAGTTGGAGAAGAAGCTGCAAAAGAATCTGAATCAGAAATCAAAAAAAAGATAGCAGGAAGTGATATGATTTTCATTACTTGCGGATTGGGCGGTGGAACAGGAACAGGTGCAGCACCAGTAGTGGCAGGATTAGCAAAAAAACAAGGAGCTTTAGTTATTGGAGTCGTAACCCTGCCCTTTACAATTGAAGGAAGAAAAAGAGTAGAAAATGCAATGAATGGTTTAGAAAAAATGGAATCAGTTGTAGACACTTTAATTGTCATACCAAACGACAAACTTCTTGAACTAGCTCCAGATTTACCTTTGCATACAGCTTTCAAAATAGCAGACGAAATTTTGACAAATTCGGTTAAAGGAGTAACAGAACTTGTAACAACTTCTGGTTTAGTAAATCTTGACTTTGCAGATATAAAAACAGTTATGGTTGATGGAGGAGTTTCTTTAAGAGGAATGGGAGAATCAGATAGTGCTCAAAGAGCCATAGAAGCAGTAGAAAAAGCAATTCAAAATCCCTTGTTAGATGTAGATATCTCAGATGCAACTGGCTCATTGGTTAATATTATTGGGGGCCCTGATATGAGTTTAGATGAGTGTAAAGCAATAATAGAAACAATTGGAAATAAATTAAACCCAGAAGCAAAATTAATCTGGGGAGCTCAGATTGCAGAAGATATGGAAAAATCAATACGAGTTTTGTTAATAGTTACAGGAGTTAAGAGTTCTCAAATTCTCGGGCACGGCGATTCAATAGAAGATTTAAAACACCAAGAAATCGAAGAAGAACTTGGAATTGACTTTTTTGAATAAGATGGAACAATTAGACAATCTATCAATTAAATTATGTGAAATTCTCCCATTGGATATTACCTTATTTGAAAAAGAGGGAGAATGCCAAAAGCCATCCGACATATGCATTTATTGTAAAAAGGGCAAGCTTGATAATTTCTGTCATAAAAAAACATACAATATGGAATATGCATCTGATAATTAAATAAACTTAAAAACCCTATAATTCTCATTAAAATATGAAACCATTTACAGGAATAAAATCTTTTGTGATCAAATGTAAACGAGTTTGGTTTGCACTGAAAAAACCAACAAAAGAAGAATTCACAAAAGTCTCAAAAGTTTCCGCAGTTGGAATTGTTATCCTCGGATTCCTTGGTTTTGTTGTTTCTTTAGTTATGAAGATTTTTGTTAAATAGTTTTCTGAATACTATAAATATATAAATATTATAAAAACCTTAAATTTAGATGGTTAGTTTAGAGAAAATCATTAAAATAGGAAAAAGATTTTTCCAAGCAGGGGCATTATCTCTAGTTCTCTATGGTTGTGATTGTTGTCCATCAATGCCCCCAAAACCGGAACCACCTCCAGAAAAACCTATTGAAACAAAAAAAGGAGTAACGGATTCAATGGGGCAAATTAGTTTTACTGATAATTCAACATTGGAAGAAGTAATTTTAAATGTTGTTGATAAACAAGACAATTCTCCACTTCAAAATATGCAGGTTACATATTGGGACGGAGAAGAATTTGAAGTCTTTTTGATTGATAACACTTCTAATGAATACTTACCTTCAATAGGCATATATCCTCACAACTCAACACATACAATTGAAACAGGAAAATTTGGAGAAGGGATTTATAAAATTTATACTATCGATGAAAATAACTCTTTAGGCAAGGTGGTTTGGTCTTGGAAAAGCGAAAGCGGAATGGGAGGATTTTCAACATACAATTATTACAAAACAGTTGATTATGAAGAATCTATTGAGATTAATAATAGGCAAAAAGCTATAATTGATTTCCTTTGGGATGGAGTAGAGTGGTTTCTTGGAGACTTATTACCTGTAAAACCAAGCAAGATAATTGAATATCTTGTGCCTGAAGAGGAAAATCCGCCTCAAAGATGGGATGTCTATACTTATAAGGATGGCCATGATCAAAATTCTAGCCTAACTTTAATTCCAAGCAATATTCCAACAGTAGAAATTAATAATATGAATATAAATGAATTTGAAGCTAATGTTTCTTGGGTGGGGACAGATAAAGATACTTATGAGCAATTAGTATTCTTGCTAGACAATAAAGATATCACAAAATATCTTGATGGAAATTCCACGTCAGATTTAACCTACAGTTATAGAATCACTAAATTTGGAAATGTTTATGATGGTCATGATTGGACAGCATATGATCCAAAAACATCAACGACAATTAATATTTCAGAATTAGGAAATTATTCACTTGAATTACGAGTTAAGGATGAAGTAAATAATATTGGAAAAACTTCTACTAATTTTTCAATTGAAAGAGAAGAGATTTTATTTACATCTGATCGGGAGGGAAATCCAGAAATATATGTAATGAATTCAGAGGGTTCAAACGTGATAAGATTAACAAAAACTAATGGATTTGAAAGAAATCCTTCTTGGTCACAAGATAGGAATAAAATCGTTTTTACTTCTTCTAAAGATAGAATTCAAGAAATATATTTGATGAATTCAGATGGTTCAAATCAAACTCAAATTACTAATAATGTGAATGACAAAATATCTCCTGTTTTTTCTCCTAACGGGGAAAAAATAGCATATATTGAAAAAGATTCTAGTTCAAAAGATACAGAAATATGGGCCATAGATTCGGATGGTTCAAATCCATTTAGAATTCTATCTCCGGGTTACTCTTATATTGATTTAGTTTGGTCTTTCTCAAATTCTAAAATAGCATTTACCATTTCTGATAATTTGGGAGGTAATGCAATTTGCACAATGAATTCAGACGGTTCTAATGGAGCTAGATTAACTTCTGGTTCTTCTAAAAATCCTTCTTGGTCTCCTCAAGGGGATAAAATCGCCTTCACCTCTTACAGAGATACTGATTTAGAAGTTTATGTTATGGATTTTGATGGATCCAATCAAATAAATATTTCCAATAGTTCAGATACATCCGATTTTAATCCTTCTTGGTCTCCAGATGGAACCAGAATAGCATATGTATCTACTTCAAGATATAATAGTGGAGTTTCCGCCACCCATGAAATATGGATTATGAACTCAGATGGTTCAAACAAAACTAGACTCACAAATAATTCTTTTAGTGATTCTAATCCCGCATGGAATTAATTAAGACATTAAATTGAATTATAATCGGTAGATTTTTAACTTCTTTTTCTTTAACCTCTTTATGTCTAAAGAAAAAATAGAGGGGCTTAGAGGTTGGTTAATCTTTCCCATAATAGCCCTATTCCTTTCAATATTTACATTAATTATTAGTATAATATTAGTAAACGTAATGCCTGAATTTAATCCTTTTGGAATAATATTTTCTTTCTTATATGGATTTCTTTGGATTTTTGTAGTGATAGTATTAGTTTCAATATTCAAAAAAAAGAAATATGTTCCAAAAATAATGATTATCTTTTATGTAGCAACAACCATAATCAATCTATCTGCGGGTTTCTTAATAAGAGGTTTTGGCATTTGGGAATTAATAAGATCAATAATCTCAATTATTGTAGGAGTTGTTTGGATTCTTTATTTTATTCGTTCTAAAAGGGTCAAAAATACTTTCGTGAATTAACACAATAACAAATTTTATAAACCCAAATCCTCACCTAATATTACTACTCCTTAAATAATTGAGGCGTAGTGGATACATAAAAAATGATATTTATCATAAAAGTTACAACAAATAAGGAAGAGAAAGCAGTAGAGATGATAGCTGAAAGAGTGCAGAAAAAAAATCTGAATGTTTTCTCAGTTTCTCGACCGCACGGACTTCGAGGATATGTTCTTTTAGAAGCAGAAAATAGAGACAGTGCAGAAGAAGCCGCATTTAATCTGCCCTATGTAAAAGGAATAATCGGTAAGACAATCACATACGAGGAAATTAAAGCCATGATAGAACCATCATTAGAGAATATTTCAATAAAAGAAGGCGACATTGTTGAAATGATTGCAGAGCCATTCAAAAAAGAAAAAGCAAAAGTTTTAAGAATTGATAAACAAAAAGGAGAGATTGTGATAAGTTTATTAGGAGCAGTTGTCCCATTACCAGTAACAATAAAGATTGATAATGTTAAAGTTATCAGACGTGAGGAGGACGAAGATGCAGATTAAATTACTAATTGAAGGCGGAAACATGCAACCAGGACCAGTACTTAGCCAGAAGCTTGGACC
>CAYORV010000011.1:0-15038 GCA_964406515.1 Candidatus Woesearchaeota archaeon | reverse complement strand
TACTACTACTACTACTACTACTACTACTACTACTACTACTACTACTACTACTACCACCACCTATATACTCTATAATATATATTTTTTTAAATAAAATAAAAACAAAAAAAATCAAAAATTTCTTTTTAAATACTTCTATACGAAACCAAGGGGTCACACTATCTATCATTATTTATTATTATTTATCATTATTTTAAGAATTATAAGTATTTGAATCATTTAATATCATTCTAAAACCCATTTAATTTTACAGAAAAGTTTATAAATTATTTTACTCTTGAATGAAGCATGCAAGAAAACAAAAATATTTTTAGTGGGCTTCTTGGAAAAATGATTGTGACTAAAGAAGGAAAAAGATTGGGTTTTGTTAAGGATATAACTTTTGAAACTAAATCTGGAGAGCTTATTAATCTCACTGTAAAAGACTCAACCCCATATACAAAAAACCTTAATCTTGAAAGAACAAATTCAAATGAACTTCTAATACCTTATAGTGCAATAATTGCTATAGGTGACTTTGTCATTGTTTCAGAAGAAGATTTAATTTAGTTTAAATCCAAGTCTAAATTCTATCCACAATATAAATATTTAAAAAGACATTTTTTATGTTAATAAGATGAGAATAGCAGGTTTCAATTTTAAAAAGATCAGCGTCGAGAAATTATCTGAAAAAACAGAGGAATTAAAGATAAATACTAAAATAGATGTATTAGACATTCAAGATATAAAATCAGATTTTATTAAAGCAAAAGATGAACTTCTTGCAATAGATTTTAGATATACAGTAGATTATGATCCTGATTTTGCAAAAATAGAATTTAAAGGCAATATTGTTATTGCAATGGATTTTAGAGAAGGCAAAGACGTTTTAAGACAATGGAAAGATAAAAAAATAGCTAATAGTTTTAAGGTAAACTTATTTAATATAATTTTAAGGAAATCAAATATAAAAGCGTTAGAATTAGAAGATGAAATGAATCTTCCCCTCCATATACCCTTTCCATCATTGAAAACAGAAGAACAAGAACAAGAACAAAACAGTCAAGATAAAAACAATTAATCGAACAATTCTTACAAAATTTTAAAAAATACCTTTTATTATTACTTATATGAAAATTTCCGAGAAAAAAAGAGAAAAAATATCTGAGCAAATTCTTTTATTATTATACTCTCTTTCTCCCAAATTGTTATTTACATCAAATATAGCACAAGAGATTGCACGAGACGAGGAATTTACCAAAAAACTTCTTTTAGAGTTAAGAAATAAAAACCTGGTAAGAGAGATAAATAAAAATCCCAAAGGAGTTTCTTACCTCAAAAGGTCTAGGTGGAAGATAAGTGACGCAGCTTATCAAGCCTACAAAAGCCACCAATATTAGCAAAATTTTTATAGTTCTTATTTAGTTATTTCTTATGGATTTAGTGAAAGAAGCGTTTCAAAAGGTAAGACAGGATATTGATTCTGTTAAAGAAGAATTAAATTTTATGAAAAAAGATTTAATCGAAACAAGAGAAAGGATGATAGAAATGTGTGAGGTTATTAAAAAATTAGGCCAAAAAACAGAGATTTCTAAGCAAAAACAAGATTTAGACACTTCGACACATAAAGAAGTAATTCCAACAACTTCGACACATCCTTCGACACAGGATTCACCTCTTAAACCCTTAAAACCTAAAAATTTAGGCATTTCCACTGGAAATGAAGGGGTTTCGACAGACAGACAGACAGACAGACAGACAGACAAAAACACTGAAAATCAGCCTGAAAACAGCCAAAATTCTATAGATAATGCTGCAAAAATGCTAGATTCCTTAGACAATATAAAAAAAGAAATAAGGCTAAAATTCAAAAGAATTACTAACCAAGAACTTTTAGTTTTCTCAATGATATATCAATTAGATGAGGAACAAGGTTATGCAGATTATAAGGTTATTTCTGAAAGATTAAAGCTTACAGAGAGTTCTATAAGGGATTATGTCGGAAGACTAATAAAAAAAGGAGTTCCCGTCGAGAAAAAGAGAATAAACAATAAAACAATTACCTTGAATATCTCTCAAAATCTAAAGAAAATAGCTTCTCTTTCAACAATTTTACAGCTTAGAGAGCTCTAAGCACAGCTATTTTTATTTTTTCTCCTCACCGAATAACTAAATTCTCACTTTTGTCTTCAGAGTTATCTGGAAATTCTTTTTCTAACACTCACTTTAGTACTCTGAAATCTCCTTTTTTCCTTCTTTCTTGGAATTTTGCCCCTTTTTAACTCTCACTTTCGTCTTTTTGAGGAGTTTTTCTTTGATGTTTTCAGGTATAAATATCCTTTTTTTGCCATTTTTCTCAATATCTTCTTCTATTAAGGTCTCACTTTTCTGTTTTATGCCATTAATTTGTCCTCTTATTGTAGATCTCTCTTTTCCAAGCATTGCAGCTAAATCGTCATAGCTCAATTTTAAATCTGTATTTAACAATATCCAAATTATTGCTCTCTCTGTTATTGAAAATTGGTCAAAATTTGGTGTTTGAACAGCTGTTTGAACAGCTGTTTGGACAGGGTAAACAGCTGTCTGTTTGTTAGACAGCTGTTTAGGTGTTTTAAACACCTTGTTTGATTTCATATCATTCATGATTGAAAGAACATTTTTTATACCCTCTACTTCTTCTTGAACCGACGATAAAAGTTCTGTTAGATCATCTGTCTCTTTTTTTTGCAAATTTTTCTCAGAATCCAAGTGTTTAATCCAACCACTAATAGAAGCCATATCCCTTTTCACATTTTCAAAACCTTTCCTCGCCTCTTCTTTCGCCCTTTCAACCTCTTTTTTCCCAGCAAACAACCAAAACATATTAGTATTTTGTCAAACATTCTTTAAAAATCTTTTGTTATCGTCGATAAAGTATATCCATCTCCGTCGATAAAAACATACTAACATAATCAAATTTTTTCCAAAATATAGTCAAAATTAGGGTGTTTGTCTGAAAAAAGTTATACCAACAGGCTGTTTGGACAGCCATAAACAGCCTAAACACCATAATAAAATACTCAAATTAACTAAGGTAACCTTAGTGCACAAAACCCCGCAAAAACAAAATTGATATTTCAAATTTACGAAAAAATTAATAAATCCCTAAAACCAATAGTTAAGATGAACAAATATAAATTCCTAAGAATTCAAAGAGAAGCAAGGAAATTCAAAAAAGAACACAGAAAAGAAATAAGATTATTGGTTGTTTTAACACTTAGTTTTACAATTGCATTCACCTGGAGACAAACCCTTTTTGATTTATCTCAAACTTTTGTCCAATTCATAACAAATATTGAAGGTTCTGTTACTTCAACAATTCTTACATCAACCTTTATCACGATAATCAGCATCCTTTTGATTCGAGTAACTTCTCATATCCTTAAAGAAAACAAAGAAAACTAAGTTTCTAAATACAGAGTTATCTCCGAGATACAAATCCTTAAAAACCTCTCTTTTTTATTAAGAAAATGATAATAAACTATGACACAACACCAGGAAACTTATTTTCTGGAAGAGAATTGCCAGAAGATATTTACAACGACAGTGTTAACTTAGCCGACCAAAGTGAACAAAAACCACACTTATATTTGATAAAAGGCCGAAAAGATAGGCCAAATCCTAGTTCTATGGATAAAATAACTAGATTATTATTAAGTATAATTTATTCATAACAATAATTCTTAAAAACCCCAGATTATTCAACAAATAATGAGCATTTTTTCTCAACATAAAGACGAGTATTATGCAAAAGAATTAGAGAAAATTTTGGCTGCTGGGATAAAAGAGAGTATTCAGACGATTAGTTTTCTTTCAAAGCATGTTTACCCATTATATTTATCGGCTTGCAAAGAATCAAATTATAATGGAAATTCTAATCTTGAGGTACAGTATTCTAATTTTAACCAAAAACATTCTTCCAAATCTGCATGCACTGTACTCCTTGAGCTAAAAGACAAGCAGTTTAATGAGCCAGGTAAACCAAATGTCCGCAGAGAAGACGTAAACACTGATTAATTTCTTTGTTCTATAACTCTTCCACGTTAAATTTATATACTTAGGGCACCCTAAAAGAACGTGAACCAACACCTTCCCAACCTAAGTTCACGTTAAAAGAGAAAATGGTGAGAATAAAAAGGATTTTAGAAAAAAGAGTCATCCCTAAAAGAGGGGATTTACTTAAAATATTTGAGAAAAAGATAAGTGATGCTTGGGAATTGGAAAGGGAGTGTTTTATGAGAAAATTTTCTAAAAAAAATCAATATCAATCTAGAATACAATACATAGTATTTTTAGTTTCTTGTTTGGAATTCTTTTTAGAAGAAATTTTTAAGAAAGCCATAGATAAGAAAGCAATCACATTGAAAGAATTAAAACAATTTAAAAAATTAAAGACCTCAAAGTTTGATTTAAATGATTTAGAAATTATAAATAGAAATAAAATAAAATTATCTGAGATATTAGCAGAAGAAATGAATTTTCAAAATGATAAGGATATACTTGTTTTACTTAGATGTTTAAATTTAGATGATAATTATAAGTCTATTCCAAAGAAATCAGGAGGATTTGATCTAATTGCAAAAAAGGGAGATTCCAAGGAGATAATTGAAAGAAAGATGAAAAAAAATATTGTAAGGTATATTGTTGAAAGAATGGGGAAGATTTCAGAAAAAGATGAAGATTTTCTTAAAATGTTTGGAACAATTAGAAGAATGATATTTTTTAGACATAAAATTGTCCACCAAGCACAAGTAGTTAAAATAGAAAATTGGGAATCTTGGGCATATAGTATGGCAACTGCAAGATTAGGTTATGTTGCATATTCATTGTATAATTTAAAAAGAGATAGCCTAAAATGACCCCAGAATCAAAACCCCTTGGAGCAATCTATATTCGCGTATCAACAGAAGAACAAGCAAAGAAAGGAGTCTCACTTTCTGCTCAAGAAGAGGCCCTGAAGAACTATGCCGCAGCTTTAGGCTACGATGTCCTTAAAGTTTACAAGGATGAGGGAAAATCAGGAAAAGACATCAAAGGAAGGCCAGAGATGAGCCAGATGCTTGAAGATGCGCAAGCCCACAAATTTCAAGCAATATTCATTTACAAGCTAGATAGATTCTCAAGAAGTTTAAGAGATCTAATAGAAACCATTGAAAAGCTAAAAGAATGGGGAATAGATTTCATATCCCTCCAGGACAAGATAGAAACGACTTCTGCATCTGGAAAATTAATGTTTCACATAATCTCGGCGTTTGCAGAATTTGAGCGAAATGTGACAAGCGAAAGAACAAAGTTCTCAATGGATAAGCAAGCAAGAGATGGAAAGGTTGTAACAAGGGCTCCATCTGGATATAAACTAGAAAACAAGCAATTAGTCCCGGCTGAAGATTCTTACATTGTTCAAGAAATATTTCAAGATTTTCTCAACCAAGATTTAAGTTTAACAAAATTAGCACAAAAATACAAATTTTCAGTTAATGGATTAAAAAAAGTCCTCACAAACCAAACATACCTTGGAAAAATAAAATTTGACGGCCAAACTTATCAAGGTTCTCATCAATGTTTAGTTTCATCAACATTATTTAATCATGTTCAAAATAAGTTGGAGAAGTTAGGGATAAAATAATTACCTCTTAGAACTCTGTCTCTTTGCTCTTGCTTTACTATCTCCTGGTTTGTAAGCTTCTTTTCTTCTTACATCTGCAACTAACATGTTTCTATCATAAGCTAAAAATGCATTTGTCAATTCTTTTGATTTTGTAAATTCAACTATTGATTTAGCCAACGCAAGTCTAGCTGCTTCTATCTGGCCTTTTTCTCCACCACCTCTAACAGATATTGACACATCAAAATTAATTTTCCCAAAAACCTCTTGAGCAATTCTTAATGGTTCTTCAATTTTTAATTTATCAAACATCTGTAAATTTTTATAATCTTTTTTATTGATTGTAATCTTTCCATTTCCTTCTGTCAGAATGGCCCTAGCAACAGAAGTTTTTCTTTTTCCCGACGAAGTTATCTTTTTCATTTGAATAATTCCTCTACTCTAACAAGTTTACTTTTGGTTGGAATTCCCGGCGTTCTTCCAGCAAGAATCTTTTTAGATTCTTCAAATTCTTTTGGAACTCCAGAATAACATTTTATTTTTGCGAATACTTCTTTTCCTCTTCCTTTCCTATGGTTTGGTAACATTCCCCTTATAGTTCTCTTAACAATTTTTTCACTTGTTCTTGAAATCTTTGGACCTTTTTGCCCACTTCCAACTTTTGTTCTTGTTTCTTCAAATTCTTTTTTAATCATTTTTTTATTTCCAGTAATAATTATTTTATCACAATTTAAAATAACAAATTCTTCGCCTTTCAAAGCTTGCTTTGCTACAAAGCTAGCAAGTCTTCCTAAAACTGCCCCTGTTCCGTCGATGATTTTCATTTTTTTAATATTCTAATCCCTTTAGCCTCGGGATTTGATTTAATTTCTTCAAGCATATTTGAAACTTCACACCCTGCCTTTAACAATTTTTCTCTTGCCTTGTCTGAAAAATTTAACGCAACTACTTTTAATTTGTTACTTACATCTCCTTGACTCAAAACTTTTCCAGGAACCACGACTATTTCTCCGTCCTTCGCTTCCTTATTTACATCCTCCAGATTAATGTTCGGTCGATTTTTCTGAGAACCAGAAAGCACAGAAGCAACCTCTTTCCAATTTTCATTTTTTTTCGCAGCAATGATAGTCTCAACTAAAATAGGATTTTCTTTTCTTCTCAATTGTTTTTCTATTAATGTTTTTGTTTTCATTTTATCTTTAGCAGAAAAATTCTCCCGCTAACGCGATTTACTCGCAGGTCTAAATTTCTAACATAATTTGCTTTTATAAAACTTTTTATATGGCCCATTTATCATATAAACATGCGGGTATGCCGGAGTGGTCAAACGGGATGCGTTAAGGGCGCATTAGCTTAGTGCTTACGAAGGTTCGAATCCTTTTGCCCGCATTCTGTCGTAGACAGGATTTCTGATAAGATGAGAACCTGGTTCGACGAGCTTTTAGAGAAGCGACAAATTTGATGAATTAATTACGACTTCTCTGGGAGCGAGCTTTCCTTTTGCCCGCATGAAAAACTTTATAAACAAGAATATTAATCTAATTTTGAAGACGGCCATAATAGGTTGGAAACACCTGTTCTCATTCCGAACACAGAAGTTAAGCTTCCTATGTTGGTGTCAGTAGTGCCCCGCAAGGCGCCAAAGCATCAAGCTGTCCTCTTTAATTTTATATACTATCTTTTACCCTATCTATTATGGAAAAACTTTCTAAAACAGAAGCCAAAGAACAAATTCAAAAATTCTTAAAGGATATCAAAGATAAAACTCCAAAAGAGATTAAAAAAATAAAAAAATTATCTATGAAGTATAATATTCCATTAAAAGATTTAAGAAAAACTTTCTGTAAAAAATGTTTTTCTCCTTATAAAAATTCTAAAACCAGGATTAAGAATAAAATAAAATCAATAACTTGTGAAAACTGCGAATATGTAAGTAGGTGGAAAATTAACTCTTCTTAAACTTTCCAACAAGTTCTAAAAGATCTTTTTGTCCGAGAAACATTGATCTACAACAAGGTCTTTCTAAACCAAGCTCATCAAGAACTTTCTTTTGTTTTTCGCCTTGTTCTATTCGTTTCTTATACTCTCCCCACAAGTGACCAATGGGTTTTCCACATGAAAAGCATCTAACAGGAATTATCATATAGATAACTCTGATTTTCTATTTATAAAACTTGCTAATTTAACTATGATTAACTTTAAATAAGGCATTATAACATATGTTCTATGGAACCAATTATTCAATTGAAAGGAATTAGCAAGACTTATGAGATGGGAGATAGCGAAGTAAATGCACTTGCAGATGTTGACTTGAAAATAGAAAGAGGAGATTTCCTTGTTATAGTTGGACCCTCAGGTAGTGGAAAAAGCACAATGATGAATCTTGTCGGAGCATTAGATTTTGCAAGCAAAGGAGATATATTTCTTGACGAACAAAACATAGAGCATCTCACAGAATCTGGTTTAGCACAAATTCGAGGCAAAAAAATAGGATTTGTATTTCAATCATTTAATCTAATTCCCACTTTGACTGCAATTGAAAACATAGCACTCCCAATGATTTTCCAAGGAATTAGCAAAGAAGAAAGAATGCAACGAGCAGAAAAAATTCTCAATCAAGTTAAATTAACACACAGGAGAACCCATTTACCCAATGAACTTTCGGGAGGAGAAAGACAAAGAGTAGCAATTGGAAGAGCATTAGCAAACAATCCAGAAGTAATCTTAGCAGACGAGCCAACAGGCAACTTAGACACAAAAACAGGACTCGAGATTATCAAGCTTTTTATAGACTTCAATAAAAAAGGAAAAACAATAATCATAGTCACACACGATTTAGACCTCATAAAATATGCAGGGAAAGTTTTAAAAATAAGAGATGGAAAGATAGTTGAGCAGAGAAAATTAAAATGAAAAAACAAATCACCATAATGTTCGTAATTCTCTTGAGCATGAGCTTTATTTCAGCACTTTCAATAAAAGATGTTGAAAGTTTACCCCAAGAAATTATGCCTGGCGAAACAGCAAAAATTTCTATTGAAATAGAAAATACATTAGGACAAGACATTACTAATCTTAATGTGAAATTAGATTTATCTGAAATGCCTTTTGCGCCATATCAATCTAGTACTGAAAAATTTCTTGATGAATTAGATAAGGGCGATGACGAAATTTTTAATTTCATGATTATAGCCTTACCTTCAACAAGTTCTGGAATTTATAAAATTCCTGTAATCATGGAATATTTAGACGAAAATGAAACAAAACAAGAGAAACAAGGACTAATTAGTTTGGTTGTTAACTCTGATGCAGAATTAAATGTTTTCTTTGAAGATTCAGTTTTAATAAGGGGAAAAGAAAATACATTTTCAATAAAAATTGTTAATTCAGGATTATCAGATATTGGATTTACTTATTTAACGGTAAATGATGTTGTAGGAATAAAATTCATGTCAGAAAAAGAACAGTATATTGGAGATATTGATAGTGATGATTTTGATAGTGTTGAATATAACGCTTACATAAATCCTAGCGCTTCTAGTTCAATCAAGCTTCCTGTAACATTAAGATATAGGGATGCAACAAACAAAGAATTCACAGAACAAAAAGAAATTATATTAAAAGTTTATTCACTAAAAGAAGCGCAGGAATTTGGATTGGTTAGTAAACCAAATTATACAATCTTTTTAGGGTTGGGAATCATGATCGTTCTTTATATAGGATATAGAATTCGAAAAAAAAGAAAATTAAAGAAGAGGAAATAAAATGAAAGATTATTTTTCTTTAGCATTAAATAACCTAAAGAGAAGGAAATTGCGTTCTTGGTTAACAATGATAGGGATTTTTATTGGAATCGCGGCAGTTGTTTCTTTAATTTCTTTAGGGCAAGGATTACAAGATTATATTGGAGAAGAATTTGAAAAACTTGGAGCAGATAAAATCATTATTCAACCAAAAGGAATGGGTATGCCTGGAGCAGCAGGACCGAGTTTAATTTTAACGAGTGAAGATTTGAAAGTCATTGAAAATGTCCGAGGGGTTGAGTGGGCTTCAGGATATTTAAGCAAACAAGGACAAACTAAGTTTAAAGACGAATTAAATATAGGATATGCGTACGGCGCGAATCCAGAAGGTATGGATAAGTTATTGGATTTAGGAGAATTGGACGTAGAAGGAAGAATCTTCGAAAAAGGCGAAAAATACAAGGTGGTCGTAGGTCATAATCATGTTTATGGAGATATCTGGGAAAAAGAAGTTGAAATCGGAAGCACAATCGAGATTGAAGGATATGATTTCAAAGTTATAGGGGTGGTGGAAAAAGTTGGAAATCCAATGGATGACGCAGTTCTTTATGTTCCAAAGGAAACTTTAAGAGAAATCTTAAATATCGAAGACGAAGAAAGTCAAATTATTGTTAAAACAGCAGAAGGATTTAATCCAGAAAATGTTGCTGAAACAATTAAAAGAAAATTAAGGCAAGCAAGAGGAGAAAAACAAGATCAAGAAACATTTTCTGTTCAAACTTCTGAACAATTATTAGAAACTTTCCAAAATATTTTCGCAGTTGTACAAGGAGTTCTTGTAGGAATCGCAGCAATTTCATTGCTTGTTGGAGGAATTGGAATCATGAATACAATGTACACATCTGTGATAGAACGAACAAGAGAAATTGGAACAATGAAAGCAGTAGGCGCAAAGAATTCAGATATCTTATTATTATTCTTAATAGAATCAGGATTACTTGGACTGGTTGGTGGAGCAATTGGTGTAGGAATTGGAATCGGGCTTGCAAAAGGCGCAGAGTTCATAGCAGCTCAGGCACTAGGAACAAATATACTTCAAGCAAGTAGCAATCCCTGGATTTATGCAGGAGCCTTACTTTTCTCGTTTGTCGTCGGAACTATCTCAGGTGTGTTACCCGCCATGCAAGCATCTAAGCTAAAACCTGCAGATGCCTTGCGTTATGAGTAACTCTAAAAGGGGCGCAAATCTTTAAAAACCTGTTTTTGCTAAAAAAAGAAGAGAGGAAAATAAGGTGAAAAAATGTATTTATTGCGGAAGAGACATATTGGACGAAAGTGTTATTGATTTCTGCGAAAATTGTGGAGTTAACACATTTGGGAGAAAAATGTTCGATACAATTCAACAAAGGATGAATGAGGCAAGAGAAAAGGGCGACCTAATTTAAGATAGTTTTTTAAAGAGTATATTTCTCGGTAAAATATGGTTAGAAAGAAATCTATCAGAACTCGTGGAAAGATACAACTTAGCAAGTACTTCCAAGAATTAGAAAAAGGAGATTTTGTATCTGTAGTTAGAGAATGGTCCAAAAATTGCAATTTTCCAGAAAGACTTCAAGGGAGAACAGGGGTTATTGAAGGAAAAAGAGGACGAGCACAAATAGTTAAGATTAAAGATCAAAATAAAGAAAAACTTTTTTTAATTGAGCCAATACATTTAAAAAAAATAAAGCACCTGAAATAAGATGATAATAAATAGAAAACCCTTAAGCATGAGTGAAGCTCTTAAATATATTAAGAAAGAAGAATCAGAAGAAACAGACATAATTGGATTTATAAAAAAGTTTGCAAAAATAAAGAAAGAAAAAGCAGAAGAACTTCAGAAAAAATTAAAAGAATTAGAATTAATAAAAGTCAAAGATGAACATATTACAAAGATAATCGATTTAATGCCAGAAGATGCAAGTGAATTAAATAAAATTTTTGTGGATGTGAGTTTAGATGATGATGAGGTACAGAAAATCCTTAATACAATTAAAGAGACGAAATAAAGAATATGGAAAAAGAAGAATATGCAATAATATTAGATTACCTTCCGAATGGGTATCCGTTGGAGAAAAAAATGATGCCAATAGCTCAAGCTATTGGAAAAAAGAATTTAACTTTACTTGAATTAGTTCCTCGAAGAGGAGTTGCCTTAGAAATAGCAGAAGAAGCATATATTGGTGAAGGCAAAAGAGATAAAATATATTATATTCTTGGAAAATTACATAGAGAAAAATTAACAGAATCCGCAAAAGCACAATTAGAAGAATTTATAGAGAAAATAGTTAAAGAAAGAGAAAAAGAATTTATCGATTTTTTTAATAAAGCAGAAGCAATCAATAAAAGATTGCATCAAATAGAATTTCTTCCTAGTTTTGGAAAAAAACATATGCAGGAAATTATAAAACAAAGACAAGAAAAAGAATTTGAAAGTTTTGAAGAAATGAAAAAAAGAATACCCAATTTACCAGATCCAGAAAAAGCAATAGAAAAAAGAATCTTAATAGAGTTAACAACTCTTGAGCGAACTAATTTATTTACTAATTAAAATGGAACAACTACAAGAAGAAAAATCAAGAGAAAAAGAATATAAGGAAAGGATAGTAAGAATCTTATCAAAAGACATAGAAGGGGGAATGAAAATCTATGCAGGTTTAGCCAAGATTAAGGGAATTTCTTGGACCTTATCTAATGCAATATGTAAGATTTTAGGAATTGATAAGAACAGAAAAATAGGATCATTGACAGAAGAAGAGGTCCAGAAAATAACAGAATTTGCAAAAAACCCTCAAGTTCCAAATTACATTCTTAATAGAAGAAAAGATTTTGAAACAGGAGAAGATAAGCATCTAACTGGAAGCGATTTAGAATTACAAAAAGAATTCGACATAAAAAGATTGAAGAAAATTAAAAGTTACAAGGGATATAGGCATAGTGCAGGATTGCCTTTGCGAGGACAAAGGACAAGAAGTAATTTTAGAAAGAATAGAAGTAAAGGGGCGGGAATTAAAAAGAAAAATAAGGATCCTAATAAGGAGTAAACAATACTATGAAACGAAAACACAAAACATATTCAAAACCCAAACGCCCATTTGATAAAGTTAGACTTGATGAAGAAGCACAAATAAAAAAAGAGTTTGGTCTCAAAAATAAAAAAGAAATTTGGAAAGCAGAAGCAAAAGTTAGTTCAATAAGAGAGAAAGCAAAAAAACTTATTTCAGCAGATCCAGTAGAGCAACAAGCACTTTTTGATAGGTTAAAAAAAATAGGAATAAACGCAGCATCAATTGCAGATGTTTTATCTTTAAACAGACAAGATTATTTGAAGAGAAGATTACAAACAGTTCTTGTAGGAAAAAAATTAGCCACAACCACAAAAAGTGCAAGGCAATTAATTACACATAAAAAAGTTCTAATAAATAATAAGGTTGTTAATCGCCCATCCTATGTTGTTCCAGTTGAATTAGAAAATAAAATTTCTTTGAAGCCGTCAAAGCAAAAAGTGAAACCAAAAGAGATTAAAGAAGAAGTTAAGGAAGAAAGTAAACCTGAGGAAGAAAAAAATGAGTAAAGAAAAATCTGAACAAGAGAAAGTAGAGAAAGTTGTAGAGAAAAAAGAGATTAAAGAAGAAAAGAAACTAAAGGTTGAAGAAGCGAAAGAAGAAAAGCCAGTAGAAATCAAGGAAGAAAAGAAAAAGAAAGAAGTAGAAGCAGTTGTGAATATCTTCACGTCATTCAATAATACAATTGCTCATGTTACAGATATGTCTGGGAGAACAATTGCAAAAGTTACAGGGGGAATGGTTACAAAACACGGAAGACTTAAAGCAAATCCCACAATAGCAATGTTTATTGCAAAGAGGATAGATGAGAGCATAAAGGATTTGGGAGTTAGATCATTATATGTTAGGATAAGATCAAAAACAGGCAATCCTGTTCCAGGTCCAGGAGCACACGCAATAGTAAAAAGCTTAACAAGATCAGGATATAAGATACTTAATATTCTTGATACAACAAAATTCCCCCGAGGCGGACCAAAGAAAAAAGGAGGAAGGCGTGGTAGAAGACCATAACTTTAAATAACCACCTTTTGATATTTTAAAATGGAAGCTATAAATAAAAAAAATGACAGTCTTGTATTCAAGGTAAAAATAGAAGAAAGTTTAGCAAACGCAATTAGAAGATATCTTGGAGAAATTCCAATTCTTGCTGTAGACGAAGTGGAAATTTCAAAAAATGATTCTGCCCTTTATGACGAAACAATTTCTCACAGGATTGGTTTAATCCCCTTGAAAACAGATAAAATCGTAAATGAAAAAACAAAAGGAGCTCTAAAATTAAGTGTAAAAACAGAAGGAATCGTGAACTCTGGAGAATTAAAAGGAGATTTAAATGTAGTTTATGATAGCATTCCAATAACAATTTTAACCAAAGGACAAGAACTTGAACTAGTAGCAAATGTCCGAGCAGGGAAAGGAGATGAACACGCAAGATTTTCTCCAGGATTAATGTTTTATAGAAATGTATCAGAAATAACAATGGGCAAGGAATTTATTGGAGAAGTTAAAAAAATCTGTCCAAACAATGAAATAAAGGAAAATGGTGACAAAATAGTTATTGTTGACGATAAAGAAAAAGGAGTTTGTGATGTTTGTGAAGGAATTTGTGAGAGAGCGAAGAAAAAATCAGAGACAGAATACAAAGATGAGCTTATCGTTAATATTGAATCTTTTGGGCAGATGAATGCTGAGGATATTTTTAAGAAATCTATTGATGCCTTGAAAAAAGATTTGGCAGAGATTTCTAAGAAACTTAAGTAATTCTAAAGCTTTTTATATTGTTGATTAATCCTACTTTTAAGCGGAGTTGCCGGAGTGGTCAAACGGGACGCCCTCAAGAGGCGTTAGCTTAGTGCTTACGAAGGTTCGAATCCTTTACTCCGCATAGATTCTCACCTTACAGGTTTCCCAAGGGATGACTCAGGAAGAGCCGCGAATCCTTTACTCCGCATTATAAAAAACTGGAAATGCCTTTCTGAATAATTAATATCATAAAAATAGCCCTTAGGAATATGGGAACTGTGACAAACGCAGTAAGTATTAATATAATTGCTGTAAGAAAATCAATCCACCCTGCAACATCTTTTGGGAATCCCATAAAAGATTTGATTAATAAAATGCCCCCCAAAAAGATTAAGAGATACAAAGGGATTTCTGTTAAAATACTCAAACCCAACAGAGTTCCGGCAAGGACGTCTATTGCTCCTAAAATCTTGACTAACATGTTTTTTAAACTAAAATACCATTTAAAAAACTATCAGGCTTGACCCTAACTTAAAGGAAAGTTTGATAAAGAAAACCTTTGGTTCTTTTTATCAGGCATGACCCTAATTTAAAGGAAAGTTTGATAAAGAAAACCTTTGGTTGTCTTTATAGCCCGAGTAGCTCAGCCTGGATAGAGCGCTTCCCTCCTAAGGAAGAAGTCGTAGGTTCGAATCCTACCTTGGGCGTTTACCCAGCGTAAACTTTAAAACCCCTTATTAGATAATTATCTTATAGGCGCTGGTAGTTCAGTGGTAGAATCTCTGCCTTCCAAGCAGATGACTCGGGTTCGAATCCCGACCGGCGCAT
>CAYORV010000010.1:0-16478 GCA_964406515.1 Candidatus Woesearchaeota archaeon | reverse complement strand
GGTTTGATAAAGTATTAAATTGACTTTCAAGTAAATCGGGATCTTCAACCTTTTTAGAAACATCTACTATCTCTTTTTTTATTTTTGCTCTTAATAAAATATTATCATAAACTGCATCCCAATTTCCTGCCCAACCCCGAACATTTTGAGCAATACTCTTAATTACTTCACTATCTCCATTAATTAAATCATCACTTGCTTCAAGTTCATCTTTCTCAATATTATATTTCAATAAATCAACAAATCCTTTTTCTGCTACAGGATCTTTTTGCCAATGTTTTCTAACTTCTGCTAATTGTAAAACTCTTCTCCAAGAATGTAAACCATCTGGAGATTTAATCGGATTTGTAACAAGAATTATGTCTGTTGCCTTAAAACTTGTAGTTGGCACCCCTAAATCATTAACAACCCTATCAAAAACAGCATAAGGAGAAGCACCATGAATTGTTCCTGCAACAACGTTCGCCAAGGCCCCAACTCTCATTGCCTCATATAATGCCTTAGCTTCAACACTTCTAACTTCTCCCATTATCAAACTACTATCTCCCAATCTCAAACTAGTTCTTATACCATCATCAGCAGAAACTTCTGTAGTGGTCTTTAACAAAGCAGAACGAACTTTCATTCTCAAAATATCATACTCTAATTTTCTCATTGATTCAATAGGCAATTCAAGAGAATCTTCAATAACAATAATTCTATGCTTAGAAATAATTTCCAACATTAAACTCCCCAACAAAGAGGTCTTACCTGAACTTCTAGTTCCTGCAACCAAAAGTGTTCTCGAACCATCAATTAAAAAACTTAGTAATCCCGCAGTAAAAGAATTTAGCATTTTATTTTGTATGAAAAGGGGCAAAGTCCATGGATCTTCCCTATGTCTCCTAATAGCATATGCTAAACCATCTGGTGACAAAGGTCTTTGTATAATTGCTATTCTCGCTCGCATATTTCCAATCCCTAATTGAGTATCTAAAATAGGATTAGCTTCGTCCAAGGGTCGGCCAGAAATCATTCTAAATTTCGCAGCCCAAGAATCTACATCCTCTTGGCTTGGCAAAATATTTGTAGAACATTCATCATAATCTTGATGCCTTACAAAAATTGTTATCATGGGTATCGGAGCATTCAAAAAAATATCTTGCAATTTTTTATCTTGAAGTAGAATCTCAATAAGCCCAAAACCAATAGTATGTCTAACTAAAATCGTTGCCAATTTATTAATATCAGAATAACTTAATTTCATTCCCTTGGTGTGGGCTAAATCTTGTAACAAATCCTTAGAAATATTAAAAAAAACCTGCCTTGTCCTTTCAGTATCAACAAACTCTTCTGCCTTAGGTTGGTGCTCAATCAAAACTCCCCTCGCAAGATTCAAAAGCATGCTTTGTTCTTCTTCAAGAGAATTCTCAGGAGGATTCAAATGATATATTAATTTCGACTCATCCTTCCTTTTCAAAATTGTAACAAAAGATTTATCATATTCTTTATCAGATATTTCATACTGATCAACAATTTCAACATTCTCTGGCAAATCAGAAACCAATCTTGTGAAAGTAAAATTCGGAATTGTATCTGGTTTGAACAAATGAGTATAAATTTCCCTATCTCCTTTTTCATAATTTTCCATATAAGGAATAGCTGCCTGAACCAATTTTGTCTCTTCGACCATCCCCAATAATTTTCCCAAAAAATGTATATAATTTTCTTGGTCACTCTTGTAAGATGTATCAAGTTTCTCCAAAAGAATTTTCGACTCAATAATCAATTTTTTCAATTCACCATAAGCTGCAACAGGATCTTGCTTTAGTAAAAATAAAAAAGAAAAAATATCATTATAACGCTGTGAAAAAAGTTGTTGATTATTAGTAATTAATTTTTCTTGTGACAAAATTGCCTCTTGCCTTAAAAAATAAACATAAAGTTGAGCAATCTCCAAAAGCAAAGAAGTTTCATTAAAATCATAATTATAATTTTTCTGCTGCACAAAAACAATTCTTGAAACATTTTGATTTTCAATTAGTGCATCGACAGTTCTTCCCATAACTTCTGCAGAATCAGCTAAACTCGGAACATAGGGCGCTCCAAGATAATTAATATAAAGTATGTTTTCTCCTCCTTCTTCTTGTACTTCTGAAGAATATATTTGTGTGCCTTCCTTAAACCTCATAGATAAAAAAGGCTGTTCCAGTTTAAAATATTTTGTGTAATATCAAACACAAGAATTTTAAACTTACCTCTCTTAATTTTTAGATGGTTGACGAAACTAATCCTTATCCTGGGCAAATAATTGGAGAGGTAAATGGAAGAACAAGGAATTTAGAAGAAAAACAACGAATTCTCAAAGATAGACTCTTATTAATTGGACAAAACCTTATTGAAACAAGAGAAAAAACAAATGAAAAAATTTTAGAACTAAAAAAAGATATTGAAATGTTAAAACAAAACATGGAAAGAATGATGTCATTTCTAGAATCTGCTTCATCAGAATTTTCAAAATTTGCTAAAAAAGAAGATTTAGAACTTCTTTCTAAACAAGCAAAAATGTTTCAACCAATAGAATTCATTACAAAACAAGATTTAGAAAATCATAAACACGATTAGAAAACTTAAAAAACAATTAAAAACTAATAATTAAAATGGGTGTCTTAGAACAAATTTCACAATTGAAGGATCAAGGTCTTTTAGAACCAGAAATTATAAATCAATTAAAAGAACAGGGTGTTTCTCCAAGAGAAATAAATGATGCATTAAGTCAATCACAGATAAAAGATGCTGTTTATAATCCTAGAGAAGAAGCGCCTCAACAAGCACCAATGCCCATACCTGAAGAACAAACTTCTGAAGCAACATATGTCCCAAAAACACAAGAAGTAGAAGAGACTTATGCTCCTCAACCTCAAGAAACTTACACACCTTCGCCTCAAGAGGAATATATACCTCCTCAAAATGTTTACCAGCAAGAAGATTATGGTTATCCTTCTACAGAAAGTTATAGTACAGATACAATAATGGACATAGCAGAACAAGTTTTTCTGGAGAACATAAAAAAAATAGAAAAACAAATCAATAAAATAAAAGATACTCAAGCTGTTTTAGAAACACAAGTAGAACATTCTACAGAGAAATTAAAAAGAATTGAATCTATTATGGATAATTTGCAAATTGCGATTCTTGAAAAAATAGGTTCTTATGGAAATAATTTAGAAAGTATAAAAAAAGAAATGAACATGATTGAAAATTCTTTTTCAAAGATAATTCCTAGAGCTAAAAAACATACTTCTACAAAAACTCACGCTAAGAAAAAAACTTCTAAGAAAAAATAATTAACTAGGATCCGGGGTTTTTAGCCCAGAGAGGATTAAAAGGAATGGGGTTTTTATTCTTCGCCGTGCTTGCAATCACTGCAACAACTAAAGCAACAACTGCTCCAATTATAATAACTGTTGGCCAATTTTCTTTCCACCAATCTCCTACAGAAACTCCAAGAATTCCTGCTGTTTGCACAATCACTATAACAAAAATAATCACAGATATTCCAAATAAGATCCAATTAATGGCCAGATGTTTTTCATCTATGAATAATCCAACAACAATAAACAATGCCAATATAGCCATTAAAGCAACACCCACTCTCGGAAAAATATTTGCAAAGAAAACAGAAACAAAACTAAATTGAATCGCCATCAATCCCACAACCAAAGCTATAATCGCATTTATTGCTTTATTTTCTTTAAACAACTTAACCTTAGTAAGGATCCCAAAAACCAATGCAAAAATTAAAAGAAAAGGAAGCACATGACTAAAAATTCCAATCTGTTCCCATTGAGAAAACACATCGCTAAAAACTCCGCTATCAGCAACACCCACAGAAGCCATCATCAACCCTCTTATCATACAAGAAATTATCAGAGAATATTTAAATATGTTTCGAAAGATGTTTCTGTAAATTAGTTAGAAATAATCCGGCTTAGTTGTTCATAACAGACTAGATTTTATTCTTATCAATTTCTCCTTAAAATTTTTCCTTGACGAAAGTCTGGAAAAATTTAACCAATCGCAAGGCAAAGCCAAGCCAAATTTAAATATCTAAAAACTAAATCTTACTTCTTAGCTTTTTCGCCAAGCACTAATGCTAAAGCAACTGCAATCGCCAGAACAAATCCAAAATTAGTCCAAAAAGTTTTACTCCAAGGTTGTTTAAATAAACTTTCTCCTAACCCTTCAAGAAGTCCAGTAGCCCAAATAACTGCAACAATAAATGCTATACCTACAATTATTGCTAATGCTGTCTTCATCCATTTCTCTGGTTTGAATCCTTCTTTAACATCTCCAAAAATAAATCCCCATAATAACATAATAACAAAAACACAAACAAGTGCAACAGTCAAAAATAAAATCAAATTACTCACAACAACCGTCGGATAAAGAACGCTTACAAAAATCAAACCAATAACAAATGCTATCATTGCATTTATTTGTTTCTTTCCCTCTCCAAAAAGTTTTGTTTTTTCAAGAATTCCAAAAACTACTAGAAAAACTAAGAAAAAAGGCAAAATAAATCTAGTAAAAATCTCCCCTTGCAATATTGTTTCTGCTTCAACCATTTTATATTAGATCTTCAGGTATTTCTTCCACTTCTGAATCCACACTTGGTAAGGCAGACTTATTTATTATAAAAACGTCGCTTATTGCCTTTACGAACTGGTGCGGAATGATAACCCCTTTTGCTCCTCCAATTAATGAGATAATACTTCCTCCAACACGAATTCTCCATCCTTCAATCTTATTTTCAGAAAGATTCGCTTCTTCGACCTCTCCAAAAAAATCTCCAGAATCTGTATACACTTTAGTTCCTATAACTTCAGTTATTTTCTTAATCCTCATGATGAAAGTTGCACAATCTCATTTAAATAATTTTCCATGATAAATTACAATAACAAGTTTTATAAAAAATCTCTCATTCGTCAATCTATGATAAATAAAAAAGAGATAATCCTCAGTTTACTAGTAATTTTGCTTATTTCTTTCTCAATAAATCTTCTAAGAGATTGGAATGAATTCCTAATAATTCTATTAAGTGTCTCAATAGTTGTGCTAGCAAATATATTCACAAAGAAAATTCTAGCATATTATTTAGATTCAGAAATAGAAATCAAATTATGGGAAATAAAAAAATTAGGTTTCCGTAAAGAAAAATTTAAGAGACCCTTTCCTGCAGGAGCATTCTTTCCCATAATTTCAAAGCTCTTTCTTTTTCCATTTAAAAGTTTCATCTGGATGGCTTCATTAGTATTTGATATAAAACCAAAAGTTTATCGGCCAGCAAAAAGACACGGTTTTTATTCATTTTCAGAAGTAACCGAATATCAAATAGGAATCATAGCAGCAGCAGGAATCCTAATAAACCTTTGTTTAGCTATCATCGGTTATTTTCTAGGATTTCCTTTGTTCGCACAATTAAATATTTATTATGCATTCTTCAACATGATTCCAATCTCTAATTTAGACGGAAACAAGATATTTTTCGGAAATCTAGTTTTATGGAGTTTCCTAGCATCTCTAACTCTCATAGGATTTTTACTTTCAATTCTTATTATCTAATCCAAAAAAAAGGTGGGCACTGCCACAACACATAAAATTATTTAAAAAACCCCACCATAAACACTCATGAAATTTTTAGAAGGAATTACTCCCAGAGACTATCAACAAAAAATTTTTGAAACTTGTAAAGAAAAAAATTGTTTAGTTGTACTTCCAACAGGTCTCGGAAAAACACTCATTGCATTAATGTTAGTAATTGACCGTATGGAAAAATTTCCCACAGAAAAAATAGTTTTTCTTGCGCCAACAAAACCATTGGCAGAACAACACCTAACCACTTTTAAAAAATACCTTCCAGAATTATTTGCAGACATGCAACTCTTCACAGGTTTAGTGATTGCAGAAAAAAGGAAAAAAATATGGCAAACAGCAGATATAATTTTCTCAACTCCCCAATGTGTTGCCAATGATTTAAAAAATAGACTTTATGATTTAACAGAAGTTTCTCTTCTTGTAGAAGATGAAGCCCATAGATGTGTAAAAAATTATGATTATAATTTCATGGCTCAAAAATATAAAGAACAATCCGAACATCCGAGAATTATTGGGCTTACTGCTTCTCCTGGAAGCAACAAAGCAAAAATTAAAGAAATTTGTAAAAACCTTTCTATTGAAGAAGTTGAATTAAGGACAAGGGAAAGTGCAGATGTCAAAGAATATTTACAAGAATTAGAATTTGAAAAAATTCTTGTTGACTTTCCTCCAGAACTCCAAGAAATGAGATATGTTCTAAAAAAAGTTTTTGACGATTACGTAGAAGAACTTAAACGTAGGAGAGTTTTATGGGGTCCTGCATCTAAAACAGGTTTAATTCAATTACAGAAAAAAATCATGGGAACATTAGCAAGGGGAAATAAAAATTTCAATTACATGCTTGGAGCAAGCGCATGCGCACAAGCAATAAAAATACAGCATGCATTAGAACTTTTAGAAACTCAAACACTTTCTAGTTTCAATAAATATCTCAAAGGTTTATTTAAACAGGCAGCAAATCATCAAAGTAAGGGGGTTATAAAACTTGTAAAAAAACAAGAATTTAATTTCGTTTATATGAAAACAAATGAACTTTTAGCAAAAGGGTTTGAACACCCAAAAATTAATGAATTGTTGGAAATAATGAAAAGAGAAAAAATTCAAAATAAAAATTTAAAAGTAATTATTTTCACACAATTTAGAGATACAGCAAAAATAATTTCTGACAAACTTAATGAAATAACAGGAATAAATTCAAAAATATTCGTAGGACAAACAAAAAAAGAGGGCACAGGACTAAGTCAAAAAGAACAGAAGAAAATGATTGAAGATTTTTCAGAAGGAAAAATAAATGTTCTTTGCGCCACAAGTATCGGAGAAGAAGGTTTAGACATTCCAGAAGTAAACACAGTAATTTTTTATGAACCTATTCCTTCTGCAATAAGAAAAATACAAAGGAGCGGAAGAACAGCGAGATTAATGGAAGGAAAATTAATTATGTTAATCACAAAAGGAACAAGAGATGAAACGTTTTATTATGTATCTAAAGCAAGAGAAAAAAGTATGCATACTGCAATCAGTTCAATAAAAGAAGAACTTTCCAACGGAAGCTTAATAAATTCAGAAAAACAAAAAGAGCTGTTTTAAAATTAAGATTTCTTCTTGCTCTCTTTTCCTTTTAACAATCTTTCATGAAAAGTCAAAAGTTCATTATACAAATCCCGATTCTTCTCTCCTTTCTTCAATGAACTATGTATTCTCCAAATCTTCCTATAAGTATTCTTCGCACCAAATCTATTCCCATTAGATAATTGCCTTCTTCCTTTAGTCAACAATCTCCTAATCTCGCTCTTCTTCCCTTGTCCTCTCGTTCTTTTTTCCTTTTTCTGTAATTCTTTTTTCTCTTTCCCTAATTTTTTAGCGAACTCTTTTTTTGCTTCTACTTTCTGTTTGGTCAAAACCTCTTTCTCTTGTTTTACCTTTTTATCAATTTCCTGTTTTTTTCCTCTCGGCAATTTCCTTTTTCTACAAAATAATCTTCTAAGCAACATTCTTTCCTTTTTCTTAATAATTCTCTCTTTCTTCTGAAATCCTTTTTTAAGTTGTCTCCCAACACTCACCTTTCCTTTACGCATTCTCTGTTTTTTCAACCCTATAAAAAGTTTAATGAAAATAACAACAACTAAAATAAAAACTATCCCAATCATAACAAAGAGCATATAATTTCCTACACTTCTTCCCCTGCCTGATTGAAAACCAGAAACAATATCTGCACTTTCAGCAATAACCCCAAGTTGAATCTCCCTAGTTACTGTTTTATAATCTTGTTTAGAAGCAGTTATTTGCAATTCATAATTTCCTAATTGCTGCAACACAATTTGAGTTGGCAAAATTAAAGACTGAGAATTTTTATTCGGGCTTATCAAAATAACAGTTACATCTAAATCAGAAATTTCAGAAGTATAATCCAAATAAACCACATCTCTCTTAACAAAAACCTTAGTTTGTTCTCTACAACCAATATCCTTACAAATTAAAACATTAAATTCAAAACTAGAATTAGTAATAATCTCAAAAGATGTTTCTTCTGTAATCTCAATTGGACTCAAAACAGCCACTCCTGCATCACAAGTCTGGGGCTCAATGTCCTCACTAAGTTCGGACATATAAACATAAGTTTCTTCAATAGGAACATTAGCTTGTAAAGTAGTTGTCTTGATATCTAATAAAGACAAAGGAGCATCTGGACAATAAACAGCAGAAAGATATTCAATATCTTGAGAACTCGTCGAAGTAATTGTATAATCAAAAGAAATTTTTTCTCCAGCACTAAAAGATTCTTTCATATCTATATTAATTGAAATAGCAGAAATAAAAATTAATTGCATTAAGACTATCAATAAGAAAATCATCCCAAAACATATTTTTTTATTTATCATTTTATTTACATTTTTTATAATCATTTACAATTTTATAACCCCTATCATGTGTTAACTTCCCACAACCCCAACCTCTCCCTACGCCACATTTTGGCCATTTATGTATTTTTTCCGTAACCCATTCCCATCCATTACAACATCTATGTTGTGTAAATATACTCACTTTTGTACCACTTATATCACAGGTACATTCCTCATCCTTACAATAATTAACACAATCCTTTATTTCTTCTCTAGCAACTTTTTCAACACAACCCATTCCAGTGCATTTAAATTTTCTTCCATGCAAATTACCATATCTACATATTAAATCAACAGCATCGTTTGAAGTACAAGTAGAAGCCTCACACTCTGCCTTTACTTCTGCCCTATTTTCTTCTTCTGTTTTACATGCACCACTTCCATTTATATATTTACAACCATATTCGCAATCTTCTCCTATTTGTTCCCTAAAAGTATTTTCCACACATTCTTCAAAATAAGGCGCCCTTCTTTCTGGAGTAAAAACATAAGTTCTTCCATAAACATTTCCTAATCTACATATTAAATCTATTTCAGTCATAGATTCACAACGCTGTATCGCATTTTCATGAGAATTAGAACTCATACAATAAACATAAGAATAACAAAGGGTAGAATAATCCCCACAGATACCTCCTTCCTCACATTCTTCCACAACTTCTCTAAAAGTTTCTTTATCACAGGTTGCTTCTTCTTCATTAAAAGTATAATTTCTCCCCCGAACAGTATCTTTTTCTGAATTACATATTAAATCTGTTGGGTCTGTTGATAAACATTCTTCTTTTATGACATCATACTCTTCAATAGTTCTGCAATGTGGTCCACCAATTTCAGAACAACCATATTCACATTCATCTCCTATCTGCTTTCTAAAAGTTTTCTTTACACATTTATCTCCTGAAAATCTAAAATACCTCCCCCTAATAGTCTTCCCACTACATTGTAAATCAATAGGAGAACATTCAGAACAAAAATCATCAGAACTTCCTTCTTCTTTTATACAAGCATTTGCAAGTCCAATCTCAAGTGTTGGATCTCCAATAAGGGTTGCCATTGCAATGTTATTTTGAGAAGAATAACTATCCTTAAATGCGTCTCCCATAGTAGGATAATCATTATAATAAAGATTTTTAATAAACCGATTATAATTAGTAGACAAAAAAGTGGTATCTACAGAACCAACAAATGCAATTGCTCCTTGTCGTATAGCCAATGCCCAAAAAGAATATTCATCGTACGAAGAAGCAGTTGAACAAGCAGCAGTAGCAATAACAGAATTACTTAATTCAGGTATATCTCTTGAACGAATCCCTGCCCAAGAAGGAGCCCCATGATCACTATAATAAATCATGTCTTTATTTTCCCAATCAAGAGGAGAAAACTCATAACCCTCATCAGGAACTGTTCTAGAAATAGTATTATATCCCGAAGTTCTTAGGGTATTTATAAAAGCTAAAAGATCTGTATAAATCGCAAGAACTCCTACAAAAGAACTTGCCATAAATCCCATATTAGAAGTTAAAGGAAATGAATCATAAAATAAATCTCTAGCAACATAACTTGAAACATCTGATGTTGAAATTCCAGCGATTCTTCCTACAGCAACATCTGGTTCATTATCTCCATCTATGTCTGCATAATGACTTGGGTCTAATGCCCAATAAATATCAAACCCCAAAATACTTGGTTCCTTAAATTCCTTATGGGGTGTTGTATTCCCCGATGCCATAATAGTCAAATAATCTGCATTAAAATCCTTAATTTTTTGTTCAGTAAAAGTATCGATTAACTGATAATCTGTTTCAGTTGTGCTAATTATTAATTCATGTTTTGCAGAAGCAAGAATTGATGCACTTAAGGAAATTTTAGTATAAAGTTCATCAATAATCCCCAACTTTGTATCTAAGAATGTATAATCATCATGGATAGAATAAATCCAATCAAGGGGATTAATCAAAATGAGTTTGTTCGTATTTGTTTCATCAAAGTACTTTTGCTGTAATTCTTCTAAGTTATAATTTTCAAAACAGCTATTACTCTGAGGAGAAACATCTCCAACACAAATAACATTTCTTTCAGCAAGAATACCTGCTGAATCACTCTCTGTTTCTTTAATAATTAAAGGTGCATTTATCAAAGAAGCATAGGTTGAAGCCAACAAAGCCAATTCATAGTTATCTTCCACATAAACAATTGTATCAAAAGCTCCCCAATAAAATAAAGCATCAGTAGTGCTTATCTTCTGAATATCCTCTTCTTGTAAACCTGCACCAAAATCAGGTTCTGCAATTAACAAATCATCTAATTTTTGTGGTGTTTGTCCAATAATTGTAACCTTATCTGGATTGTATTGTTGCATAAAATAAATTATTGAATCTATATCTAAATCAGACTCTTCTTCATGATAAATCAAAAAAGGACATTTATTGATTACTTCTCCTTGTGTCCAAACAGCGACAGGAACAAAAGGCAAAACATTTCTCCAATCTTTATCTGAAACTAAAAAAACTTCTTTATCAGAATATAAATCTACTTTTGTATTAGAAGCAATTGGAATTGCAGGACTACAAGAACCCCCATCATTACACTCTAAAAATAGACCACACCCACATTCTTGACAATTATCAATTAAATTCTCAGAGGAATCACAATATTTTGGTTTTGTTAATGAACAAGTATTATAAGCAGTACCATCTTCACAAACTAACTCCGGTTCTGGTTCTGGTAAATCAAAGCAATCATTAGCAGAACTACAACTACAAATATCGGGAGTGCAATAACCAACCCGCCATCCATTTACTGCACATTCTTCTTCGCACGCAACCAAACAATCACATTCAGAACACTCCAGAGTTTCACAAACACTCGACCACTCGACATCACAATAACCTTGACTACCAGAATCGGTGGAGCATTTATCTTCTGCCTCTTCTTCAACACACGCTCCATCAACACAATCATTTGAACATTCTTCGAATAATTCTTCTACATCGTTGCAACTATCAATCCAAAAAACGTCCCCATAATAACAAATTTTATGATGATGTAAAACACGTATACAAGCTCCGTCTTCACAACCCTCTAAACAGGTACTCACTTCACTTACAAGAATATTATTCTCACAAGAATACTCATTAACATAATTAAAAGATCCTCCAGCAACAAGACAATAATCTGTAAAACAACCATCTCCCTCACAAACAGTTCCTTTTTTACAATAATTAACTCCCCCATCAGAATCAGTACAAGCTACTACTTCAATACAAGTACCATTTTCGCAACCATTTGGACAATTGTAAAGACCTCCACCATATCCTGAATCACCTCCAAAATAACACCAGTATTCAAAAAGTTGGTCGTCATTATAACAATAATCCTCTGATTGTGGAGGATCCTCTCCCTCATCTTGTACAATTCCCTTCACATAAAGATTAAAACCATCAGGATATTCTTCAGTAACATCAGAATCTGTACAAATTTCCACTTCCTCTTCAATAATTTCAAAATTAACACTCATCCAATCATTAATATCATATGAATAAATAGCAAAACTATATTCTCCAATACTAAAAAAATCAGATGAAAAAACATAATCAAAAGTTTTTGGCTCATAACAAAGATTTCCCTCACAACCTAAACTAATTATATAATAAGCAGATGTTTGGCCTTCTTTATAAAAATAAATATTCTCGCTATAACTTTCAAGATCAATATCAATTGTAGCAGAAGTATCTTGAAGTATTTCATAAGGAGATATGGAAATCTCCGCAGAAACAAAACTTAAACAAAATAATAAACCCACCACAAAAAATATCTTCTTATTTAACATTGTTCAATTTCTCCTTCTCCAATTGTTTTATCATTTGTTTCACAGATAATTATCTTATTATGGGTTTTAATTTTTGGAATTACATTTATCTCTTTTATATTTTGCACATTTTTAATAACATCTGTAAACAATGTTTTTGCTTCTCCGCCCCCAAGTTCACTATACCGCAAGGTAGAAGTTGAAATTATAGTTCCTCCATAATCTAAGAAAAAAAGAAAACCATAAAGTTCAGAATCCAAAATATCATTCCTTCCATTAAATCTTATATGTGTTTTTGTTTCAAAATCTCCTGTTTCTTTATCATATACTTCTGTATCTTCATAACAAAAATCATCAACAACAAACTTAATTTCTGAACACAATTTCTGTTCTAACGCTTCTTGTTCAGAAGTTTTTAGAGTGTACCTATTCCAAGAAAAAACAATGCTTGCGATTACCAAAACCATCACTATCAAAAGAATAGTGCTAATGATCGGACTAATCCCCTTTTTCATAATCAACATAGAGGAATAATGTATTTAAAGATTATTAAATTACGTGGATAATGAAACCAAAACCACTCTTCGACATCTTTGCAAGACCTCAACCTCGTGCGGGTGGGCGAATGGACACTGCTCCCAAACAAAAAATAACAGTAGACTATAGAGAAAAAAATTCATTATTAATTTCAGAACTTGTACATTTGGGATTTAATGTTGAATTCAGAGAATTAAAAGTTGCAGATTATTTAGTTGGAGAGGTTGCCATAGAACGAAAAACTGTTTCTGATTTTATTTCTTCTATGTTAAATAAACGTCTTCTGAATCAGCTCGAAGAACTACAACAATATGAAAACAAACTTTTAGTCATAGAGGGCATAGAGGAACAAGAACTTTATGCAAATGATGATGAAATCAAGGGGGTCCATCCAAATGCAATAAGGGGATTTTTACTTTCAATTTTATTAAAATATAAAGTTCCAATAGTTTTCACAAAAAATTATGAGGACACTGCAAAATTTATTTTAATACTCTCAAAAAAGAAATCAAAAGAACTTTCCCTAAATGTTTCAAAAAAATCTTTAGATAAAAAAGAAAGATTACAATTTATCTTAGAAGGTTTCCCTGGAATTGGTCCAAAAACCGCAAAGAAACTTTTAGAGAAATTCAAAACATTAAAAAATATAATCAATGCTTCAGAAGAAGAAATAACAGAAGTCATAGGAAAAAAAGCAGAAATTTTTAAACTTCTCGAAGTGCAGTATTAATCCCTCTTTTCATTTCCTTCTCAAGATAATCTGGCCAGCCAAAATGTCTTCCAACCTTTAAACTTTTAAACATTTCTTCCTGACAGATTTTTATAACTTGAGAAACTTTTTCTTCTTTATATCCATTTCCAGCAAATCTCTGGGATACAGAATCTATAATATCTCCTTCAGAACAAGAGAGTCTTGTATACCCTCCCAAATTACACGCATTTCTACACAACCTTAAATAATTCTCAATAATTTCTTCATAAGCCATTAAATCTTTCAAAACAGATTTTACTTTTTAAAAAAGATTATTCTCAAAAACATATTTTGCTTTACAAACATTATATAAAACTAAATTTACTTTCTTATTTATATTCTCTTTGTTAAATCAATTCTCCCAAAATTTTCGCCCCTAACTGAACAGTCATTTCTCCTCCTTGCTTTTCAGGATTTATCTCAACAATATCAACTCCTTTGAGAGTTTTAATCTTATTCAATCTTTGAATTAAATAAATCATTTGTCGACTTGTCAATCCTCCAGCAACAGGATAACCAGTGGCAGGAGCAAACGCAGGATCCACAACATCAATATCAACAGAAACATAAACTTCTTTCCCTTGAGTAAACTCCATAATTGTATCTGCAATATTATCTATATCTTCCATAACTGAATTAATGCTAATCTGCTGAATTTTTTTCTCTTTCAAAAACATTGTCTCTGTTTTCCAAGAATTCCTCAAACCAACAACCAACACATTTTCAGCAGGAAACCCTTCTTCAATCAATTTACTAAGCCAATCTTCATGTGTCGGCTCTTTCATTGGAGGCATACAATCTGGATGCGAGTCAAAAACAATCAAACAAGGTTGTTTACTTTCTTGTTTGCAATAATCAAAAAATCCCTTAGTCAAAGAATAACTAATCGAATGATCTCCCCCTAAAAAAATCGTCTTGGGTTTGGTTTCAAACGCCTTCAAGGAGTTTTTATAAATAAGTTCATTAGCTTCTTCAATATTCCCATTATCTAAATGAATTTCCTCTAAATCCAAAAGATCAACATCAATAGGAATCCCTGCTTCATTTGAATGAATTTTCCTAAGAGTTTTCAGAATTTCATTTCCAGCTTTCTCGCATCCATTAGTTTTTCCTAAACCATTTATTCCAGGAACTTTTACAATATACATAAAAACAGAATAAGATTAGGGTTTTTAATATTATCAGGCGTGACCCTATCTTAAAGGAGATGTCATAAGAAGAACCTTGGTTCTTTATCAGTCTTGAACCTATTTTAAAGGAAGTTTCGTAAAAGAAACCTTTGGTTCTTTATCAGGCATGACCCTATCTTAAAGGAGATGTCATAAGAAGAACCTTGGTTCTTTTTATTCAGGCACCAAAGCAAAAAAACTAAACTTCTCTTTCGCCTTTTTCGCTAATTCCTTAACATCTTTCAAATTTACTGCAGAAATATTTTTCTCATAATCATAAAACTCCTTTGCATTACCATCAATTTCATAAGCAAGCAAATTTACCATCTGGTTCTGAGAATCTTCCATAGAAATCAAATGATTCCCAATAATTTGCTCCTTGATTTCTTTTAATTCTCTCTCATTCAAATTCTTCGCAACTTTATCAAATTCTTCTAAAATAAGTTTCTTGACAATATCCACATTTTCTTTTGTTGTTCCGACATAAATTAAACTATAAGCATAATCTTTTGCAATATCACAATCTCCTTTAACAGCATATGCAAGATTTCTCTTTTCTCTTATTTCTTGAAACAATCTAGAAGACATTCCTCCTGCCATCAAAATACTCAAAACTTGCGCAGCGTGACTTTTCTTATCTCCTGCAAAAGGACTATGATAAGCGAAAACCAAATTAGCTTGATCAATTCCTTTTCTTTTCTCAATTCTTAATTCATTCTTTAATTCAAATTTTTGTTTAGGAACGCTTCCTTTCTCCTTAACAAAATTCTTTTCAGCAAATTTAACAATTTTTTCAAAACTTGCATCACCCACTATACACAAAATCATATTATTCGGTCTATAAACTTGTTCAAATTTTTCAACCATTTTCTTTCGATCAATCGAACTCATTGTTTTAATCGTCCCAGCCAAATTCATTCCAAAAGCCCCACTATAAAGGGTTTCTTTAATTTCAGTGAGGGCATGCATTCGGGGAGTATCATGGTACATTTTAATTTCCTCAAAAATAACTTCTCTCTCTTTTTCTAATTCTTTTTCATCAAGCAAGGGATTCTTAATCATATCACTCAAAACATCAAGCGCAACATCAATGTGTTTGCTCGGCATCCTACACCAATAAGCAGTAATCGCCTCATCAGTAAATCCATTCAACTCCCCACCATTTCTCTCTATTTCTTCTGCAATCTTCTGAGCATTCCTAGTGGGTGTTCCTTTATACAACAAGTGCTCAATGAAATGGGAAATTCCCTTCTCATCCGCAGATTCATTAATTCCTCCTGCTCTCACAGCAAACGCCACGCTCACAACAGGTATATCTCTCTTCTCAAAAATAAGTGTCATGCCATTTTTCAAAACCTTTCTATAAAATTTTGGCTTCATGATTAGAAAAAAGAAAAAGAATATTTAAATCTATTTGCTAAAAACAATGTATCGCTCCCCACCAAGTTCAAAATCATCCTTGACCTTAAAATTATCCTGAATAAAATCCAACAACCATTTTCTATTTGCTCTAAATCTCTGTCTACTTCCCATACTTCTCACAGCAAAACTCACAACAACTTTCTCAACCAAGGGAACAATCTCTTTCAATAATTTTTTAGAATAATCCCTTTGCATCATTTCCAAAGAATCTAAAGTCTTAAACAAAAACACAACTTTTTGCCCCTTGTAAACAT
>CAYORV010000009.1:0-28818 GCA_964406515.1 Candidatus Woesearchaeota archaeon | reverse complement strand
CAACTCTTACAGTAATTGCATTAATTTATGTTTCACTAATTTTCAAAAGAAAGAAGGATAAATAGAAGAGATAATATTTATAAAAGATATTTTGTTATTATATTCATGAAAAAAAGGGGTATGGTTTTGTTTCTTTTATTGGGCATTGTTTTAATTTTTAGTTTTATTTCTGCTAGTTTTACTCTTGGAGAATTGACTCACTCTATTGATTATAAATATGGGCCAGAAAACACATTAAGAGGATGGATAAACATAAGTTTGACTGAAGAACCATCAAAGTCTGTTTTTGAAAGTTCAGAGGGCGACACTGCAACATTAATAACTTTGATAAATGGAGATAGTGATTTTGTTCATACTTGTGAACCTTTAACTTGTATTTCAAATTATGATCCAAGTACTCCAGAAGCAACAAAGATAATCACCTTGGATGCAGGAGAATTTGTAATTTTGGGATTTAAATTATCTGGTTCTATAAGCGAAGTTTCGGATTTTTCAATGGACATATCTAGTAATGCTCCTGAGTCAATTGTTTCTCAGTTAGATATAAACCTCTTAAATAATAATGATACAGAATGGCAACCCCATACAGCTTCAGGAGAGTTTGGAGCTGCGGATTATGGATGCTATGTAAATAATGAAGAAGAAGTATGGATAGTTAATACAGAATATTGTGAAAAGATTACTGTTCCTGCTTCACCAAATGTTGAAATTGGAGCTAATGTAATTGGAACAGAAAAGGATGTTAGTTTTGATATGACTATTGAAAGTCTTAATGGAGATGGAGATGAATATGGTTCTTGTGTTGCGAGTGCTTCTGGAACAGGAGAAATAAATTGTGTTCCCTTAGATTATAAAGATTTAGATTTCATGGTAAAAGAACAGAGAGATTATATAGTGTGTATAAAAACAACAGATTCTGCTGATGATCGAAAATATGAGATAAATTCTGAAGAGATTGAACCCTTGTGTGGTTTTTCAGGAATTTTTGATGAATATGATATTGATTTTGACATATTTGCAAAGCCAGGAAAATATGCTCCTGTTGGTGATTTTGTTTTGGATAGTGCAGAGCTTGATTCTATTGGAGGGGATGTAACTGATATAGAAACTTATATTGAAGATTATCTTTCTTTAAATTATGATAATCAATGCCCTGATGATTGTATTATTCCAATAAAAATTACTTCTAGGGTAAATCAAGATATTACTATTTCAAATCCGAGTCTTTCTTATACTTCCAATGCAGTTAGAATAGCAAATGAATTGTATGACTTAGAAGAAACTCCTGCAAAGATAAATGCAGATATGCAAAAACTTAAAATTGATTCGGGAGAATTTGGGGTTCCAAGTGATTATGGTGATCACACTATCTCGCTAAGTTTTAACGAAGAGGAAATTTTTTCAGAGGAAATATCTATTGAAAAAGTTCCAATAATAAAATCTCTAAATACTGCTACTACTGCTGCAAATTATTCTACTATCTTTGTTGTGAAAATTGAATCAGAAAAAAATATTTCTTCATATGAATGGGATTTTGGAAATGGGGATATGGAAGATACAGAAACAAATACAATAACCTATGCTTATGAATCATTAGGAACCTATAATTTAAAGGTAAAGGTTAATGATGTGGACGGCGGAACTTCAAGCAAAAATTTTGTAATTAATGTTGGGTCTGCTTCAGAAGTTACAGGAACTCTTTTACAAGAAAAGAAACTAGGTTTAGGAATTATCCAAGACCAACTAAATAATTTTTCGGTGTTTGAAGTTGAAATCATAAATCAAACATTAAATCTAGAAGAGATTGAAACTAAATTAGATAAGGCTGAAACAGATAATATTGCGGCTACAACTGAAGATGACTATCAAGCTGTTTTACAAATTTTGCAAAGTATCGAAGTTCCGCAAATGATTTTTCAAAGTTCTATTGCAAATTCAATTATTTTTTATCCCCAGAAAAGCAAAGTTAATGTTGATATTTTAGCAGATATTACTGGAGAAAATTATGATAGTTCGAAAGAAAGCAAATATATTAATTCTATCTTAGGCTGGAATGTTGAAAACGTAGACATAACTGTAACATATAAAGAAATAACTTCTGTATTAAATGATTATAGTGAACCGTTGTTGAAATTTTTTGAAGTAGACATAACAAAGAAGGCTGGGTCTGAAGGAGATGGATATATTATTCTTAAGGATGTTGATGGATTGACATTTGAAAGAGAATATTTTGAAGAAGAAATGTTAGGATATGTATATTTTCCTCTTATAGAAGAATCGAAAAAGATTGTTTTTTCAACAACAGAAGATATTGATTTTATTGACTTGCCACTTTTTGTTGCACCAGAGATTAGCGAACTTTCACTTGTTGATTTTGAATGGAGTCCTCTTGAAGAGGATGGAAAATTAAAAAGATGGGTTCTTTACATCTTAATAATTATTTTATTATTTATAATCGGTGCAATATTTTGGATTATTCTTCAAACATGGTATAAGAGAAAATATGAAAATTATTTATTCAAGAATAAGAATAATCTTTATAATCTTTTTAACTGGATTGAAACTGCTAAAAAAAGAGGATTAACTGAAAAAGAAATTGTATCAAAATTAAAGAATGTCGGATGGACCTCTGAACAGGTGAGATATGCTACAAGGAAACATGCTGGGAAGAGAACTGGAATGCCAGAAATCCCAATAAAGAAACTTGAGAAAAAAAGTGTTCCTCAAGGAAGAATTCCAGATAGTCAGTCAAGAACTGGTCCTAAATAAGATTTTAATAAAATCAGCCGAAAAAGATATTTTTTTAATTTAGAGGTTTTATTACTGAAATATTTATAAAGAGAAATAACAAATCTAATATATGGTGATTAAAATTTTAAAGAATTTTTTCAAAAGAATTTTTTCAAATATTTTTAAAGACCGGGGAGAGGTAAAACTAGGATTCTATGGGCCTCCGAATGCAGGAAAGACAAGTCTAGCCAATAGAATATGCAAGGATTTCACTGGTGAGGAAATAGGGAGTGTAAGTAAAGTTCCGCATGAAACAAGAAATGTGCAATTCAAGGAAAAAGTTGAAATAGATTTCAAAGGGAAAAAAATGGTTTTCAAAATGATTGATACTCCTGGAATTGCTACAAAAATAGATTATGAAGATTTCTTGAAATATAAGGTGAAGAAAAAACAAGCTAAGAAAAGAGCGAAAGAAGCAACAGAAGGGGTTATTGAATCAATTAAATGGCTTGATGACATGGATATTGTTGTGGTTGTTTTGGATGGAACTGAAAACCCCTATAATCAAGTAAATATAACGATTATTGGAAATCTTGTAGCAAGAAAAATTCCTGTATTAATTGTTGCAAATAAAATTGATTTGAAAAAAGTAGACAAGAAAAAAATAGAGGCGGCGTTTCCTGAATATGATGTAATTGGAATTAGTGCAAAATATGGAACTAACTTGGAAGAATTTTATGAATCAATTTTTAAATTAGCTAAAAAGGTGTGAGGTCGTAAAGGTTAAAAAGCGTGTTTATTTTATTATAAAATGAGTAAGAAAAAAAAGGGGAACAATGGTTTAGGAAGGTTGAAAGGATTTTCAATTCAATTTCTTCCTTATTCTGAAATAAGGGAGTTAAATAGTAACGAGAGAATAAAAAAAATATTAGGAATTATCTTGGGAAATAATATTTTGATTTTGCAAGGAAAATTATTGGCTAATGAAGAGACAAGACTTATCGGAGACACTATGGCTATGATGGGACATGTGAGTGATTTCAAGGGCATTGAGCTTGCAGTAATTTCTGGAAATGGGGATATGGGATTTTTTAGAAAAATTGGAAAAGGTTTAGCAAATGCACTTTCTGGAGGAGATTTAGGAGCAGTAACAATCATTGGGCCTGCAACAATTGTTAAGGAAATAAAAAGAAATCCCAAAAAAATTGAATTATTTTTGAATCGTTGATTATTCTAAAATACCAATAATTTTATTAAGTTCTTTGTTTCCTTTTAATTATATTAAAACCAAAAATGCCTATGGCATCCTCTAATTTTGTCATGGGTATAATTAAGTTTCCAAAATTAAAAAATGCCACACCAATGCGTACATTGTAAAAGAATTATTGAGATGGGAAGCAAGGAATTGCTAGAAGGATGTGCAAATTGTGGTAATCATTTTTTCTTTTATCTAAGGGATGAACAAATTGAGAAGACCAAAGAAAATCCTATAGAAATTCCGCAAGAAGATAAAAAACAGATTGAAAGTGATATTAGGGAGATGGCAGGAATTACAGAAGAAGATAGTCCTGTAATTTTAGATATAGAATCTGTGCGAGTTACTGGTGCGGGAAAATTTGAAATTGATTTGCCTAATTTATTTAAAAGAGATAGACCGCTTATTTACAAGCTTGAGGAAGGAAAGTATATAATTGATTTGGCTACAACTTTGAGTAGAGATGTTGGAGATTTGAAAGAAATTAAGGATATTGATGGGAAGAAAGAGGAATAATTTTATAACTTATTTTTTATCATAAGGACAATTTGGACCAAAATCATAACCTTCAATACAACACATTCCAAATTCTCCATCCATTTTATTTGAATAAAATTTTCTCTCAGCACGGCTCAAACTATGAATTGGTTTTCCGCAAGTATAATCTCCTTCATTATTTTTATGTCTTTTTTCACAGTCAAGGATTTTTTCAATTTTCCCTTCTCTGCTTAATCTAAAAAGGGGTGCTTTTATTTTTTTTCTTTCTTCTGGAGATAAATTATTATAATTTCTCCAAAAACTTGGTTCTTCTGTTAAACTTAATCTAGCTTTTGTTTTATTTTCTGCTTCAACTAAAACAGATTTTTCTTCAATTCCTCGTGCGGGTTTCTCAAATGTAGGAAGAAATGAATACATCCAAACTGGAACCTTAAAGATTGGTTGAGTCACAATTGTATCTGTCATTGTCTAAATTAATTAATTAGGTTTATAAGTATTATTGAACTTTAATATCTATGAAACAGACAATTAGTTCTGTATTAAAAGAGGTATTGAAAAATGTCAATCCTTCTGATGAAGATATGGATTTGATAAAATCATCCTTGAAAGAATTTTTGGCTAAATTTGAAAAGAGTTTGAAAAAGTTGAAAATAAATGCAGAGATTTTTGTTGGGGGAAGTTATGCAAAAAACACTATGATTCGGAAGAATAATTATGATATTGATATCTTTGTGCGATTTGTCAAGGGTAAAGATATTTCTAAGCTTACAGAAAAAGCATTAAGAGAATTTGGTGCCAATCTTGTTCATGGTTCTCGAGATTATTTTCAGGTAACAGTGACTAAAGATATTTTCTTTGAAATAATTCCTGTTGTTAAAGTAACAAAGCCAAAAGATGCACAAAATATTACTGACTTGTCTTATTCCCATGTCAAGTACATGAATAAAAAAGTTAGGACTAAAAAACTTTTGGATGAAATAAGATTGGCTAAGGTTTTTTGTTATGCCAATAATTGTTATGGTGCAGAATCATATATCAATGGATTCTCGGGATATTCTTTGGAATTATTAGTTTATCATTACAAAAGTTTTCTTAAATTTATTAGAGAGATGGCTAAATCAAAAGATAAAGTTATTATAGATACTGAGAAACAGTATAGAAATAAACCCCAGGTCATGATGGATATTAATAGTTCGAAATTGAAATCTCCTATTGTTCTTATTGATCCTACTTACAAACAAAGAAATGTTGCTGCAGCTTTATCAGAAGAAACTTTTGAAAAGTTCAAAAAAGTTTGTAAAGATTTTTTGAAAAATCCCTCTGTTAATTTTTTCAAGATTCAGGAAATTGATTTTGAAAAAATAAAAGCAAATGCTAAAAAGAAAGGATTTGAATTCTTGAGTTTGAAAATCAAAACAAATCGGCAATCCGGCGATATTGCTGGAAGCAAATTATTGAAATTCAATAAACATCTTAGGGGAGAGATGGAAAGATTTTTTGAAATTAAGAATGATGGGTTTGAATACAAAGATGGAAAATTAGCAAAATCTTTTTTTGTTGTTAAAAATCGTGGAGAAATGTTATACGATGGTCCGATGATAACAGACATTAATAATGTGAAAAAGTTTAAGAAAGAACATGTGAAAGCGTTTATCAAAAATCATAAAGTTTATGCTAAGAAAAAGATTAATTTTGATATTAAAGAATTTATTGAAAAGTGGGAAGTTAAAAATAATAAGAGGATGAAAGAAATGGGAATTGTTGGATTGGATGTGGAACAATAATCGCCTCGCTTCGCTCGGCTTATTGATATACTCACAATTGACTTTGTCTAATTGTTCGCTAAAAGAATTCTATTAATCAATATTAGAATTATTATGGAGAATCGTGCGGAACGCTGATTCTGAGTTTGCATTAATCATGAGCAACTTTGGAGCGAATGTAAAGTTATTTTATTCTTTTTACAGGAACTCCTTGCATTCCCCAATTTCCAAACAAAGAGATTATATTTCTCTTAAAAAGACATGCTCTGATGAGTCCGCCATAACCTTTGTCAGATAATTCTATTCTTGTATTTTCTTCAATACTATTATAAAACTCAGGCACCTGTGTTTTAAAATAATCTTCTGCAATTTCATATTTCCTATCTGAATATCTTTGATGAAGTTCATCTAAACTTCCTCCAAAGATTACAACATTTTTCCAATCTTTTTCACTCATTGTTTTTTTCCCTCCATTGCTTTTTCAAACAAGCTCGCAAAGGCTTCTGCAAAAAATCCTGAGTTAAGCCATATTGCAAGATCTTCCTTTCCAACTTCTTTTTTTGATAGATAAAATAAAATTTCTTTTCTGTCAATTATGAAAAATTTAGCATCTATATCTATTCTTTTGATTTTTATTGAAAATTTGCTTTCTATTTCTTTGATTAATGTTTCATTTCCTGAGAGAGCAATTTTTAATTTTATATCCGATTTTTTCAGATGCTCAAAAGTTTGATAGAAAAGTTTTGCTTTTGATTTTATCTCTTCAGCATTTGTGCAAATTATAACTTCTTTATTTGCTTCTCTAATTATTTCCCTTAAGAAATTTGAAATAGCGGATTTTCCTTTTAGAGATGCAGATATATCTTCTCTTTTAATTGGGTTTGATCCACCCTTGTAAATTTCCTCAAGTTTTGTAAATTCATCTGTATCTTTAATTTTTGAAAGCGTGTTTATTTTTTCTTGTGCATCTTTTCTTGCTTTATTTTTTAATCTTTCAAGAATCATTCTTGGTTTAATTCCTATATATTTTACTGGCTTACCTATTTTAATTATTGCAAATCCTTTTTTTTCTAAACTTTCAAGCACATCATATGCTCTGCTTCTTGGAACTTGCGAAAGGCTTGCAACTTCTCCAGCTGAAGCAACTCCCTTTGAAATTAAAGCTAACCAAACCTTTGTTTCATAAACATTCAAATCAAAATAATCTTTGATTTTATTAATAGAATCTTGTTTAATTATCATTTTCACTTAAGACATGATCTAATTTATCTGTTATATTTACTACATGAAGAGTGAAATGATAATCATTAAAATTGCATCTTTCTATGGCACCTAAACCTTGATTAATCTTTTTCAATATTCTTTTTCTAGGATGATTTGCATATTCCACTATGGCTCTTTCTAATTCTACTAAATAGGGTTCAGCTTCTTGAGCATTTATAACTAACATAAATTATCCAGAAATAATTCTTTTATAAATCTTTTGAATGTTACTTTTAGGGAGTGGGAACAATTAGAAGATCATATAACTAAGAATCATCCCAAATAAAATTCCTGCTGTTATGAAAGGCATTGCGGGGTAGAATTTCTTTTTTTCTGAGAAAGTTAATAGATAAGTTAAACCGAGAAGTGCTCCGAAGATTACAAAGACTGCAGGAAAGAATCCTCCGGTGAAACTCTTTAATCCAAGGGGCATTGTTACTGCTGTTGTTTTAAATATAACTCCTGCTGCGATTAAAGGGAATATAATATCTCCTCCCCCAAGAATCGCAATATTGACTTTTATCTTTTTCTTTTGTTTTGATTTGGATTTTCTTAATTTTTTCAATTTCATTCTTATTTTTTTAGACATGTAAGGTACAAAAAAACCTCCAAAGATTTTTAATTTATCAATTTGATATTTCGCCATTTTTTGCATAATTCCTGAATGCCAAACCGCCCACATGTCATAAATAGAAATTAATACGAGCAAAATAAGAATTGTCCAAAAGTTTAGGATTGAAACAAAAATGGCAGAAATTCCCGGGTAAATCAAAAGTTCTGTTGCATTATGGATTATGAAGTTTCTTTTGAATATTTTAAGGAATGCTAGGGGAAGTGCGATTGCAAGAGCAATCCATGCAGCATAACTGAGTTTAGTCGGTAAAACTGAATTAATGGTAATTCCTAATGCGAGGGTAATCACAATAAAAAACCACGCTCTTAAAATAAATTCTGCTTTTATTTTCGTCAGCAAGAAAAGAAGGGATATTGCAATCACAAATGCAAAAAGTATGGCATAGAAAAAATTTCTGTAATCTGAAGCTTTTTCAACCTCCGGTGTATCTAATCCAAAAGGAAGTTCATTCTTCTCGTTAATATAATGATTGATAACATAAAGTCCAATAAACTGCGTTAAAAGAAACATTATTAGAATAACTGCAATAATTTTTATATTGTGCTTAATTTTATTTCACCTCGTTATTATGTAGAAAGGAACGTTTTTAAAAGTTGGTGGAGAGAAAATAAAGAAATTTATCTTAAACGCAAAGTCTCTAATGTCCTCGGAACATTTGTTTCTACATGATTAATTTTGTATAACGCTGAAGCAAGGTCTAATGATTTTGAAACTTCTCCGTGATTTATCATAATTCTTTTTGGCTTTGGCCTCATATTGTTGAAAAAAGATAAAATTTCGTTTCTTCCTGCATGTGCGCTGAATCCAGTTATTGTATTTACTTCCATTTCTATTTTTACTGTTTCTTCTCTTCCATCTACCATCATTCTTGTTGTACTAACTCCTTCTTGTACTTGTCTTCCTAAACTTCCTACACCTTGATAACAAACAAAAATTATTGAATTGTTTTTATTACCTGCAAATTCCTTAAAATATTCTACTGAAGCTCCTCCAACTAACATACCTGATGTTGCAAGAACAATGCAAGGTCCTCCTTCAATTACGTTTCTTCTTTCTTGTGGCGAACCTACTCGTGAAAAAGTATCTGAAACAAAAGGATTATTGTCTTGGAAGATATCATTTCTTACTTTATTGCTTAAGAAATCTGGATAAGCAGTATGAATTGCATTAATATCCCAGATCATCCCATCTATATAAACTGGAATTTTTTCTAATTTTCCTGTCTTCATTGCGTCTTCTAAAATCAACATAGTTTCCTGAGCCCTTCCTAACCCTAGTTCTGGAATTAAAATTTTTCCTCCCCTTTTTATTGTTTTTTTTATTAATTCTATAAACTCTTCTTCAACTTCAATTCTGGGAGAAAAAACATCATCTCTTGAACCATAAGTTGATTCTGTGATTACTGATTCAACTCTTGGAAACATTGCAACTGCTGGATCAAGAAGTCTTGAACGTCCATATTTGTAATCTCCTGAATAAAGAAGATTATGTAAACCATTTCCGATATTTAAATGAACCAATGCTCCTCCTAAAACGTGCCCTGAATTATAAAATGTAATTCTTACATCTGGTGTAACATCTGTAACTTCATTATAATTTAAACATATGCTGTGTTTTACCATTTCTTTTATGTCTTTTGAATCGAACAATGGTTTTGCTGCTTGTTTGTATGCTACTCCAATAAAATCAAGTGCAAGTAATGCTGCAATATCTCTTGTAGGTGGCGTCATATATACTGGGCCCTTGTAACCCATCTTGTATAAGTATGGAAGCAAACCAACATGGTCCAAGTGTGCATGGCTGATTATAACTGCATCAAGATCATTTATGTTAAATTCTGGAATATTGAAATAAGGAAATTTGTTACTATCTTTAGCAGCTACATCAACTCCGCAATCAAGTAAAATTTTTGAGTTGGGTGTTTGTAATAACATAGAACTTCTTCCAACTTGTCTTGCTCCCCCTAAAAAAGTCAACCTTACCCACTCTTCTACTTTTTCTGGATTCCATTCCTTGTAGATTTTCTCTCCAATTGAATTTAGAAATTTTCTTCGATAATTATTATTAGCATATAACACTTCTCTTACACTTTCTGTAATTTTACTTTTTATAGCCGGACTCCTTTGAACCTGGGGCATCCAAAAAGTTTTTCTTCTTATTTCTTCAAGAATACTTCCTTGTTTTCCAATAACCATTCCAGGTCTTTTTGCTTCTATGAGCACAATACTTCTATGGGCATCAAAGATAATATTTGTTATTTCTGCTTCTTGAGGAACTATGTTTTTTATTTCTTCTTCTGTTTGAGGTTGTTCTCGCAAAATTTTTTGGTCTGCTCTTAATTCAATTCTCTTTTTTATTTGCCCAACTATCTCTTTTATTTTTGATCCCCCTTCCTTAAAAAAAGTTGCATTATTTGTGTAAAGAACTATATTTGCTCCTTCAAAACTCGCTTCAGTTATATCTTCTTTTAATTGTTCAATTATATTTTTTAAAATATCCATTTATTTATCTCCCTTATTTATTTAGGATTATTTGTCTTTATATTCTGGAACTATCTCTTGGTCGACAACCTTTTTTATTCCCTCTTTTGTTAAAGTAAAAATATCAATACCATATCCAGAACCAATATCTCTTTGTGTTGATGCTTTTAGAGCTTCTTTTGCTAATTCTATTCCTTCTTTTATTGTTAGATCTTTTTTGTATTGTCTTTCGAGAAATCCTAGAACATAAGGCATACCTGAACCGAAATTGGCATCATAATCTTTAACTTTATAAGCTCCTCCAGCGGGTTCTATTGTGTATAATTCTGTTGTCCCATCCTCATTAAATCCTCCTAACAAAAATCCTGCTTGCTGAGGAATCATTGAAGGTTGTCTTATCCCAGAATAATTCAAATTTGATAATAGGCTTGCTGCTTGTTTTACTGTTGGCCTAGATTTTGAGCGAAGTTCTTTTAATCTTAATTCCGCAGATAATATCTTTGGAACTCTATGAATATCTGCCATCATCCCTGTTCCAGAGATAATTAAATAATCATTAACTAAGAAAACTTTTTTCTCTTCTTTATTCATTACTATATTTCCGGCAGTAACCTGTCTGTCAGCAGCCATTATAACTCCGTCTTTACAGATAATTCCTAAAATTGTTGTTCCTGATTTCAAGATTGAATTTTTTAACTCGGCATCCATTTTAATATTCTTAGAATAACTTATAATTTTTAAGAGCAAATAGGGTTTATAAGTTTTTTGATTATATTTCTTTCTGGCTTATTCCGTTTACTTTCTTAAATCTTATAACATTTTCAACAAAGCCTTCTATTTTTTGTTCATGACTCACAATTATCAATTGTCCAATATTTAATTGGTCCAAGACTTCTCGCATTTTGTCAAGTTGCTGTTCGCTGAATCCATCTGTTGGCTCGTCAAGGATGACCAAATCCCTTGTTTTTATCTTACTGAGCAAAGAATTAATCACTTGATTTAAAGCAAGTCTATAAGCGAGGGCTATTGCGGTTCTCTCTCCCCCTGAAAGATAAGCATAATCAATTTCATAATCTTGTTGTTCGATTATTGGAGTAAAATCATCGCTAAGCCTTACATTAAAAGAATCTGAAACCAATGTATAAAACCATTCTGCAAATAAAGTAGAAAATTCTCCTTTAAGTTTTATCATAACATTTTTTTCAATAAAAGAGATTAAGGTCATGAATTTTTTAGACAACCAATCTTCAAGTTCATTGATATAATTCAGATGTTCTCGAATTTTTTCTATTTTTTGTATACTCTCTTTTAATTCATCTATTTGTTTTGAAAAAACTTCTATTTCTTTTTTTAATTCAGCTAATTTTATTTCTGTTAACTGCTCTTGTCTAAATGCTTCATCAAGTTCTTTTTGTTTTGTTTCAAAAATATTTTCAAATTTTTTTAATTCAAAAACCACATCATTAAGGGTTTCGGCATGTTGATTTAAAAGTTTTATATCATCTTCTAACATTAAATTTGATTTTTCTATTTCTGAAATTCTTTTTTGTTTTTCTTGAACTTCTTGAAGTCGCATCTTTAATATTTTCAAATCAGTTAGTTCTTTTTCCATTGAATAAATTTTTGAATCCATTTCTTGCAATTCTACAGCAATGTTTGTTTTTTCTTGTTTGATTTCTTCAATTTTATTATTGGCTTGGGAATTGTCGTTGTGAATTTTGTTTAAAACATTTGCTCGATAAATTGCTTCCACATTTTGCAAACAAGTAGGGCAGATTTCTAGATTTGAAAGTTTTTTCTCGAGAGTTTGATTGTCTTCTACTTTTAACATTAATGAACTCATTTGAGAATTAATCCCTATGTTTTTGTCAGATAGTTTTTGCTTCTCTTGTTTTTTTAACGCAATTTCTTGTTCTAGTTTTAAAATTTGAGATTCATCAAATTGTAAATTCTGTAATTCTTCCATCTGACTTTTAATTTGTTCAATTGCTTTAATGTTAGAAGTTATTGTATCTTTTTTATTAATGGACATAATTTTTGTCTTTTCTATTTCTTGTTGGAGTTTATTTTTTTCTTCAATTTTTCCAGAAACTTCTTTTATTTCTTCTTGAGCTCTTTTCCTTTGTTCTGATTTCAAAAAAAGTTCTTTCTCCACAGAAGAAAGATTATATTGTTTTGTTTCTATTTCATTTTCTTTTTCAACAAGATTTAATTTATTTTGTTCTAAATTTGCTGTTAATCCCTCATTCATTCTTTTTTCTTCTCTTAATTTTAAGGTTATTAAAGAAATATTCTCAAGAATTTTTTTATATTTGTCAATTCCGAAAACATGCCTCAAGGTATTAATTCGTGTTTCGGAATCCTGTAAAATGATTTGCTTCATTTCTTCTTGGGGAGTATAAACTGTAAATTTGTACAAGAGGTTTTGTTTTTTTGAGAACTCTGTTGGATAATTTAAGAGGTTTAGAATTTTGCTTTTTAATTCTGTTACAGACATTTCTTTTTTTTCGTTATTGATTGTAATTGAACAATAATCTTGAGAAATTGTTTTTTTCTTTTTTAAGGTTCTTTCGACGATTATATTTTTTCCGTCAATCTCAAACTCAAGTATTACTCCCCCTTCTTGTGAACTATTTTTTAAAATTGATGACCCCCTTTGCCCTGGTTGAAGTCCAAATAACGCGAATTCTATTCCCAAGAGTATTGAAGTTTTTCCAGAACCAATATCGCCCGCAAGAAGAGTAGATCCGCTAGAGAAATCTATTTCTCCATGTTCATAGCTTCTTATATTGTTTAGGATTATTTTTTTTAATAACATCAGAATTTTAAAATTTTTTTAGATTCTTCCATAAGACGATTATTGAAACTATCCGTGGTTTCTCCTTCTTGTCTTTCAATTGAAAGAGAATTTATCAATTGGGAAATGAGCGAATTAAAATCAGAGGGATTTTCTTTTGAGTAATGAGTTATTGTTTCTTCCTCTACATTTTCCACATCTTTTAATTCAATGTCTAGTTCAACTTCTTTTGTTTTCAAATCATGCGTGTTTTTTAATAAGAAATAGGCGTTTTTTGATTTTGCAAATTCTTCTATTTGTGCGAATTTTATATCTGAATTGGTTCCTTTTTCAATTTCTCCCTTAATTCTTAATAGAATTATTTTGTCATTGATTTCTTTTTTATCTAATTCAGAAATTATTAATTCTGTTGCAGTTAAAGCGTTTTTTATTTCTATTTCTAATAAAACAACATCTTTTAGTTTTAAGTCTATTTTTTCTGAACTTCCACTTTCTGTATCAACAATATAAAAACTTCCTGATTTTAAATCTTCTAATTCTTGAAAATTATTGGGAAAGATTGGTCCGGGGTAGACGAAATTTTTGTATTTGAAATCTATGTGTAAATGACCTAGAGCATAATAATCCATCTCAGGTAATAAGTCTGTTTCTATGGCATCTATTGGAAGCGTGCCTTTTGCTTTGTCAATTGTTGTGTGTAGCATGAAAATCTTGAACATACCTGGAGAATCATTTAATTTTATTTTTCTTAATTCTGGAATTTCTAAACCTGATTTTTTACCTGGATAACCGTAGATAGCAACCCCCTTGTATAGAACAGGATTTAGGATTATCTTGTCTTCAGTTTCTCCATCTTCTTCAAAATCTGTTACGTTTTTGCAAAAACCTGCGTTTTCTAAAACATCCAGAAAAGTTTTTCCAGAAACAGAATAATCATGACTTCCTGCAATTATGAAACATGGGATTTTTGCTTCACTAAATCTTCTGAATTCTTTGAATGTTTGTTTTAAGATTTCAATTGGAGGGTATGCTGAATCAAATAAATCTCCTGCTATCAATACAAAATCAAGTTTATTTTGTATGCAAATATCTACTGCTTTTCTAAAAGATTGAAAATTTAGGTCTTGCAGTGGCTGTTGTTTCCATCCTCCGAGGTGAACATCAGAAATATGTGCAAATTTTACCATATTTTAGATTAATAAAGTTTATAACTCTGAAAGATTATAGGCATATATAAAATTGATTGTGATTTAGTATAAACAAAATGAAATACACTATTTTATTTGGTGGAGAAGCGGGGCAGGGTCCTAATATTTTGACAAATATTCTTGGACAGGCATTAGTCAAAAGAGGGTATTCTGTCTTTTACTCTAGGGATTATCAAAGTTTAATTAGAGGGGGGCATAATTTCAATGTTTTGACATTTTCCGACAAACCAATTCATAGCAATGAAGGAAAAATTGACATTATTGTTGCGTTGGATGAAAATACAGAAAAAATTCATAAAGAAGATTTGAAAAAGAATGGGATAATTTTGAAGGGGAATAAGGAAAATATGTATTATGCTGGCCGACTTTTTAGACTTCTTTGCATTGATTTTGAAATGTTAGAGCAAGAACTTAAAAATTTGAAGAAGAGATTTGATGAGAATATTAAAGAAGCAAAAAAAGGTTATGAAGAGGAGGATAAAGATTTTTGTGAAGTTAAATTTTTGAAAAAGAATGATAATGTTTTTATGAATGGTAATCAAGGTATTTCTAATGGGGCTGTAAAGGCTGGGTTGGATATTTATTATGCTTATCCTATGACGCCTGCAACATCAGTACTTATGGAACTTGCTGAAAAACAAGAGGAAAAAGAAATTCTTGTTCTTGAATTGGAGAATGAAATTTCCATAATTAATGCGGGAATTGGTAGTGCTATGACTGGAGCTAAGACCATGGTTGGGACAAGTGGTGGCGGTTTTGATTTAATGACAGAAGGACTTAGTTTGGCAGGAATGGCAGAAGTTCCAATAGTTATCTATCTTTCTCAAAGGCCTGGTCCTGCAACAGGAGTTGCTACTTATACTGGTCAAGGGGATTTGAATATTGCTAGACATGCAGGGCATGGGGAATTCCCAAGAGTTGTTTTAGCACCTGGAAACCCAAAAGAATGTGAAGAATTAACAAGCCAAGCTTTTTATTTTAGCCAAGTTTTTGGTGTGCCTTCAATTGTTATTGGAGACAAACATTTGGCGGAAAGTTTTTACACTTTAACTGAAAAACCAAAAATTGAACCTTCAAGAAAACTTGGTTCTATGATGAGATATAATAGTTATGAAAAAGATGAAAATGGAAGTGCTACAGAAGACCCTGAGATAGTTAAGGAGAATATTAACAAAAGGATTAAAAAATTTGAAGAGATTGCAGAAAAAGCTAGAAAGTTTGATCAGTTTAATTCATATGGAAAGCATAATTCTAAGAATGTGATTGTATCATGGGGTTCAACAAAGGGGGCAATTTTAGATTCTATACCAGATTTGGATGTTCGGTTTATTCAGATACTCCACATTGAACCATTTCCAGAAATAAAGAAAGAATTGAAAGATAAAAATTTAATTTTGATTGAAAATAATGCTACTGGAATGTTGGGAGATGTGATATCAGAAAAAACAGGAATGTTTGTCGACGATAAAAACAAGATTTTAAGATATGATGGGCGACCTTTTTTGCATGATGAACTTAAAAAAGAAATCGAGGGGAGGTTAAAGAGATGATAGACTTTTCTACACAAACAAAAAATACATGGTGTCCGGGGTGTTTTAATTTTCAAATACTTGCAGGAGTTAAAAAGTTTTTAGAAAAATCTCAAATAAAAAAAGAGAATTTGGCGATTGTGACTGGTATTGGATGTCATGCAAAGATGTTTGATTATCTAAACTTGAATGGGATTAACACTTTACATGGGAGGGTTTTGCCAACTTGTTTGGGAATTAAAGTTGGAAATCCTAATTTGAATGTGATTGGTTTTTCAGGAGATGGGGATGCTTATGCGGAGGGAATGGCTCATTTAATTCATACTGCGAGATATAATCCAGATATAAATTATCTTGTTCATAATAATCAGGTTTTTGCTTTAACTGTTGGTCAGCCAACTCCTGTAAGTGAAATTGGCTACAAGGACAAGACAACTCCTCAGGGGGTTAAGATTCATCCTTTAAATCCAATAAAACTTATGTTGGCTTCTGGAGCGAGTTTTGTGGCTAGAGTTTTTTCAGATGTTGGGCAGATTGAATATGTTTTACAAGAAGCATTAAAACACAAGGGATTTTCATTTATTGAAGTGATTCAACCTTGTCTTATTTTCCATAAAGATGAACACTATAAGGAAAAAATGTATTCTCTTGATGATAAAGGACATGATAAAACGAGTTTTGAACAAGCATGGGAAAGAGCGCAAGAATTTGATTACAATGGAGTAAGTGAAGGAACGAAGATTCCTCTTGGGATTTTTTATCAAGCGCAAAAACCAGTCTTTGAAGACCAATATCCTCAATTATTGAATTTGAAAAAGAAAAAGATGGGCTGGGTTGGGATTAGGAGATAATTAAGGAATTTCCCTAGATAAAACTTCTTCTCTATATTTTTCATATTCATTTGGTAACCAAACTCTTTTCAAAGTATCTCTTACTGGAACTCTAGCACCTTGTTTTGCAACTTCAAAATATTGTTTAATAGATTTATCGCTTATTTTCCTATCTCGAAAATCAGTATTAATCAATTTTATTAATTCTTTTTTATCCATTATTATATTAATTTATTAAAGTATTTAAGATTTATGTTACTTCCCAAATACACAACCTCAACTCCTGAGCTCACTCGGATTTTTATATTTACTTTCAGAATTATTTCTCGTGAACATCACTCGCCATAAAAATTTTTCTCACTAATTTATATACGCAAAGACGTTCGAAAAACAATTTTTCACATCCGATTTCTTTTGCGTTATATCCATATTTTTTAAAATCAATATCTTCTGCGAGCGAAGAAGTTATTAAGAAAATAATTCCGTTTTTTTCTAAATGAGATTTTGCTTGACTAAGGAATCTGTTTATTATTTCGTTTCCTTTTTTTCCACCTGTTGTTGCTAACTGAGAATCTTTTGGTTCGCGGGAATCTTCTGGTAAATAGGGGGGGTTAAAAATTATGATATCATATTTTCCTTTTAATTGTTCAAATAAATCTGAGTGAATGCAATTAAATCGCAAGTTCTGGCAATGTTTTACTGATTTAATGTCTATATCACAGGAGAAAATGTTTTGTTTTTTTACTCCGAGATTAAATGCGGTTTCTAAATGGATACCACTTCCAGCTCCTATTTCAAGGAATTTCAAATCTGGATTTTTCTTTAAAAGTTCTGGTATCTTTTTCTGGAGAATTCTGGACATCAAATAAGAGTCTTCTTCTGGTTGGTACATTTTAACTAAATAAATTATTAAAGAAATTGATCAAGTCTTCTTTGAATAAAAAGATTGTTGCAAGAATTCCAATTAATATTAAAAGTAAAAATCCAAGAACAATTATAATTGCTTTTCCTGCTGGTTTTGGAGGTTGGCCATATCCTGAAACCTTTTGGGGTATTTGAGAACCTTGGGGTTGTTGTTGCATTTGTTGTGGAGAAATTTGTTGTTGTGCTTGTTGCGGGGGAATTTGTTGTGGGAGTGCAGCAGATGGTTGCTCATTTTTAGAAGTTGATTTCTTAGTTGGAGCTAGCATTTTTGTATCTATTGGTTGATTAACTTTTTGAGGTGTTTGAGGCTGAGTTGCAGGTGTGAATTCTTGAACAGAACGAGCAGCTTCTGAAATTTCTTCCTTTTTATAACCTGCATTATACAAGGTCATCATTGCTTTTTTCAGAGATTCTCCTCTTGCTAAAGCAGAATTTAATGCTCCTAAGATCTCTTCGTTAACCATTGTTAAAAGAAGATTTATGAATTTAAAAATTGTGTGTTAAGAATCATATCCTAATTTTCTGACCGTTTCTCATTAAATGAATTTCTTTATTTGTTTTATATCCAAGTTCTTCTGCAAGTTCTTCCATTGGTGCAAGTTGGTCTGGTGAGCCATGAGCAGGGATTATATGTTCTGGATGGATTAGGGAAATCAAATCTCTCAAATCTTCTCTTCCTGCATGTCCTGAAACATGGATATTATCAAAAATTCTAACTCCTGATTTCTTTAATCTTTTGTTTAATTGCTCTTTATTTTCTATATTCTGCGGAGCTGGAATTGTCTTGGAAGAGAAAATAATATTGTCACTTGGTTTGAAACTGAATGGAAGTTTATTTCTAGAAAGGCGGTCCATGATGCTTCCTGGTTCTCCTTGATGGCCGGTACATACAACCAAGGATCCTTCTCTATTCTTACTAACTTTTTTTAAGGTTGATTCTACTTGTTTACTGTAACTTGCTAATTCTATATCTTTTTGAAAAGGACATAATCCTACATCAATTGCAGAAGAAACATATTTTTTCAGGCTTCGACCTACGAAATAAACTTTTCTGTTTAATTTTTTTGAAAAATCGACTATACTTTTGAGTCTTGCTATATGTGACGAGAATGTTGAAACAAAAATTGCGGACTTTTCATTTTTTATTGTTAACAAAACTTCTTCTAGTAAAGCTCTTGCTATTTTTTCACTTGGAGTTTTTCTATCTGAGCCAGAATAAAGAGAATCTACGATTAAAACTTTGACACCTTCTTTTGCTATTTTTTTCAGTGTTTCGTAATTTGGAGGTAAACCCAATACAGGTGTGTTATCTAATTTGAAATCGTTTGCATATAAAACAACTCCTTGGGGTGTGTGCAACGCCATCATTGAAGTTTGTATTGTTGAATGTGTTATGTTTATGAAATCCACCTTGTAATTTCTTTTTTTCCCTTTTATTGTAATTGAAGAATTTGGGTTCACTGGTTTTATTTTATTTGGGATTTTTATTTTCTCATCTTTTAAGATTCTTTTTAATACGCTCGTTGTGAAAGGTGTTCCAACAACTGGCGCATTGTAACGATATGCCATATAAGGAATTGCTCCGATGTGATCTAGATGCGCGTGACCTAAAAGAATTGCTCTAACTTTCTTTCTTAATCCGAGTTTGTCTAAAATTAAATCATCTGGGAGTGCTTTGATACTTCGAAGTTTTTTTTCAGAATATGCTTGTTGTTGTTGAGTTTCTTGTTCTTGAAGTTCGATGATTGCTGGCAAATAAAAACCAGCATCAAAAATTATTACATCGTCGCCTAAATCGACAACTGTCATATTCTTGCCTACTTCATTAAAACCACCAATTGTGTGTATTTCCATCTTTTATAATTTAAATTAGAGAATATAGTTTAAAAAGTTTTTATAACTGCCTGATTTTATCACCATAAGCACTCATAGCACTAAAAAGTTCATCTTGATGCTTCTTAAATAATTCTTTATCTTTTTTAGTAGTTGCTGTTGCTAATGGAAATTTAACAAAACTCATAAATTCTTTTTCTACTATTTGTTCCATGGCTGATGGCGAAACTGATAAAACTCCACTATTCGCACATGTTTCTCCAACATAATCGTTTCCCATTTTGATTTGGGGGCGCGTTAGTTTTTAAATTTTTTGGATTAGAAAGGTTTTTATTACTTGTATGTTTATTTGATTTATGAAATCTTTAAAGCCGAGTATGAGAGAAAATAAGAGGTATTTGCTTGTAGAAGGGGAAGTTGCTGATGTTGAAAAAGCAATTTTGGACTTTATTGGAGTTTTGGGCATGTCAAAAGCTGGACTTGGATGGATAAAAAAGGGGAAGAATAGTGCTGTTATTGCTGTGAATAGAGGTTCTGTGAATCATGTTCGAGCTAGTTTTGCTGTTTGGCCTGAAAAGATTGAAGTTAAGAAAGTTAGTGGGACTCTGAAAAGTTTGAGGGGAAAATAATATAAATCTTTAAAAAATATATTTTGTTTGTAGAATAATGGAAAAAGGATATATAAGAAAGAGTTTTATGGAAGGTTTTAATGATAATCAAATTTTAGCAAAGTCTGCAAGAACTGGTGTAGAAAATAAATCAACATCGACGGCTTCTTTAAGGGCAACACGCCACCTTGATAATATTTGGTATAATTTAGGGGAATGTTGTTCTGTTTTTCCTGCTTTTCTAAATTATGAAATTGGGAAAATAAAGAGTATTTTTGGGGGACAAATATCTTCCTCGCAAAGGAAAAATCTCCCAGAGATTTCACATACTCACACTTTTGTTGACCCAAATCATTCAAATAAGGGGCATTCTCTTGCTTCTGATTCATACAAGGGGCCAATATTCTAGTACGGGGTTTAGTTTTTTGAGAAATAAAGAAGAATAATTGGCATAGAAAAACTTTTAAATGCGAATTTCTTGTGAATTTTGGATAGAAAAGAAAATAGGAATTTTATTATAAATTCTCGAAAAATAAAATGGAAATGCCAATAGACATGCAACACCAAGCAATGGGTTATGATCGGACTGCGACTATGTTTTCGCCGCAAGGTCACTTATTGCAGGTTGAATATGCTGAAAAGACAGTTAGACTTGGAAGTGCAAGCATAGGAATGGTTTGTACTGACGGAGTTTTCATAATCGCGGACATGAGGATTGAAGACAAATTAGTCTGTCAAAAATCTGCGAACAAGGTTTATGAAATTGATTCTCATATTATTGCAAGTGTTGCAGGAATTGTTTCTGATGCAAGAGTTTTAATAGAAAAATCACAGGTCTTGGCTCAGCAACATAGAATGACTTATGATTCAGAAATTGAACCAGAATTAATAATCAAAGATATTTCAAATACAAAACAACAGTTTACACAATATGGTGGAGCAAGACCGTTCGGAGTTTCATTAATGATTGCTGGAATTAACCAGAAAAAACCAGAACTTTACACAAGCGATATCACTGGAAATTATTTATCTTATTATGCAAATGCTATTGGAGAAGATGATGACAAAATAAAGGAAATTTTAAGAGAGAAATATACTCAAGATTTAACAATGAAAAAAGGTGTGAATCTTGCGTTGGATATTTTCAAGGAGATTAAGGAAAACAAATTTAATATAAATAGGTTTGAATTATGTTATATTCCTAGTGAAGATGGGAAAGTTGTTAGAGTCTATGAAGATAAATTAGAGGAGTTTTTGAAATAAAATGGCACAAACAACAGCTCGGATTAAAAAGGTTGGAAAGAATTTTGAAATCATGGTAGACATGGATGAAGCATTGGCTTTTAAGAAAGGTGATGGTGGTGAGAATTTTTTAGGAGTTGATAGGATTTTTAGCGACGCTAAAAAGGGCGAAGCTGCATCTTCAAGTGATTTGAAAGAAGCATTTAAAACAGAAGATGTTAATGAAATTGCAGAAAGAATTGTCAAGGAAGGAGAGATTCTTGTTAGTCAAGAACATAGAAGTGGCGAGCAGGAGCAAAAGATTAAACAAGTTGTTGATTTTTTAGCAACTAATTCAATTAATCCTCAAACAAATAATCCGCACACGCCTGAAAGAATAAAGAGCGCGATGCAAGAAGCGCATGTGAATGTTAAGAATATTCCTGTAGAAAATCAAATTAAGGAAATCGTAGAACAATTGAGCAAAGCAATTCCAATAAAAATTGAAACTAAAAAAGTGAAGGTGATTATTGCTGCAACTTATACTGGTCAAGCTTATGGAGTAATAAACCCATATAAAGAAGAAGAAAAGTGGCTAGATGATGGAAGTTTAGAAGTTATAGTTAAAGTTCCTTCAGGAATTATAATTGATTTTTATGATAAATTAAACTCTGTTACTCATGGAAGTGTGGTTACTGAAGAAATTAAGGGGGATGGAGAATGATAATGAAAAGATTAAAAAACCCTAGTTTGGAGGTAATAGAATGACAGAGAGAGAAATAGTAATTCCCGGAGAAGTTGTTGCAAAAGGAAATTATTTACCTGGAGAAGGAACAGAAAAGCGGGGAGATGAAATTGTAGCAATCAAATTTGGATTATCTGAAGAAAATAATAAACTTATAAAAGTTATTCCGTTGTCTGGAGTTTATCAGCCGAGAAGAGGAAATATTGTAATTGGAAAAGTTGAAAATTTGACTTTTAATGGTTGGTTGATTGACATTGGAACTTCGGGTAATGGATTTTTGCCTGTGGCAGAAGTACCACGATATGTTAATAAAAATGATTTGGCAGAAGTTATGGACTTTGGCGACATGGTTGTTGCACAAATAGCAGAAGTTAATAAACGAGGTGTGGATTTGACAATTCGGTCAAGGGGACTTGGAAGATTAGATGAAGGTATGATTATACAAATAAATCCGAACAAAGTTCCAAGAGTTATTGGTAAGGAAGGTAGTATGATTTCTTTAATAAAAGATGAAACAAAATGCCGAATTACTGTAGGGCAAAACGGATTGATTTGGATAGAAGGTGACAAAATCGAAGACGAATTATTTGCAAAGAAAGCAATTTTATATGTTACTGAAAGGTCGCTAGTTTCTGGTTTGACAGAAGAATTAAAAACATGGTTTAAGGAGCAAGGGAAATGACTAAAGAATTCAAAAGACCAGATGGAAGAAAAGTTGACGAGCTTCGGCCGATGAGTGCGAAAGTTGGAGTTGTTCCAAATGCAGATGGAAGTGCAATGTTTGCGTTTGGTGACACAATTGCTGTTGCAGCTGTTTATGGTCCTAAGAAAATGCATCCACAACATAGTCAAGACCCTGAAAAAGGAACTTTAAGATGTACTTACAATATGCTTAGTTTTTCAGTTACAGACAGGATAAGGCCTGGACCTTCAAGAAGAAGTACTGAGATAAGCAAGATAACTGGATGGGCTTTGGATCCTGTTGTGATGATTGATAATTTTAATTCAGATGTTGTAGATGTTCATATAAGTATTCTTCAAGCAAATGCTTCAACAAGATGTGCTGGAATAAATGCTGCTGCTATGGCATTGGCTCATGCTGGAATCCCAATGAAAAGTCTTGTTACAAGTGTTGCAATTGGGAAATTAGATAAGCAATTAGTAGTAGACGTGAATAAATATGAGGAAGATTGGGAAGAAGGAGAAGGGCCTACAGATATTCCAATAAGTATGACTGCCGACGGGAAAATAACACATATTCAACTTGATGGTAAGATAGGTAAAGAGCAATTAAAAGAAGCTGTTAAGATGGCAAGAGAAGCACACAAGAAAATTTATGAAGTTCAAAAAGCAGCATTAAAGGAGGTTGGAAAATAAAATGGCAAAAGAAAAAATAGCTTATATTTACGGACAAGAAATTAGGCCAGCAATACATGAATTTGATAGAGAAATTATTCCAGCTCGATATAATCCAAAGGGTTATGATTTTATGAGAACAATTAATGGAGAAGTTAAAACAAGTGGTGGTGGACATATGGCTTCGTTAGGTATAACTGTAGAAGAATTAAAAAAACAAAGATACCAAATTGTTCAGGATCAAAACTATAAAGGAGAATCCCTCCCCCTTCCAAAAGAAGTAAAATCTGAATTAGAAGGAGTATTAGCAAAATGATAGAAACACCAAAAATAACAGAAGAAAGAATTAAAGCGTATTTGAAAGAAGGAAAAAGGTTTGATGGTCGGAAGCTTGATGAATTTAGGGAAATTTCTATTGAGACAGGAGTTTCAAAAAATGCTGAGGGAAGCGCGCGAGTTAAAATTGGAAAGACAGAAGTTTTGGTAGGAGTTAAGATGGCTGTTTCTACACCTTATGATGATTCACCTGATAAAGGAAATTTAATGGTTACTGCTGAATTGATTCCAATGAGTTCACCGAGATTTGAAAACGGGCCACCACAATTTAATGCAATAGAACTTGGAAGGGTTATTGATAGAGGAATAAGAGAAAGCAAATTCATTGAACTTGAGAAATTATGTATCAAAGAAGGAGAAAAAGTTTGGACTGTTTTCATAGATATTTATTCAATAAACGACGACGGTAATTTACTTGACGCTGCAGGAATCGGAGCAATTGCTGCTTTATCAAATTCCAAAATTCCAAAATATGATATGGAAAATGAAAAAGTTCTTTTCGGAGAATGGACTGACGAAAAATTATCTTTGAAAAAAGAATTACCTATATCTTTAACTGTTCACAAGATTGGCGATAGTTTGATTCTTGATCCAACACGAGAAGAAGAAGATATTAGTGAAACAAGGGTTACAATGGAAAGCGCGGATGGTGTAATCTCTTCAATGCAAAAAGGAAATTCTGTGGCTTTAGAAGTTGAAGAATTTGAAAAGATTTTAGATTTAATTACAAAAAAAGAAAGAGAAATCTTTAAAAAAATTGAGAAGCTTTTAAAATAAGATGGAACAAGAATTTTCAAAATATGAGAAGGCAAGAATTATTGGAGCTCGGGCTTTGCAAATTTCTATGAATGCTCCGTTATTGATTAAGATTGAAGAAGATGATCTTGAAAAAATAAATTATGATGCAATTAAAATTGCTGAGATAGAATTGAATTCAAATATTCTTCCGATTTCTGTGAATAAACCACTTCCAATTAAAAAGGAAGAGCAATTGAAACGGGCGAAGGAAAAGAAACTTAGTGATGAAAAGGCAGAAGAAAAAGAAGTAGCTGAAGAAGAAGAAATCGCTAAGGAAGGAGAGATTATGGAGCTTGCTAATCCTGATGATGAAGCAGTGGAAGAAGTTGGAGAAAGTAAGGAAAAAGAGGAATAATTAATTATAAAAAGTCTTATTTTCTTCTCTGATTATGAAGATTAAAGGGGTTGATGCTAAGATTGTCTTAGATTCTAGAAAAGATAAAACAATTCTTGTTTCTATTAAAACAAATGTCGGTGAGTTTTCTGCGTCGTCTCCGAGCGGGAAATCAAAAGGTAAGCATGAAAAAAAATCGTATAAAAAAGATTTAAAGGGCGATGAACAAACCATCAAAAAGTTTTCTGATTATTTTTCTGAAGAAGCACTAGAGAAATTTGATGATTTGCGGAGAATTGAGGATATTATGGAAGGGCATGTTGGTGCTAACACAATGTTTGCATTTGAATCTGCAATTTTAAAGGCAATGGCTAAGGAACAGAAGAAAGAAGTTTGGGAGATTGTTAATCCTGAAGCTAAAAAAATGCCCAGACTTGTGGGCAATTGTATTGGTGGTGGAGTCCACGCTAATTCTACATCACCCATCAATAAAAATGATGGGCGTAAACCAGATTTTCAAGAGTTTTTATTAATTCCAAATGCAAAATCTGTTAAAAAATCTTCTGAAATAAATAAAAAAGCAAAAGAAAAAATTGAGTATCTCTTAAAAAAAGATGATGAAAAATTTCAATCTGGAAAAACAGATGAAGATGCCTGGGCGACTTCATTAAATGAAAAAGAGGTTTTAGAAATTCTCAAGGAACTTGGAATTCCGCTGGGTGTTGATATTGCTGCATCTAGTTTTTACAAAAGAAAAAAATATAATTATGAAAATCCTTTGTTAAAAAGAAGTGAAGAAGAACAGTTTACTTATTTAGTTAATCTAGTTAAAAATTTTGATGTTTTTTATATTGAAGACCCATTTGGGGAAGATGAGTTTGAAACTTTTGCGAAATTTTTGCACCAGGTGGCGTGCCCCCAATCACAGAGTAAGGGGGCAAAAAAATTTCCAGACAGATTAATTGTTGGTGATGATTTAATTACTACAAATCTCAAAAGATTAGAAAAAGCTATACAAATGAAATCAGTTAATGCTATAATTGTGAAGCCGAATCAAATTGGTTCTTTGATTGAAGTTAAGGAAGTTTGTGAGTTAGCAAAAAAGAATAATATTCAACTTGTTTTTTCGCACAGAAGTGGGGAAACTGAAGAAAATATTTTAGCTGACTTGGCCTTTGGATTTGGTGCTGATTTTTTTAAGTCAGGAATTACTGGAAAAGAAAGAGAAGTTAAGATAAATAGATTGATTGAGATTGAAAAAGGGATGAAGTAAAACTTTTTAAACTAATTTTCATCTGAATTCTTATGGTTACTGATAAAACTGAAGATAAAGAAAAAACTGAGAAAGTTAACGAAGAACCTGTAAAGGAACTAAAAGGCGAAGAACTTGTAAAGAAAGCAGAAGCAGAATCCACTGACCCAAAAGTAGAGAAATCTCTTGAAGAGAAAAAGAAAGAAGTTTTGGCAAAAGCTAAGAAACTTCTTGGCAAGGTTGATGTTACTGAAACAGAAGAATTAAAAGAGAAAATCAAAATTAAGAAAAGAGAGGACATGTTGATTCCTCTTGAAGAATATGTTAAATCTGGGATTTACCTGGGGACAAGAGTTGTTACACCTGATATGAGACCTTTTGTTTATAGAAGACGGGCAGATGGCTTGGCGATTTTTAATACTGATTTAATAGATGAAAAGCTAAAAGAAGCTATTGCATTCTTATCTAAATTTGAACCGCAAGATGTAATTATTATTTGTAAAAGACAGGCAGGATGGGAAGCTGTTGAAAGATTCGGGAAGCTTACAGGAATAAGAGTTTTTACTAAAAAATATCCTGCAGGAATTTTAACCAATACTGCACTCCCTAATTTTTTTGAAAATGAACTTACAGTTATATCTGATGCCTGGCTTGACAAGAATGCATTGAAGGATACATTAAATGTTAAGAAAAAAGTTTTGATGATTTGTGATACAAATAATTTTTCAAAAAAGACAGACCAAATAATAATTGGAAATAATAAAAGTCCAAAAAGTTTGGGCGTTATATATTATTTGTTAGCCAGAGGTTATTGTAAGGCAAAAGGTATTGAAGCAGATATTCCTGATTTGGAAGTTTGGACAGGAGAAATCGGGGAAGAAAAGATAAAAGAAAAGATTTCTTTGAGTGCGAAGAATGCTGAGTTTGGTGTTTAAAATGAGAGTTTCTGAAAAACAATTGGAGGGTAAAACTTATTATTCGGTGCCGAAAGCAGCAGGCAAACTTCAAGTACCAGCTCAAAAACTCCGTACAATTTTGAAAAATGGCTGGTTAAATGAGAACGAAATTGATACTAATGAACGCGATGTGATGAAAGACACCTTAAGTAATCAAATTTATATCAATAGTGAACTTGTAGATAAGATGCGCGAAAAAATTTATGTTCCAGTATTAGATTAATTTTAGTTAAATTAATTCTCGCGACTTTGGAACGAGGCAATTAAACTTTAAAAAATAACCAACCTTTCTTTTTACTGCCGTATCCTGTTTTTACTAAAACATAATTTCCTTTGAGTTTTTTTCCATGAAGTTTAATTTTTATTTTGCCCCTAGTAAACATTTTTTTCAAAAATGTTTCGGGGTACGCCTGTGGTGTCTCAGCTTCATCCAAAACCTCATAAGTTCCGTTATCCCAAATCTCAACTTTTCCTGCACCATAATTTCCTTCAGGAATTGTTCCTTTAAATTTTGCATAATCAAGAGGATGGTCTTCTACTTGAATTGCTAATCTTTTTACACCTTTTGTTTTTGGAGGAATTTTTGGCAAAGCCCATGATTTCAAAACCTTATTCATTTCAAGACGAAAATCATAATGGAGATTTGTTGCCTTGTGTTTTTGGATGACATAAATTAATTTCTTAGAAGAAGATTTCATTTTTGATTTTGGTTCACCTGATTTTTTCAGATTTCGTTTGGATTTGTATGTTGTTAGGAACATGTATATTATAAGATAGATAATTATATAAATATTTCATGCTATAAATTTTAAGGGATATTTTTGCTCGTATCAAAGATAATTATAGACAAACTTTTATTTTATGACTCCTAGATCTTTTGATAAAAACAACTTGCAGAAGAACAAGAACATTCCAAAGTTAATTACGAGATTATTGCACTACCTGACTTGTGTAAAGAATTAGAAAAGATAAGGAAAAAGTATGAAGAAAAATCACAGGCACTAGAAATGTCTCTTAATTAATTGCATTTCTAAAGATATAAATTCTTTAAAATAAAAATCCCCGACGATAAACTAATTTTCATTCACAGAAACATTTAAATACTAAATTCTTCGTCAGTTATTTATAATTAAGATGAGTGCTTTAGTTATACATGAAAATGTTAAAGTATGATGTATGTGAAAGCAGTCACGACTATATCTTATTATAATTCTAAATTATTATTAAGAAATAGTCAGTTGTAGTTCTAATAAAGAAAATCAAGGTTTTCCTTATCAACCTATCCTTTAAAATAGGGTCAGGCCTGATGAAGAAAATATGTTTTCAATCAACAGCCAATAGTTAGGAGACGTGTGAAGTGTATTATTTTCTTATATATAATATGCGCAATTGAAATGTAAATTTATGATATTGTTAAATCCAGTTGATCCTGCTGGCGGCTGCGGCTATCTGGTTTGCGTTTAGCCAT
>CAYORV010000008.1:18746-31088 GCA_964406515.1 Candidatus Woesearchaeota archaeon | reverse complement strand
ATAATCCAGGAGCAGAAATAGTAAGATTTACAACAGATGCTGATGGATATAAATTTGTATCTGGTAGTGAAGATAGTGTGATGAGTTTACCAGATTCAACTGACTGGAATATTGATGCTGATTATAGTGTTGCTCCTGATGGATATGCTTTACACAGTGGAGCAAAGATTTGGTTAGTTCCATCAAGTGATTACGATGCAGGTAATAAAAAATTAACAGCATGGTATCCAACAAATTATCTGTTTGAAACAGATATGATGGATTACTCTGATGGTGGAGCATTTATGATGAACACTGGAGAAATAGTAGTTAACATAGAGAATACATTTAATCCAGCAACAATGCCAGGATACTATAAGGTTGTAACAGAAGTATTACCATACACTGCATAAACAAAAAACAATTTTTATTTTTTATCTTTATTTATTTTTTTAAAAGATAGCAAAAAATGAACCCTGCAAGTCAGGGTTTTATAATCAAATGAGAAAGAAAATATTAATAACAGGAATTTTAGTAGTTTTATTAGTTGGGCTTGTGTCTGCTTCTTTATTGAGTTATTATGGAAGGATTACTGGAACAGCAGAAGTTAAAGGTCCTGTGTTTTATTTAGGTAGTGGAGGAGAGCTGTTGATAAATGAGAAACCTTCATGTGGAACTGCTGGAACTTTTGATAATCATGAATTTAGAGTTTGGGAAACTGAAGATTTGGGGGGAACTGATTTTGGCTATATCCCAACAGCAAATTTTTATATTAGAGCAAGGGTTGGTGAAGGTGATGAGATTCCTCAAAATTTAATATTAAATTTTAGTTATGAGGATACTAATAATAACAAACATGAAATATGTTCTACTAATGTGGAAATTACTTCTACTAGCCTTGATGATTATGGTCCTATTTCATGTATTGGGACATCTGCCCCTTTGAATATTGAAAAACTTCGTTATGAAATAATAGGGGATTGTGATGCTTGTACATATACTATAAGTAAATGTAGCGGCGAATTCTACACAAAGCTCGAGGTCTCACTTGCAACATGAAACAAAAAACATTAACATTAATCATTGCAAGTATTTTACTAATTGGAATTGTAACTGCTACAGGAGTAATTATAAATCCTTCAAAATTATTTATTTCTGACTTTATTGCTGGAGACACAACAACTACAACATTTAGTTTTGATTATGAAGATGATGGAATGAATAATCCTGATGCGTCTTTGGTATTGAAAGTAGATATTAGTTCTTTGGAACAGGCATGTCCATTACCTTTGGGCGATTGTTCTGTTGGCAAGGGGGACTTTCAATTGGGGGCTATGGTTGAACAGCGTCCTTTATTTAATCTTGAATTTTTAAGCAAAACAACTGCCCTCAAATGTGTTGAAGAAACTGCAGAGTTCAGAGTTCAACAAGGAATCCTTTATACAGAAACAGATATTCCATCTGGAACATTCTATTGTTATGACCCAAGTAATTATATTGATATGTTAGAATTAGATAGAAGAGATAAAGTTACTCTAGACATATCTTCAAACCCTGCATTATATCCTGGAGAGTATGAAATTGAAGTGGAGTTAATGGAAATGGAATTAGATACTTCTCCACCTGAAATAGAATTTATGATAGGCGACTATGTTTATGGAGATAATATCCCAGTAAAATTCAATGTTACTGATATGTATGAGATTCAAACTGTTCAATATAAAATAACAAATCCTTTATTATCTGAAGACAATTATTTTGATAGTGGATGGATAACTACAACATACAATCCAGTTTCTGGATTTTATGAACATGAATTTAATGCAACAGAATATGATTTAGAAGTAAGTGGTTTATACTGGATAAGGGCATATGCTTGTGATGTTTTAGGAAATTGCAGGGAGATGTAAATGAAAAAAATTTATTTGCTTATTTTTCTTGGTTTATTATTGATTAGTTTTGTTAGTGCTGAAAAAGAAATATGTATTGACTTTGATGCACCTTCTGAACCAACAAACCTTGAAGTAACAAGTTCTGGAACAGATATAATATTAACATGGGATGCTGCAACAGATGTCCCTGATTGTAGTGGGATTGATAGTTACGATGTTTATGTGGATGGAGATTTAATTGGAACAACTTCTTCTGATACTCTGACTTTTTCTTATGAGGATGTTCCTTATGGAACTTATTCCTTTAGTGTTAATGCTCTTGATAAGGTTTCTTACAACTCTGGTGATGCAATAAAAAATGATGTTGTCTTATCTGCACCAACCGATGAAACAGATTCTTCTGACACAGGCGATTCTTCTAGTGATACAACAGTTAGTGGGGGCAGTGGAAGGAGTTCATATGTTTGTTATGAAGAATGGGAATGTGACGAATGGAATGCATGTGTAAATGAAATACAAACAAGAACATGCACAGATTCGAATAGTTGTGGAACTACAAAAGACAAACCAACAATATCAAAATCTTGTGGTGTTGAAGAAGACAATGAAATAGAACTTACTAATTTTGATGATTCGCCTAATGTTTTATCAAGGATAACAGGAGCAATTACAGAAACATTAGGAACAGGCGGAACAATAAGTGTTTCTGTTTTGATATTGGGAGTAATTGGAGCATTTGTTTTTGTGAAGATTAGAAAAAGACGAATAAATTAACTTTAAAACATAACTTATAAAAGGTGCTATATCTTTAAACATTTAAGAAAAGAGAAAAATATAATGGAAGACGAAAAAGCTAAATTCTTAAAAATTTTTGGAAATATCCCTGAAAATCTAAGGGGGGATATAATTGCAGTTATAGATGAAAAACCATATACCTGGAATGTAGCTTATATTGAAATCAGGAATGATACTGAATTAGGAAAGAAAATTTTAAAAGAATTAGAAATAATATGAATGAAGAAGAAAAGAAAAAGCAATTAGAAAGAATTAAACAAATTGTCCTAATGAAAATAGCTACAATGCCTAAAGATTATAAGTTATCCATTGGAGGAGAAGGTTCCTTCAATAAGGTTCAGATAGCAGAACATGTTAATAAAATGGATGACACTGGTAAACAGATTTTAAATATGGAATTAAGATTTATTCAGGCTCTTTCTCGTGGGGAAGTAACAAAAACCTTGACTTCTATTTAAAATGTCTCAAAGATTATTAGTTACTAGACCAGAACATGATGACACAACAACTTACTTATCACATTACGCTAAACTAGTTATTAAATATGCTGAAGAAAGGGGTGTGCCAGTAACTGATTTTAAAGCGGGAACCGTCAAAAAAGAAACTATAAATAAATTCATAGAAAAACAGAAACCAAAACTCATCTTTTTTAATGGGCATGGGGCGAAGATTGTATTGAGGGAGAAAAAGGAGAGATTATAATAAAAGAAAATGAAAATGATGAACTTTTAAAAGACAAAATAACGTATGCTAGATCTTGTTTTGTAGCAGTTTCTCTTGGTAAAAAATGTTCTGGTTTTGGTAAGGGTACTTGCTTTATTGGGTACGAGTTTCCATTTCAATTTTGGTTTGATGAAACAAGAACTACTAACCCTATTAAAGACAAAATAGCAGCACTTTATTTAGAACCTTCAAATGAATTAGTGAAGTGTCTTATCAAAGGAGATTTTACAAAAACTGCTTTTGATAAATCTAAAGAATTAATGGTTAAGAATATGAATGAAATATTAAAAGAAAATGAACCTGGAGCATTAGAAAGATTCAAAGCACTTTGGATGAATTGTGAAGGGCAAAAAATTTATGGAGATAAAAAAATATCTTTTTAGCATTTCAAAATATCCTAAAACTTCAAAAAAAATTTCTTTCATTTTTCATTGGATTTGAGTAATAACAAATAAACTATATTACCGACGACAATAATGTTTTTAAAGAAATATGTTTTTGATTTGGTTATGGTGATTGAAAAGAGGTTTAATTCTTTACCAGTTTATAGTTATGCGTGTAACAAATTGTATAACAATCTATGGTCGGATTTAGTTCGGCAACTGAGGCTTAGTTGTAACAGACAAGGTGAAGAAATAGTTGTAAGGAGGTTATAAAAAAATAATATGAAAAAAATAATATTAAGTATATTAATGTTAAGTGTTTTGTTGGTTAGTGTTGGGATGGTGAGTTCTGCTAGTTTTGGAGTAAATTTTACATCTCCAATTGAAAACTCAGATGTTTCTGATGAGTTAGTTATAAAATGGGAAAATTTGGGTAGTGTTCCTGGACTTTATTTGCAATATGCAGATGGAAATTGTACTAGTCCTGGAACTTGGATTGATTTAAATGATGGTGATGCTTTTGGTGGAAGTGAAACAGAATATCCTTGGAATACTAATGAAGTAGATGATGGAAGTTCTTGTTTGAGACTTTTTGTGGATTCAATTATTTATGATGAAGTAGATTTCACAATTGATAACACAGAACCAGTAATAACTACTTTTTCAGTTAATTATGATGGTTCAGAAAGAGATAGACCACCAATTAATAACGAAGAAAAATCTTTAATTTATCTTTATGTAACTGAAGAAAATTTAGATACTTGTGAGATTGCTTGGGATGATGGTATTGTTAGTAGTTGTTCAGGAACTGGAAATTATAAACACCAATATGAAAATAGTGGAAATTATGATGTTAAAGTAACTATCAAAGATGTTGCTGGGAATGAAGCGACAGATTCTGCAACTGTGAAAGTTGCAAATGTTGCTCCAGAGAATGTTGCAATAACTACAACTCAAGAAGTTGCTGCATCTGGTGAAGCTGTTAAATTTACTGCAAGTGCAGAGGATGTTGAAGCTGATAAGCCATTAACATTTACTTGGACTTTTGATAATGATGAAGTTGTAAGTGAATTTGACGATGGACATGTTGTTTATACATGGGATTCTGCAAGCAAACATACTGTTGACTTATGTGTTTCTGACGGTGATGATGAAACATGTATTGAAGAACTTTATGAAATTGAGATTTTAGATCCAATTCAATTAGCTAATCAACAAGTTGTAGCAGGTGAAGCACTAGATGCTGATTTCGGAGATGGAACTGCTAAATTCCCTCATAGTGTTGTTGGAGGAGTGTGTTCATTAGTTCCAGCAGGTACTCCTGTAGGGATGGAAGTAGAACATAACAGTGCTAAGACAAAATGTAAAGTTAAGTGGAATAGTCCAAAACCAACAAATGACCAAAGAGGAGAACATCATGTTACTATACAAGTAATTAATGGTGATGAATTTGAGTATTACTCTTTTGATGTAACTGTTTATAGTTGGGGAATTAAGTTAGAGAAAGGATGGAATTTAATTTCAATACCTTATGTGCCAACAAGTTCAGATATTGATGATGTTTTAGGAGATATAATTGAGAATGTTGCTTATGAAGGAACAAGTACTGCAACAGTATTTCAATATAATGCTGTAGAAAGAGTTTGGTATAGGGCAAGAACTACTTCAACAAAGAGTAAATTTGATTATGTGAAAAATCATAAAGATGAAGAACTTGCATCTATAGTTCCAGGATATTCTTATTGGATAAAGATGGAAAATGAAGATTGGATTTATGGTGCTGAAAAGAATTTTCCAGTAAATACTGTTCCAGGAGCAAATGGAATAGATTTAGCAACTGAAAGTTGGAATTTAATCGGAAGATTTGGAGTAGATTCGGCTTCATCGCCTTGGTGGATGGCTCTTAGAACATTAAGAAAACCTTTTTATATGGACGACTATGTTAGTAAGAAATTGGGAATCTACAAACTACTTTCAGTTACTGCAAGTGGAGATACTACTTGGAGTTCTGCAACAGAGATAGAACCTACAAAAGGATATTGGGTTAGAACTGCTGCTGGAAGTGAAGGTAGAGAAACTGTAATATATGAACCAGATTCAATTTAAGTTAATTTAATTTTTTTCTTTTTCTTTTATTTTTTTATCGGCTCTTAGTGATAACTAAAACTATATTTACGACGACAATAATACTTTTAAACAAAACATGTATCCAAATAATATGAAAAAAGAAGTTGTCTCCATTTTTGCTCTGGTTTTATTAATTAGTCTTGTTTCGGCAAGTTCTTGTCCCCCAAATATTCCTGTGAGTTATTATGGAACAGTTTCTTATGATGGAGAATTATTAGAAGAAGATTATATTATCAAAGCAATATTGAATCATGATATTTCTGGTTTAAGTGAGATAGTTGGGGGGAATTATTATCTTGATGTATCTCCTTGTTATGGAATTACTTCTGGAACAATAAGTTTTGTTATTAATGGTGTTGAAGCAAATGAAAAAGTAACTTACAATACTGAAAACTTTGGAAAAGAGATAGAATTAGACTTAACTATCAACTCCTTGCCTTCTTTAGATGATGTCTGCGGAAATGGAATAATTGAAACAGGTGAAGAGTGTGATGATGATAATATTGATAATAGCGATGGGTGTTCTTCTATTTGTGAAATTGAATATAATTATATTTGTACAGGGCAACCAAGCATATGTTTAGAAAAACAAGACCCATACTGTGGAGATGGTTCATGTAATGATGGCGAAACATGTTCAACATGCTCTCAAGATTGTGGTACTTGTGATGATGGCGGGAATGACAATGATGGCGGTGGAGGAGGTGGGGGTGGAAGCTATACTCCTTCAACTATTGTTTTAGATAATCAAGAAGAGGATACAGAAACAGAAGATGAAGAAACAGAAATTTTAAATGAAGAAGTGGGAGGGCAAACATCTGGAACTGGATTGGGAGCTGTTATTGGTTTTGTTAAATCAGGCAAGGGAATTGGATTAATATGTGGATTAATTGTGGTTGTGCTGGCGGGAGTGGTGATGGTTGTTCGGAAAAGAAAATGAGAATTAAAATTTGTCTTATAGTTTTATTTAGCATATTTTTGATTAGTTTAGTTTCTGCTACTGGGATGCCTGAACCTTATAGAGATTATGATAGCGACGGTATTTTAAACTGGGAGGATAATTGTTATTATGTTTACAATCCATTTCAAGTAGATAATGATTTGGATGGTTATGGGGATGCGTGTGACTTTTCTGATTTTGGATTTTGTGGTGATGGTCTTTGTATAAGTGATGAGAATGAAACAAATTGTCCTAGGGATTGCGAAGAACCATTTATTCCTCCTTTCTGCGGAGATGGAACTTGTGATGCTAATGAGGGTTATTTTTTATGTCCGAGTGATTGTGGAGACCCTGAACAAGAAGAAGACCAAGAATCTTCTGGCCATACTTCAAACATAGAACAACCTTGCGAGCCGAGCTGGGAATGTGAAAAATGGAGCTCGTGTTATAATGGACTAATCCAACGAAAATGTTATGATAGAAATCAATGTGATTATTCTTATAACAAACCGAACGAAGTTACAGGATGCGAAGTGAGTGGAAAAGTTTTTGTTGATAAAAATAATTATGTTCTTTTTGGAGGAATTTTGACAATTGTTTTGTTGGGAATTTTAATAGGAATCTTGGCTAAGAGATAAAATGGAGAAGAATTTATTAAAAATAAAAAGAGCCCCTACAGAGTTCAAACCCTCGTCAAAAGTGGAGCTCGGCCAAACCGTTAGTGCTCTTTTGCTTGTTGGTACACTCTGCTCAGGCAATTAATCAGGGATATTAGAGTTTATAAAATTTTAAAAAATAAAAAAGGGCTCATAAGAGCCCTGTAAAAAATAAAACTATCTACTCTTGAAATTTGCTATATGCGCGCATAAGTTCTCTAAAAATTTTTTGTTCTTTTTCCGGAGCTCTAACGATTAAAACTACCCTATTTGATGTATGTATTACGTCAATATCATATTTTCCTGCTACTTTATGTTGTACATTATTTTTATAGCCGATTGGATCATCATCATCTTCGGCAGAATAGTACAAAGGATCTGAACCAATTTTCTCCATTATTTCATTTAATGGTTTTTCAATTAGGGCTTCTTTAACCAAGATATAGTAGCTTCTTTTTTCATGTCTTCCTACGGCTGTCATATGCATTGTTTCCATCTTATCAATTAAGAGCCAATTTTAATTGTAGGATTACCTAATCCATGAGGCATATAAACTTTTCCATTATTTGGCAAGTTTACTGTGCTATGCCCATTTGAAAGATTTCCATCGCTATCTTTGTTATATGTGTCATGTAAGGGGATATCTAAACCCCTCATTGGAACTACTAATAGATTTTTATTCCATTTAAAATTTCCTTCTTTATCCCCACTATACAAAGCACTAGCACTTAAATTCTCCAAGTCTCCAACAACAAAATAAGTTTGCTGTCTTTGTTTAGAAATTTTAGGTTGATACATTTCCATCATATTTTCTAATTGCATTCTTTTTCGGTACCTCCTTTCAATTGTATGAGTTTCTCGCTTTGAGAATATGAAAGTAAATCTTTTTTAGAAAATAACCTTAAACCTTGTTTTAATGCTAAAGCATTAGCTAAATAAGTTTGTGAATATCCCTCAAACTTATTTCTTAAAAAATCGTCTCCCAAGTTTTCACTCTTTAATCTTTGCATTCGTGAAGACCATTTTAAATTATGTTTGATTGCTTCTTCAGTAATTAGTTGAGATAAAACTTTTTGTTTTAATTTTTCAACATAATCTTTATCTCCAAAAATAAATTTTCCATTCATTAAAGGGGTTAATATTCTCACATCAAAATTTTCTAATCCTTTTTTTAAGTCTCTTGATGATTGCATTTTCACATCTAAGAAATCAGAATGAGATTCTTGCGGATTTCTTCCAACCACAAATACATCAATATCACTAAATTCTTTTCTTGAACCATAAAGTAAAGCAAATTTTACATCTTCTAATTTACTTCCATAAATATCTTCTAACAATCTCTTAATTCTTTCGGGAGTTGTTCTTCTTGCTAAACCACTTTCATAAAAAGTTGCTAAACTTCCATGAGTTTCAGAAAAATTTATTACAGAATCAACAGCTTCTTTTTCTTGCTCTTGCAAGGAGTCATATTTTCTTCCAAATAAGTTTTTTAATCCGAACTCTCCCGTAAGCAAATATTCTGTCCAAATTGCAAAAGTTTCATATTGATTTAAATTTTGCTTTCTAAATTCATCTAATTCTTGAAAAGTTTGATTACCTGCTCTAAATTTTTGAATGTCTTTCAAGGTAAATCTGCCATTCTGAAATTCTTGTTTTTCTTCTTCTAATAATTTCTTTTCTAAATCAACTAATTTTCTTCCAGATAAAGATTGTTCACAATAAAGTCCATGTCCAAAATATTCATGAAATAAGCTCATGTGATTTTCATCTTGAATTATTGCCTTTTGATTTCTTGGTAGATAAATTCCTAAAGAATTTGCATTCAATCCTTTTTGTTGCGAGAAATCAATCCATTCTGAATTTGGAACAAATTGTAATGAAGTTTGCTCAGGCTTATATCCCAGTAAATTCTGATAAAAATGGTTAGAAGTTTCTATAACATCTCTTATTTTTGGTGCCAGTTTTTGTTGAACTTTCATCATTTGTTTTCTTCAGAAACCGTCTGAAGTGCTGACCACCTCACAATAAATTAAGCAACTCAAACTTTATATAAATTTCTATGCTTTCCTTGAAACAATAAATGTTTCTTAACAAAACTTTGGCTAAGAGATAATCTTGTTAATATGATAAAGAAATTGAGTATTAGTTTTTTAAACAAAGGATTTATATTTACTTCTTTCTATTTCTAAAATCAATTCATATACTTTTAAAAAAGATTCTACTTTTCCTCTTTCATTAACATTAGGTCTTGGGCTTATAAATAAGTTGTTTTCTTTATAATCCAATTGAAATCCATAATATAAATCTTGAACCTTTGAGTTTAGTATAACTTCTTGAACATGTTCTTCAAAATCCTTCTTAACTGATAACATATTAAGACCTTCTTCTAGGAATTTAATAGTAATAGTGCCGTTATCCTTAGTTATTTTTCCAATTTCATAACCTATATCTCTTATATCACTTATATCTGATATTAGTTTGCACATATTTAGTTTTCTTCTTAATTTGTACTGCCTATTTCTTTCTGCAGACTCATCTTTATGTTGTTGATGGTATTGCTTACTTCTTTCTGCAGACTCATCTTTATGTTGTTGACGGTATTGCCTTACATACTCTATAACCCTATCGCTGTCCCATTTATCTGGATTATTTTTTGAAAGATGTTGGAGTTTCCTTAGAATCCCATAACAAGACCTGTCTTCTAGAATCCTCTCTAAATCAAGAAGATTTGTTTCTTTTTCAAATTCCTTAGATAATATTTCAATCTCTTTAGAGGTGTACTCTCTTGTCATTATTCAGGAGCAGAAAACAATATTTATAAACTTTTTAGTTGTTTTCTTTTTCTTTATTTTTTAGATTTTGTTTAGGGGATAACCTTTTTTATTATATGATTATTGAAATGTAATAATTCTTAAATAGTTGAGAAGTGATGCAAAAGTATGGATGAAAAAAGTTTAAGGAATTATGAAAAGGATATTATTAAGACAGTAGTAAATAAAAAGATAAAAACAATAAGTTTTAGGAATCCTCATTTATCATTAGGGGATATTACTCGGGGGATAAGTCTTCGGGATACTTTAAAGGCGCTTAAAGGGTTAAAAGATGCAGGAATATTATCACTTAAACCTAAAAAGGCATGTTTATTTTTTTATAGAAGTGTATATAAAACTGATTTAGACGAAGCTGGAAAAGCATATCATTCTATACAATAGAGGAATAACATAAAAAAATATAAACTTCTGAAACTATTAAATAAGATGGATTATCAAGAAGAAAAATTTTATGAATTCATGGAAAGAAGAATAAGAGAAATAGATACATTAGATATAAATAATGAAGAAAAACAAAAATTACATTATTTCATTGATAAAACTATTGAAATATACCAAAAATTCGATGAGTATTTGTCAACGAATGAATTAGCTACTTTAGTGAAGAATCAAAGTCAGATGGAGATGGACCAAGCATCAAAAAAAATTTACCATAATATGGAAATATTATCTAATCTGGAAAAGAGGAGTGCACAGAAAAAAGGAAGGGGTATGAAATTTTCTTTATATCCTTTTGATGAACCTATTTCAATGAATTAACCAAACTCTTAATAATTCAAAACAGGACTTTTTTCCCTGATATGAGGAATAAATATATTTGCGGTTTCTTCTTCTTTTGCAGATATAACTTTAAATTTAATGGCATCCATATTTCTAAAGTTAATTATTTCAACTTGAATCTGTTTTAATTGAGCAATATTTATTATCTTTGATAAAACTTTTTTAAATACTTCAGAAACATTTAGAATCTGTATAGCAACTAAGTTTCCCTTATTATCAAAATCTAAAATAAAATCTCCTAATTCAACTGCCCCAGACGATTTTTTTCCTTCCAAGTATGCAAATAAATCATCATTTTCTATATCATAATCAAAATTAAATTTTTCCATTTTAACCTATTGCTTTTTGCCAATCTCTATTTATTTTAATAATTGTTACTATAATAATCTTTCCGTCTATAATTAACACATATCTATGATATAAATGTTTTGAGTAAGCAAAATAACAATCATATTTTTCTTCATCTTCTTTAATTGAATCTTGTTCTTTAGCATAAACCAGTTTTTCAGGATTTCTTATATTCTTTTTCACTTCGTTTATATCAATATCTCTTACAAATGCTTGCAATTCTGCATGATTTGTAATAATTATGTTCTTATCTTTAAATCCTCTTAATTTTTTCTTTAAAGAATCTAAATCCATATACTTTTTTAATAAATAACTCTTTAAATAATTTTAATCACAACTCTTAAATACTCAAATTGTTCTATATTTTTGTAGACCAGGTTGGCGGTTTAGCCCTCCGCTGTTTGCTAGTGGGCTTTAAGCAGACTGCAAGAAGGTAAGTGACGAAGTGTCTATTAAGTCTTTGTTCGGACGTTGACGTTTTGTCTGCTTTGATCTTGTAGTTGCGAAATGGGTCAGGCCTTGATCGGAGCAGCCCTAAACAGCTATTTAGATGCTTGGCAGATCGCAAAGCTGAGGAAGAGTAAAGGTAGCTTAGTGGGTTTTTTTGAGCAAACCTTTGGGTCTACAATAATTTTAATATTTTATAATATGCCAAAGGTTCGCTACGCAAACCTTAACTCGAACTCACGCTCAAGATTCATCCATAAATAATGATTGTTCTTTCGCGTAAATTCTCGGGGTCTACAATGAGAACCACCAGCGGGTTCTTCACAGTTCCTGCAACCCAACAGGAAGTTGAAATTTTTTCTATTAATTTTATCCCGTACCAAAGGTTTGCCACGCAAACATTCTGCTCCCGACCTCACTCGAATTTTTATTTTTACCTTC
>CAYORV010000008.1:3804-18646 GCA_964406515.1 Candidatus Woesearchaeota archaeon | reverse complement strand
GCTCCCGACCTCACTCGAATTTTTATTTTTACCTTCAGGATAACATCTCGTGAAATCGCTCGGGTCTACATTTGAAATCGCGTGAAACATTAAATTAATAAACTATTTTCTTCTTTTAGAATTATGAGGTGCAAGAAAGGACAATTTTATTTAATCGCTGCAATATTAATTATTATCGTCCTCATAACATTTGCCACTGTTTTAAATTATTCGCGTAAAAAAAACTCTGTGAAACTCTATGATTTGGGTGAGGAGTTAGGAATTGAGAGCCAGAATGTTATTGATTATGGGACTACTAATGGTCAAGACATGAATATACTTTTAGGAGATTTTATTGAAGATTATGTTGAATATGCTGGAGAGGGAAAGAACCTTTCTTTTATTTTTGGGGATAAAAATAATTTGCAAGTGAGGGTGTGTGATGGGACTAATTCTTGCACAGCAGATTTAATATTAGATGAAACTGAATCTGGTGTTGTTGCTGTCACAATTGATGAAGTTGAATATCAATTTGCACTAGATGGAGAAGAAGGACAGAATTATTTCTATTTTGTTGTTTCCCAAGAAATTGAAGGAGAAAAACATGTTATCACAGGATAAAAAAGGGTTGAGCATAATGGTTGGGTATGTTTTGTTAGTTGTGATTGCGATTGTGATGAGCTTGCTTGTTTACCAATGGGTTAAAACTTATATTCCAAAAGATGCTATTGAATGTCCTGAAGGGTCTTCTATGTTCATAAAAGAGGTGGTATATGATTGTGGTACAGATAGTCTAGATGTTACTGTAAAGAATAATGGTTTGTTTAGTCTTGCAGGATTTTTTATATATGCGACGACAAATGAGGATGCAGAACTTGCGACAGAAGATTTGTCTGGAAAAGTTGATATAAAACTAAAACATGGCAATTCTATTGTATTTGGTCTTGAAGGAATTGATAAAGAAAAGAATACCTTAACTCCTGATTCTCCTGGTAATGAAAAGACAATCAAATTTACTGATGTTGCTGATTTAAAAGGACTTCGGATTGAAATTATTCCTATTAGATGGCAAGAAGTTGAAGGAAAAATAAGATTGGCTAGTTGCAGTGATGCAAAGATTGGGCAAGAGATTAGTTGTTATGTTCCACCTCCAGAAGATTGTACTGATGAAAGAACAGATGCGGAAGTTTGTGGTAGTAGGGAATGTGGAACAACATTGGATGATTGTGAGATTTCAAGAACTTGTCTACCAAATGATTGTGAAATATCTGATCCTGGTGAAGGACTTGTTTGTGATGGAGCAATAGGAACTTGTGTTCTCCCAGAGGCTTGTACTGATACCTGTGCAGATGTAGGAGCAGAATGTGGAACTGTCTGTGAAGAAGTTTGTACTGATACTTGTGATTCTATTACAGAAGAATGTGCAGGTACAACTTGTATAACTATCCTATACTGTGGTGATGGAAATATTGATCTTGGCGAAACTTGTGATGATGGGAAATTCCCTGCTCAGGGTGACGATGGGTGTTCATCTACATGTCAAACTGAAACAGATTGGGTTTGTGTTGGAGAACCAAGTGATTGTAGTTTCTGTAACTCTAATGATATTTGTGAAACATCTCTTGGAGAAGATTGTGCATGTTCTGCTTGTGATGGCAAAAAAGACGGATGTCCGGATAATTATGTGTGTGATTTCGATACAAAAGAATGTGTTGAAATGGATGCTGTAGAATCTTGTGAACAATTTTGTGCTTATTTAGGATATGATAATTCATTATCTTTTTGTGCTTCAAATTGTGGAGGGGGTTGTCCAGGTATTTGTGAACCTTATGATATCAGTGAATATTGTAACCCTCTTAATCCCTCTTCTCCACATTATTGTTGTTGTGTTCCTTTTGATTAATCTTCAACATCAAAATTTATAAACTTAAAATGCTTTTAAACAAAATGAAAAAGAGAGGGATTTCTCCAGTGATTGCGACAGTTCTACTAATTGCTATGGTTGTTGTTGTTGCTTTGATTATTTTTATTTGGTTTAGGGGCATGGTCGGAGAGAGTGCAACAAAATTCGGAAAAAATATAGAATTAGTTTGTGAAGATGTTGAATTTGACGCAAGTTTTTCTTCTTCAACAGATACTCTGAGTATTGTTAATAGAGGAAATGTTCCTATCTTTAGAGTAAGAATAAAAATATTTGAAGAGGGAAGTCATACAACAGAAGAGTTAGATTCTGACGACGGATGGGTCGACACTGGATTAGGACAAGGAGGAACTTTTTCAGGGCCTCTTGATTTAGGGGATTTAAATCCAGATAAAATTACTGTGTTCCCTGTTTTAATTGGGGAAGGAAAAGACGGAAGAAAAACTTATATTTGTGAGGGTCAATATGGCGAAGATATTATCCTCTAAAAAAGGTATTTCTGGAGTTATTACTGTTGTTCTTATGATTGCATTAGTAATGGCTGCTGCAGCAATTGTTTGGGGAATTGTTAACAGCACATTAAAAGACCAAGTTGAAGGTGCTAAATCTTGTTTTGGAAATTTCAATAAAGTTACAATTAATCCAATTTACACTTGTTATGATTCAACTGCAAAGACTGTTCAATTCTCACTCAGTATCGGAGATATTGATGTTGATGAAGTACTTGTTGGAATTTCATCTGCTGGAGCAAGCGGTTCTTATACTCTGACAAATATAGATCAACAAGGAATTGGGTTAACACTTTATCCTTCGGGAGGAGAAGTTAAACTTCCGGGAAAAAATGCTGGTTTAACATATGTTGCAAGTGGATATACTTCAAAGCCAGATTTAATACAAATTATTCCTGTTATAGATGGACAGCAGTGCGAAGTTTCTGATACAATTTCTGGAATTGAAAGTTGTTTATTGTAGGATTAGCATTAATTATTTAAATCAGATTTTATTTAGAATTCTATGAAAAGAAAGAGGAATAGTTTTTTTTCAAAAAACTATAGGGGGCAAATTTGGGTTGAGACGGTAATCTATACTTTAATTGCATTAGTCATGATTGGACTTGTTCTGGCATTTGCAAGACCAAAAATACAGGAGTTGCAAGATAAAACAATTATTGATCAATCAATAACAATGATGAAAGAAATTGATTCAACAATATTAAATTTAGGGGGCCAGGGAAACAGGAGAATAATTGAATTAGGAATTAAAAAAGGGAGCTTAACTCTTGATGGTTCTAGAAACAAGTTATTTTTTGAAATTGAAAGCCAGTTCGAATATAGTGAACCGGGAAGACCTATTAGTGATGGAAATTTAATTATTTATACTGAAAAAATCGGAAGTGCTAATTTTGTAAATATAACTAAGGATTATAGTTATGCTTATGATGTGAGATTTGAAGGACTTGACGAGCAAAAAATATTAACTAAATCTTCTGTTGCTTACAAATTATCTATAACAAATGATGGTATTGAAAATACTAAAACAATAATCAATATGGAGTTAATATAATGGAACAAGGAATACTTGATTACCCAAGAGCGCAGATTGATTTTTCACCAAAAATTCCTCCGCTAAAAAAAATAAGTGATAAAACAAAAATTGATGTTAGGTACTGTGTTATTTCTCCTTTTGCATTTGTACACATTTATTGGGACCCTAAACTTTATGAGGTTGTATATGATATTGAAGAACCTATTTTAACAGAAGAAGAAGAAAAATATCGAGAACAAATGACAGAAGCTATGAGGGATGTAATTAATTTTTATAAGGTTGTTGAAGAAAAACCAGATGCTTTATTGGAATATATTGATAAAAGATTTAAAATATTCGCTGCTGAATTTGGATGGAATTTATCTTATGAGACTTATAGAAAAATATATTATTATTTATGTAGGAATTTTATTGGGTTTAATGAAGTTGAGCCAATCTTAAGGGATTATTTCATAGAAGATATTGAGTGTAATGGTATTGATAGTCCAATTTATATTGTTCATAGAATTTATAGAAATTTGAAAACTAACGTTATTTTTAAGAAAGAAGGCCAATTAGAAAGTTTTGTCGAGAAACTTGCGCAGAGGTGTGGAAAATATATTTCTTATGCGAGCCCTATTCTTGATGGAAGTTTACCTGATGGAAGCAGAGTTAATGCAACATACACGAAAGACATTACTAGTAAAGGTCCGACTTTTACGATTAGAAAATTCACGAAAAAACCTTGGACTCCAATTCAGTTAGTTGGTTTTAATACATTAAGTCCAGAAATGCTAGCTTATCTGTGGATTTTAGTTCAGTATAAAATGAATTTGCTAATCACAGGTGGAACAGCATCAGGAAAAACTACTTTGCTAAACGCTGTGGCTTTTTTTATTCCTCCTGAGGCTCGTGTTGTAAGTATCGAAGATACTCGTGAATTAAATTTGCCCAGAGAAAACTGGCTTCCAAGTGTTTCTAGAACATCAACAGGTGCTAATGAGAAAAATGATATAACTTTGTTTACTTTGCTAAAAAGTTCATTCAGACAAAATCCAGATTATGTTATTGTTGGTGAAGTTAGGGGTAAGGAAGCATCAGTGTTATTTCAGGGTATGGCTTCAGGACATTCTTCTATAAGTACAATGCACGCAGATTCTGTTGATACTTTAATAAAAAGATTGGAAACTCCTCCAATAGAACTTTCTCCAACTCTTGTTAATGTTCTAGATTGTGTTTGTATTATGACGCACGCTATTGTAAATAAAAAAGAAACAAGGAAACTTAAAGAAATCGTTGAAATAACCAAGGTGAATTCAAATGGAATTGCACTTACAAACACGCCTTTTATGTGGAATCCTATGGAAGATAGTTTTTATTTTAAAAGAAATAGTCAAGTTTTTGAAAAAATCTCTAAAAGATATGGGATAAGAGTAGATGAACTTGAGCTTGAATTTAGAAGAAGGGTTCAATTAATTTATAAATTACATCAAAAGAAAATTCTCAAATTTGAAGAAATCCAAGAAGTTGTTAATCGATATTATAAAAAACCCCAAGAAGTTTTGAGGGAATTTGGATTGAGTTAATCAAAATATTTAATAAAGCGGATTCATTATTTTGTATATGAAAAAAGGTGATATTCCAACTCTTAATCAACTTGTTAAAACACTTAAGCAATTAGAATCAAAATTAGAAGAAGATTATAAAAAAAATGATCCTGAGAATTTTAACAATTCAAAAAAGATGATGTTAAAAATTCAAACACAAATTTCTAAAATTTTAAAATGAATGGAGCAAACTTTGAAGAATTGAAAAAAACGATTTCTTTAGCAGAAAGAGCAATTGCAGAACTTGATTCATCATTTAACCATCTTGAAAATGCAAAAGATAATGAAGAAAAAAAGATGGTTAGAAATCATCTTGAAACATTAAAAAATTCTTTTAAGAATATAAATGAAAATATTCTTAATGGACTTGAAAAAATTAATCTTGCAAAACCCTTGCATGCTAAACCAAAAAAACTTGAGGAATTAAAGCAAAAAATTTTCTTGACAAAAGGGGGGGGGAAAGTTAAGGGAGGCAAAAAAGCTTCTAGAGAACTTTCAGTATTGGAGAAAGAAACACTAAAAAGAATAAAAAAAGGAAGGGAAAAAGTTGCTTCCGAAGAAGTTGAAAAACCAAAAATGCATTCAAAGATTGCAAATAAATATTTCTATAATCTTTCTAAAAAATTAGTTCAAGAAAAAAGTTTTGAGACTCTAAAGAAAGATTTGATACAAACAAACTTAGAATTTACTCCAACAACCTATTTCGCATTAGCATTATTTTCTACGTTTATATCCCTAATTATTGCTTTTGCGGTTTTTTTATTTTTCTTATTTTTTAAGCTTGGTTTTGAATCTTCCATAATAACTTTTACTATAGAAGGGATAGGCCGGAGATTTTTAGAACTTTTTTGGATTTTAATTGTTATTCCTCTTGGAACCTTTGGATTTATGTATGTTTATCCTTCATTAGAGAGAAAATCTTTAGAAAAAAAGATTAATCATGAAATACCCTTTTCAACAATTCATATGTCTGCAATTTCCCAATCAATGCTTGAGCCTAGTAAAATATTTAAGATTATTCTTGCAACTGGAGAATATCCAAATATTGGTAAGGAATTTACAAAATTAATAAATAAAATTAATGTTTATGGTTATGATTTAGTTACTTCATTAAAGAGTACAGCATTAAATAGTCCGAGTCAAAAATTAAGAGATTTGCTTAATGGATTGGCTACCACAATTACTTCTGGAGGAGATTTAAGAGAATTTTTTGACAAAAGATCTCAAACTTTGCTTTTTGAACATAGGCTTGAAAGGGAAAAAGATACAAAAGCAGCTGAAACATTTATGGATGTATATATTAGTGTTGTTATTGCTGCTCCAATGATTTTAATGCTTTTATTAATGATGATGAAAATCAGTGGGTTGGGAATTGCTTTAGAAACTTCTTCAATTACATTAATCATGGTACTTTCAGTTTCACTATTAAATGCTGCATTTCTCACATTTTTGTATTTGAAGAAATCTTCGTCATAAAATGGAAATAAAAAAAATACACAAGATAGGAATTATTGCTGGAGTAATAATTATCCTCTTAGCTCTTTTAATGCTTAAGACAGATTTCTTTTTTCTTATAATGGGTATGGGAGTTATTGTTGGAATTTCGCCTTTTGTAATTTCTATAATTAATGAATCAAGAATTGCAGGGGAAAAAGAAGATATGTTTTTGGAATTTGCCAGAAATCTTGTTGAAAGTGTAAAAACAGGAACTCCAATTAGTAAAAGTATAATCAATATGAAAGGTAAATCTTATGGGGTTTTAAATCCACATATTGAAAAACTAGCAAATCAAATCTCTTTGGGAATTCCATTAAACTCTGCTTTGACTGTGTTTTCCAAGGATGTTAACAATAATAGTATCTCTAGGGCATTAACATTAATAGGGCAAGCAGAAAGAGCTGGGGGAGACATTGGGGGGATTCTTGAAGCTGTTGCAAAGGCGGTAAACATGTCTGATAAGTTAAAGAAAGAAAGAAAAGCAACAATTTCAACATTAATTGTGCAGGGTTATATCATCTTTATTGTTTTTATGATAATTATCTTAATCATGCAATTTTACATTGTTCCTATGATTTCTGGTATTTCTGGCCTTGGATCTGCAGGTATAGGAGGAATATCTGGAGAAGGGGGGGCCATAGGAGCAGAGGAAATATCTAATGCTTTCTTATACTTGCTTTTAATTCAAGGTTTTTTCAGCGGATTAGCTATTGGAAAATTATCAGAAGGAAATATGAAATCGGGAATAAAACATTCTTTTGCATTGGTGTTAATCGCATTCTTAATTTCTTCTATTGCAAATTTAATTGCTAGAGGTGGAAATGGGGGATGAATAAAAAAGGTTCACATGTGGGATTTATATTGTCATTCGCTATATTCATAACTTTTATTGTATTTTTGTTTGTTGTATTTAATCCAAGAATAAATTTTAAACAAAATAAAGAACCTATCTTAAATCATCTAGAGACTGAATTGTTGATTATGTTTGATTCAGATTTAACAAATATAAATAATGTAGCAAATGAATATTATGATGATTATGAAGGATTGAAAGCAAATTTAGAAGTTCCTGAAAATGTTGAATTTGCATTTATTTTTATTGATGATGGAATAGAAAACATTGTTGCAGAAAAAGATGTCCCAGAAGATATTAATATCTATACTAAGGAAGTTCTTGTATTATATGACGATAATAAAAAGGCTGGTTTTTTAACTATAAAAGTATGGTAATAAATATGAATAAAAAGGGGTGGATAAGAATCGTGGAAGCATTTGTTGCACTCTTACTTGTATCGGGAGTTATATTAATTGTTTTAAGTGATGGTCTTCTTGAAAATGAAGATCGTTCATCAAAAATTCATGATGCAGAATTAGCAGTGCTGAGAGATATCCAAGTAGATGAAACTTTGAGGGAAGATATATTGAATGCTCCTATTCCGATTGAATCTATTGACGAAGGATTTCCTTCTGATGTAGAAGATAGAATCAATCTAAGAATTCCAAATTATCTTGAATGTATTGCAAAAATCTGTGAAATAACATCGGAGTGTGATTTGGATGATTCTCCAGAGAAAAGTATTTATGTTCAATCTGTTGCGATTACTACAACATCGGGAGAGTATAAGCCAAGACAATTAAAACTTTTTTGTTGGGAAAGATGATGAACAAAAAATTCAAATTCTTAGAACATACTGCAGACGTGCAATTCCAAGCATTTGGAAAAACAGTTGAAGAAATGTTTGGAAATGCTGGCTTGGCTATGTTTAATTCAATGTATGATGGAAAAGTCAAGGCAAAGAAAATGGCTAAGATAAAAGCTAGTGGGAAAGATTTTGAATCTCTTTTGTATAATTTTTTAGAGGAATTATTAGTTTTATTTGATGGTAATCATTTTTTCTTATCGAATATTAAAAGTTTGAAGATAGATGAGGAGGATTTTAAATTAGAAGCTGAAATTATGGGCGATAGTGCAAAAAATTATGAAATACACATAGATGTAAAAGCAATAACATATCATGGAATGTTTGTAAAGCGACAGGGAAAGACTTGGATATGTCAAGTTGTTTTGGATGTTTGAGTAATTATAAAAACTCTTTCCCATTGGTTGAATTATGAAACTAAATAAAATTTCAAAAGATATTTATGAAATTCCTAAAGAAGGTGGGATGAATGTGCCTGCGCGAATTTATGCTTCTGAAAAATTGCTGATGAACATAAGGTATTTAAACATATAATTCTTTAATCAATCATGAAATTCGACGAGAATTTAGCATCAATCCATGCTTATCTTTGTGCTGATGGATATGTAATAAAAAATCCCCTAACTCAAAAACAAAAATATTACCATATTGGATTTAGGAATACTAATTTTATTTTATTGAAAGATTTTCAGAGAAGATTTGAAAAGGTATTTGAGATTAAACCTCGTCTAATAGAAGGTGAGAGATGTATTATACAAAATAAAGAACTTTATAAAAAATTAATCGAAAAATTTAAAAGTTTTTACTCGAAAGAGTGGAAAATGCCTAAGTTAAATAAAGGACTATCAAAAATATGGCTTAGAGCTTTTTTTGATTGTGAATCTTGGGTATTTTGTAAAAGCCATCAAAATAGGCACATTGGATTGGATTCAATTAATGAAAAAGGACTTGATCAAATTATACAAACATTGGATAATTTAGAAATAAAAACGATTAAAAAAATAAATAAAAAAAGGAAAATATTCAGGATTTTCATTTATGGTAAAGAGAATCTTAAAAGATTTCAAAAAGAAATAGGATTTTTACATCCAGAAAAATCTAAGAAACTTAAAATAGTTATTGATAACTTTGTGGATTATAACTGGGATGTAAATAAAAATAATGTTATGAAGATAATAAAAGATAAGGCAAGAATAAAAAAACCCCATTATATTAGAATAATCTCTAAGGAAGAGATGAACCTTAAAAATATTGCTAAGATATTAAAAGGCCTACATAATATAACTTGCATGGTGTATAAAAGAGTTAATGGTTTGGGAACAATTTACTATGAGTTAAATATAAATAAAGTAAATCATATTAAAAAATTAATAGGATTAAAAGTTATTCCTAATATCTTAAGATAAATGAGATACAAAGAGAAGTTAAAAAAAATTGGAAAAAATGAATATGAATTGCCTAGAGAAAAAAGTATGCTAGTACCTGGTCGGATATTTATTTCTGAAAAAATTATTATAGAAGAAGATGCATTAAAACAAGTTGCTAATGTGGCTCAACTTTCAGGAATTTTAAAGTATTCTATTGGATTATCTGATATACACGTTGGTTATGGATTTCCAATCGGAGGAGTGGCTGCTTTTGATTTAGATAAAGGAGTTATTAGTCCTGGGGGAGTCGGGTATGATATTAACTGTTCTGTAAGATTGTTAAAAACAAATTTGAAAAAGCAAGATATTTTAAAAAAACAAAAAGAAGTTTTGGAGGCAATTTACAGAAAGATTCCTTCGGGTGTGGGGCGAGGGAGCAAGTTCCAGCTTTCAAGAGAAGAATTGAACAAAATTTTGGAAGGAGGGGCAAAGCGGATGGTTGAGAAAGGTTATGGGGTTAAGGAAGATTATTTGCATACTGAAGAAGAGGGATTTATCAATGGGGCTGATGCTAGCAAAGTTTCTGATAGGGCTGTAAGACGGGGAATTGGACAACTAGGAACCTTGGGATCGGGAAATCATTTTTTAGAAGTGCAATATGTTGATGAAATCTTCGACGACAAAATTGCAAAAGTTTTGGGAATTAAAAAAGGGCAGGTAACAATTATGATACATTGTGGAAGTCGAGGGTTGGGGCATCAAGTTGCTTCGGATTATATTAGAAAAATGGAAGATAAATATGGTTCAAAAAATTTGCCAGATAGAGAATTAATTAATGCCCCGATAAAAAGTGTGTTGGGTAAAGAATATTATGCTGCTGCGGCAGCTGCATCTAATTTTGCTTTTGCAAACAAGCAATTAATAACGCATTGGTTAAGGGAAGAAATGAAATACTTATTTCCTAAATCAGAATTGAAAGTTGTTTATGATGTTTGTCATAATATTGCGAAATTTGAGAAGCATAAAATTAATGGGAAAATGAAAGAAGTTTGTGTTCATAGAAAAGGTGCTACGCGGGCTTTTGGAGCTGGAAGAAAAGAAGTTCCCTTGGCGTATAGAAAAATTGGGCAACCTGTTATAATTCCAGGAAGTATGGGAACCTCTTCTTATTTAATGATTGGGACAAAAAAAGCAGAAGAGTTAACTTTTGGTAGCACTGTTCATGGAGCTGGAAGAGTTATGGGGAGAGGCAATGCACTTAGGACAATCAAAGGAGAGGATGTTCAAAAAGATTTAAAGAAAAAAGGGATTGAAGTAAAGGCAGGAAGTGTAAAAAGTCTTGCAGAAGAATCACCGCAAGTTTACAAAGATATTGAAGAAGTTGTAAAAGTTGTAGACGAACTTGGAATAAGCAAGAAAGTAGCGAGGTTGAAACCGTTGGTAGTTGTTAAGGGTTAAAGTATAGAAATTTATATAAACCTTAAAATGTATAAAAAATCATGGAAAAACTTGAAATAACTTTGGAAGAAATTCCAATAGAAGAGAAAGAAGAAATTAAGCCCCTCCAAGATACTGGATACAAGGGTCTTAAGTTAATTGATGAAAGAGTCCATTATAGTGGAACAAGCATCAAATATTGGATGTAAAAATAAACCTTTTATAAAAATGAATTTTTCTTTTGTCTTTATAGGGACTACTCATGGATTTATTGATGATTTTATTAAACAGAAGGAAATAATCAATCTTATTAATCCAGAATTTGTTTTGTGTGAAAATTTAGAAAATTTGTTCCTTGATACTAAAAAAAAATTTGAAGATATCTTAAAAAATAAAACAGTTTCTAATATGACTTCTTTTGATGAAATAAAAAATTTAATAGAACTCTGTTATAATAAAAATATAAAGTTGATTGGAATAGATTTGGCAAATTTTGGTTTTGACGAAATATTACAAAAAAAGATTAATAAACAAGAAAAATTATCTAAAGATGAAGAAAAAAAGATAGAAGACATTCTCAAATTAAGAGACAAAATTCATTTAGATAAAACTCTTGAATACAAAAATAAAACAAATCGTCCTTTAGTAATAATAATTGGTTCTTGGCATTTAAGAGAGCATTCTTTCTTAAGAGATTCCTTGGATAATTATAAAATATTTTTTCCTTGCGATAATAAAGGAAATTTACTAATCGAGCCGGGAAAAGATAAAAAAATAGAATATTGTGAGATAATAAAAAATGACAAGAAAATTAAAACTTAAAGATTCTATCTATATTCTAAAAGAATCTGAAGAAATTTATGATGTGATTTTTACAGGAACTAGAAAAACTAAAAAGTTTAGAGTTGATTCCCTAGTTAAAAGAGTAATTACTGAATTAGATACAGAACAAACAAGAGAAGAATTATTATCAAAGATTAAATGCGATTATGATAAAGAGCAGATTTATGATTGTTTGGAATCTCTAATGCACGAAAGAATTATTAGAGAATATGATTCTAATAAAGAAAATAAAAGATATGCAAGACAAATCTCTTTTATTGATGAACTAACTTCTTCTTGGGATGAAACTCTTTTGCTTCAAAAAAAGATAGAAAATTCTGTAATTTCTGTTTTTGGTATCGGGGGCATTGGAACTTGGATTGTTAATGGATTATGCCAGATGGGAGTTGGAGAGATAAGGATTAGTGATCCAGATGTTATACAAGAAAGTAATCTAAATAGACAATTGTTTTTCAATTTAGGAGATATTGGCAAATATAAGGTTGATGTAATTAAAGGGAGATTGCCAGATTCTAGGATAGTTCCATTTAAAAAAATGGTTTCTCTTGATGAGGATATAGAAGAGATTGTATTGGGTTCTGATTTTTTAGTGAACTGTGCAGATAGTCCTTCAGTTGAAGAAACATCTAAAATTATTGATGGATATGCAACAAAAAATGGAATTCCTTATTGTGTTGCTGGAGGATATAATATGCATCTAGGAATGATTGGACCCATAATTGTTCCAGGACAAACCGCAACATTTAATGATTTTCTTGAATACCAGAAATCTAATGATCAATTGAGTAGCCTTGAAAAAGTAAAAGACATACAACAAACAGGAAATCTCGGCCCAATTGCAGGAGCCATAGCTAATATTCAAGTCATGGAAATTTTTAAATATCTAATTGGAAAAGGAAATTTGAACATAGATAAATTCGCAGAAATTGATTTTATGAATCTGAGCATTGAATGGAGATATTTTGGTAAAGAAAAACAAAAACATTTTTAAATCAAACAATCTTAAATTTGATATGCAAAATAAAAGAGGTTTGAGATTAAGTACTAGTACAATTGTTTTAATAATTTTAGGAGTTGTAATTTTAGCTTTTTTGATTCTTGGGTTTACTATGGGTTGGAAAACACTTTTCCCAGGGGTCGGTGGTGGAGGAAATGTTAACACAATTGTGGCTCAATGTGAAACTGCTTGTGTAGAACAGAATACATATTCTTTTTGTGCCGAAGAAAGAACTTTAAAAGCATCTGATTTGCCTACTGGCACAGATGAAGTTTTAAAGACATGTCAAATGCTTGCAACAGATTCAGGTTATGAACCTTATGGCATAGAAACTTGTCCTGGTTTGTGTTCTGAAGGTCCTGCAGAGTGAGGGAATTCTTTCAGAATAAATTTTAATTAAAAATTTATGTATACTATTATGAATATTTGTTTTTGATATTGGAACTTGGGATAAGCAAAAAGGTAGCGAGGTTGAAGCCGTTGGTGGTTGTTAAAGGTTGAAATTTAATAACTAATTTTAACACCTAATTTAAAACCCTGATGAGAGATATCTTTTAATTCTTCGTCGTAACTCCAAAGATTAACTGCATTATCTTCCTTAAAATTAGAGTAATTAAATTTTGCTGGTGTTGGTAAACCTTGTGTAATATTTTTCCAAAAACCTGCAGAGAGAGTAACATATTTACCCAAAAGAAACTCTAAACCAAGATTCATTTCAGTTTGTAAGGAATTGTAAGTTTTGGCGATTTCAAATTGCGCTTTTTCTTCTTCATGTGAAGTTGAGTTTACTATTGTTTCAATCATTAAAGTTTTGGTGGGGGAATCAATTAAATCATCATAACTTAATCTTGTTTCTTCTGCAATAGTATTACTAACTCTTGAAAAAGTAGCATTTCTTTTTGTATCTAATCTTATCCATGATTTAGAAAAATCTCCATAAACTTTTAACCAATCACAAATGTTTTTTGAACCAGATAATCCTAACATTGGACCAAGTCCTTGTGCTTTAATACTTGAATTTAATTCTGAATCAATAATTGTATCACTAATTCTCTCTGTAATTCCAGAGACACCACCCTCGCCAAAAGGAATAGACTTAGTATCATTACATTCCTCATGGAATATTTGTTGTATTTTTTGCATATCATTTATTTCAAATAAATTAAATTTTAATCCTCCTAAAAAAGAGATTTCTTTAATAATTGGTAGATTTGTAAAAATACTTGTTTCTAATGTTTTAAAATTACGAGAACATTGATATTCTGTGTTTGCTTTTTCTGGGAAAGATTCAATAATATCCCGTTTGATAGTCCCATCATCATAAATTTCTCTTTCAGACCAATCACTAAAAAATACATTATCCCAAAAATTAACAATCCCTAGTGAATATATTCTTTCACTTTCAGTTGTTAATGTATGATTATCTTGATTTTCTTCTAAATTAAAATCTTCAAATGATTCTCTTCCAGGAACCTTCGCTTTTTCTAAAGCATTTCCAGAAATCTGATGTGCTTGTAAATGAAATCCAATATCTGAAGGAGTATAAATACTTATTTTAGGTTTAATTAATGTTTTTGGTATATCTAGAGTTCCAGCACTTGGTGAAATGTTAATTTTATTTATATCACTTATGTTATCCTTAGTTACTTCTATTTCAACTAAATCATAGTGCATTGGATAATTCGGCCAAATTATTTCTGGGTCATTAAATCGCACAACATGAGAAAGATAAGTATCAGAAATCTCCCCAGTTGCTCCTATTTCTTCTTCTAATCCTTGGGTTTGGAGATTATATGGAATAACGTCAATTGTTGCTTCAATTTTCCAGTCATTTTCTTTTGTTTTTGAGGCAATCTCATCAGCAAATATTTTGGGGAGGTTTAATGTAGAAACTAATCCAAATAAACCTAAACCAATTACTGCTGATTTAACTGACTTCCCAGTGTTTAAAAGAACATCTTTGAGTGTGT
>CAYORV010000008.1:0-3704 GCA_964406515.1 Candidatus Woesearchaeota archaeon | reverse complement strand
CCAGCAGGAACAAAAGGAACAAAGTGTACTACTGGAGAATGTATTGGGGGAAGTTGTATTACACTTTTAGCTAATGGGAAAGCATGTACTAGTAATAGTTATTGTTCTAGTGGATATTGTAGAACAGATTGGGATGGGTCAGGCAAATTTTGTGCTTCGTCTTCAAGCACTTGTGTTTTGGACAGTAATGGAGATGGAGATGCAACAGATGCTGGAGATAGTTCTAGTATAGCAAATGGTTATGAACAATGTGTTGGTAGTTCTTATAAAACGTGTGGTAGTAGTGGAACATGGTCTAGTTCTACTACTTGTGCGATTGGGACAGAAGAACAAGAAGGTGGGAACCCGAATTATTGTCAATATCGAACTAAATCTTGTGTGAGTGGAACATCTGGGGGGTGTTCTGTATCTCCATGGTATGATCAAAATGATGAGTTAATTTGTTCTCAAACAGATTATTGTTTAGGGGATGGATTTTATTCTGGTAAGGAATGTACTTATGGATACTGTAATGTAGGATATGGTTATATTTCTTGTGCTGATGCTAGTTGTTCTAGTGATGGTGATGGAACTTATTCTCAAAAAACTGATTCAACTTGTAGTTCTGCTTCTTGTACTTCTCAGACTACAACAAGTTGTAATACAGGATATGCATGTGATGAAATAACCACTAGATCAACAGGAAATGCGTGTACAACATCTGGAAGTTGCACTAGTGACAACCAATGTGCAGAAGGTTATGCTTGTGAGGGGGGAAATTGTATTGTACCTTGTACAGATACTTGTTCAAGTTTGGGTTATAATTGTGGAACCCGTACAGTTTGCGGTGTTAGCACTAATTGTGGAGATTGTCCTACTGGAGAATATTGTAACACTGTTCGTAATGAATGTGTTGAATGTGTAAATGATGATGAATGTCCTTCTGGAGAAGTATGTGATATGGATGATTCTTCTCCAACATTTCTTACTTGTGGAGAGTGTGCTTCAGATATAGATTGTTTGTGGGGTGTTGGAGAGATATGTCAAAATCAGAATTGTATATGCCCAGATGATTGTGTGGCCTATGATGATTGTGAAACTCATACTTTTTGCGGAGTTAATAAAGATTGTGGGGGATGTCCACCAGATTATGCTTGTTCTTCTGGAACTTGTAAATTAGATGATGGGAAAATATGTTATAGCGACGATGAATGTGCCAGTGGTGCTTGTCATTCTGATTGGGATGGAACTCCAGACTATTGTGTATCTGGAAATAGTTATTGTGCTTATATTGGAACGAGCATAGTTGATACATATAGAAAATGTGTTGAAGATGATTGGAGGGGTTGTAATAGTGGAGGTTGGACAAGTTTATTTACATGTAATCTAAAAAATGAACAAAATGGTGGAGACCCGAATTATTGTCAGATACAAACGCAAGAATGTATAAGTGGAATTGGTGAAGGATGTTCTTTCTTAGATTGGGTAAATCAAAATCAATGGGGAATTTGTTCTCAAACAGACTATTGTTCTGCAGATGGTGATGCATTTTATTCTGGTATGTCTTGTTATAATGGGGAATGTAATTCAGGTTATGGGTATATTTCATGTGCTGATGCTGGTTGTTTTAATGATGGTGATGATACTTATACTGCAAAAGGTGACTCTGTTTGTTCTTTAACCAATCCCCCATGTACCACTCCTACTGAAACTGATTGTGGGTATTATACTTGTAGTGGAGGTGCTTGTAAAACATCTTGTACTACTAATGCGGATTGTGCAAGCACCTATGCTTGCGACGGGGGCACTTGTGGAATATGTGATTTAACCTCTGCTTCATGGTCTGTAACAAATACCAGAAGTGGAACTGTAGTTACATTAACTGCTGGGGGTTCTCATTGCACTGGCAAAAGTATTACATTTGAAATTTATAAGGGGGATACTCTTATTAAAACTCTTGCAGATAAAACTTATCCATCAACAACTTGGACAACTACTGGTTGGGGGACATATTATTTTAAGGCAAAATTCGCTGCAGAAGTGGCAACAAGTGGAAACTTGGCTGTGACAGCATGTGATGATGGAACTATTAATGGGGGGGAAGTTTGTGATGATGGAGCAACTGATAACGGATTAGTTTGTAGTCCCCCTTATGATGGTTCATGTACTTATTGTAAGGATGATTGTAGTGCAACAGTATCAGTACAGGGAGGCTATTGTGATGATGGTATAGTTAATGGAAATGAAGTTTGTGATAATGGGGCTACTGATAATGGGGTAGCTTGTACTCCTGCTTATGGTGATGAATGTACTTATTGTTCAGAGACTTGTACAAGTATAACTTTAACAGGACCTTATTGTGGTGATGATGTGATTAATGGAGCAGAAGCATGTGATGGTACTACCTTAGGAAGTTGTTCTCAATGTGACATGGAAACAACTATCGACGCTGAAAAGTGTGTTTGTGCAGAATATTGTGGAGATGATTCTGTTCAATCTCCTAATGATAATAATGTAGATGAAGAATGTGATGATGGTGACACAACAAGTGGAGATGGATGTTCAGGAAGTTGTAGTTGGGAAAGTGAGGCTTCTTGGGTAGATTCATCAGGAAGTAAGATAGATGTAAAGGCAGTAATAATTGATACTACTACAATAAATATGTTATTAAGATTTTCAGGATTGGGAGAAGGTAGTGAAGTAACTTTTGATGTCTATGAGTGGGATTTGATTACTCCGGATTTGGTTACCACAATAACTACAACTGTAGATAGTAGTTATGGGGGGGCTGCAGAAGAATCATGGTTAGTTACCCAAATAGATTTAGAAAAAGCAGCAGGATTTTTAGAGGGAGAATTGGATGCTTTTTATTTTATAGTTAATGGTGAACAAAGTAATGACCTTGATATAACATTTATTGAGGAAGATTGTAGTTTAATAAATGTTTGTGGAGATTATCTTAATGAGGGAGAATGTAAAGATGATGCTGAACTTTGTGGGGTTGCAAAGGATAGTGTTCCTGCTGAAATAACTTGTGGAGATGGATATGATTGTTCATGTGCTTGGGATGATACAGTTAATCCTGCTATTTGTAAACCAGAATATTCAGAATGGGGAGTTTGTGGTGATGGTATTGCTCCTGATGCAGGAGGACCATGTGATGGAGATAACTTGGGTATATTTAATGGATTGGATTGTGCTGGCCCCCCACAAATTGATGAATACACGGGTGGACCTGTAACTTGTACAAACTGTATGTTTGATCCTATTACTTGTGAGGGAGGAATTCCTGGAGGAATTTGTGGAGATGGAGAGGTTAATCAAGGAGAAATTTGTGATGGTAATCCTGGAGATGTTACATGGGATTGGGGAGGTATAACTAATTGCGAAGACTTAGGTTATGATAATTCAGGAACTTTAAAATGTTATCTTCCTGGAGAGGATGATGAATGTAATTTTGATACTTTTTCATCATGTACTGGTGGAATAGATGGTGAAACTTGTATAATAACACAAAATATAATAAGTGACTGTGATGATGATATATCTGGACCTATAAATTTTTTGGTTTATGAATGGTGGACTTCGTGTGACCCTACTAAGAGAACTGAAAGTACTGAATGTCCTGCACAAGTTCAACTTCCATTTTTTGGATTTTTTGGCGTGGTTGCAACTCTTACAGTAATTGCATTAATTTATGTTTCACTAATTTTCAAAAGAAAGAA
>CAYORV010000007.1:0-35584 GCA_964406515.1 Candidatus Woesearchaeota archaeon | reverse complement strand
TATTTTTTATTCCTGTTGCAATATGTTGCGAAGCTGCTTGGAGAACATTTGCTGTTCTTGGATCTGTGGTTAAACCCATTTTGCCGGCGCTTGCATGGTAACCTGTAAAAACATCTCCATAACTTGGCTTTAAAGAAGAGTATCCTCCCTGATAGATATCACTTACAGTATAATCACCTTTTCCCATATTTTATAGAATGAGATATTGTTTATAAATTTAGTGAATTAAAGCCTAACTTCTTTGTATTTTTTTTCTTGCACTTCAAATGGGTCTCTTCTTTTTTGTTCTAGAACATTCATTTCAATTCTTGCAGTGTTATCATTTGTTTCTATTCTAACATCTCTTGCAGGGGTTATTAATCCTGAATCTTGATTCCTTGAATTTGTTGTTCCAAGTACTGGGGCCCCAAAATTACTTTCATATTTCTTTTGATCATCCTCATTTGAAACTCCATTAGAAGTATTAGTATATTTTGGTTCATTTGAAGAAGCCATATAATCTGCTGGTCTTGTTTCTGAAGTGTTTGAAGTTGATGATGAAGTTATATTTGTTTCAAGGGGTTCTTGAATTAATATTTTTTTAAGTGTGGGAGCAGAAATTATTGTAGGGCCAAGAAATTCTCTGAATTCAGTTTCCCCAAGTGCTTCTTCTGTTTCTTCAATTTCTTTTTCAAGAGTAGACTCTTTTTTGATTATCTTTTTCTTTGATTGAATCTCTTTTATTTTTTTCTTGTCTTTTTTAGAAACTTTGTTTTTTTTCTTGGGCATTATTTAGGGAATTATGCATTCACCTTTGCTACTAAGGAAAGTAGCTCGGCATGCCGTGAGCTTTTTTGTAAGTATCAAATAATTTGAGTGAAGTTTCTTTTGCGACTTCTGCTGCTAAAGGTCTAAGATGTTCTGATTCAATAAAATTGTCTGGTTTAACAATAGTTTCTTTTTTTTCTTCTTTTTTTTCCTCATCTTTTTTTCCCTTAGTATTATATGCTCCAATTAAAGCGAGAAAAGGGTTTGACTCTGATTTTGGTTTTTCCTTTTTTTCATCTACTTTTTCTGTTTCTTCTAAAAAGAAATTAATTTCTTCTTGTAATTGGTCTAAACTTTCTGTTGTTGTTCCTTCAACTAAAGATAAAACATCATTCATATCTGATTTTGCTAATTCTTCTTCTAATTTTTTAAGTTCGTCACCATTTAATGCATAACCTTTGAAAGTTATTTCTGCTTTTCCTCCAAATACATAATGTGGTTGTTGGCTTACTCTTTGGGGAATTCCTCTGAATTTAAAATCCACTAAGATGCACATATAATAATCTCTTTTTAATGATTTTTGGAATGATCTGCTTGAGAATTCTTTTGGTAAATTTCCTTCTATAGCTTCTTCAGCTACTTTTATTTTTCTTTTACTAAATAAAGTTAATTCAAGTAAAATTGTATTGAATGTTTTTACTAATGCTGGTTCTCTTCCTAAATCTTGTGATTCAAGTTCTTGTGCTGCCTTAAGATATGGCTTTGCCCATCGTGAATAAAGTTTTAAGCTATTAACTTGGCTTCTTAAATAATTTTTTTCAATTTCATATCTTTTTTTCAATTCTTTTTCTGATTGTTCAAGCCAATGATTAAATTCTAAAATTCTTGGTTTTAGGATTCTTTTAACCCTATCATTTAAATCCAATTTCTCAACATCTTTTTCTTCTTTTGCGACTAAAAAAGCATCAATTAATGTTTGAAAACCTGCTTGTCCTAAGGCCATGGCTTTTATGCTTGACTGTTGTTTCGCAATATCTACTTTATCCATCCAGATTTGTTTTAAGGATAAAACAGAAGCATCTTTTATGTTTTCATCCTTGGAATTTAAACCATTGTAATGTTCTAACCTTATTTTGAATTCTTTTAAATCATAGACTACATTAAGCACGCTCCTTAGAACTGTGTTGGTATCTCCCAAGATTTTAGTTGCTTGTTGTTGCATGATTGTTGCTCTTTGACCTAATTCTGCAAAATGTCCTGAGCCAGGAGTTGATGAAAAACTATCTACAAGTTTTTCTGGAGGTAATCCAAAATCATTTAGCAAATCAAGCATGAAAAAATAAATTGGTTCTAAGGTTTCTGAGTTTGAATCATAGCCTATTAAGTGTTCCCCTTCTGGGGCAAAATTAATTAATTCAGCTTCTTTCATTTTAGCTCTTTTTTGATAATATGGGCTTATTTCTTCAATTATCTCAGATACTGATTTTATTTTCGCCATGGTTTATGAAAGTATGTGATATTTAAAAATCCTTTTGAAATTCTAGACTCACTTTGTTCGTGATTATCTGACTCAAACTAGACTTTGTCAGGTTTTCGTTAAATTTTATATTATTAGCATAATTAATTCGCGAATGAAATGAGTGGCAATTAATAACTAAATTTAAAAATAACAGGTTCTTTTATTAAATATGGCTTTATTTAGACATAGAAAAAATGATAGGGTGCTTGATTTGACTGAGAAATATAAAAAGCAATTAGATGTTGCGACACAGCAAGAACCTGCTATTGAGACTGTTCCTCAACAAACTGAATCATCTTCTAATGGATTTAATTTCCTTGGGAGTATGGCGTCAGGAGTTCAATCTGCAGAACCTGCGGGAAATGTTGATGAACCTATTTCTGTAAATGTTGAAGAAAGAAAAAGAAGATTGGCTAAAAGATTTACAGATATGACAAATCAAATCGAAAGTTTATCAAACCAGATTTATCATTTGCAGCAGAGGATTGAGGTTTTGGAAAGAAAATCTGGCATTAGAATGGAATAATTTATTAATCTGTTTTCCCTTTATTATTTATGAATGTCAAAGATTTAGAAAAAAAGGCACATGCATATGCTTTGAAGAATGCTTTGGGTCATGAGGGGACGGCGATGCAGGGAAATGTGATTTCTTCTTTATTTCATGATGGTTTGAAAAAAAGCGAAGTTGGAAAATATGTGAAGCAGATTTCTGAGATAGTCAAGGAAATTAATTCTCTTTCATTAGAAGAACAGAAAAGTGAGTTTGAGAAACTTAAGAAAGTTGTGAGTGAAAGGAAGGTTCGTGAAGGTTTGCCTGATTTGCCTGGTGCGAAGAAAGGGAAAGTGATTATGAGATTTGCACCTTCAGCTTCTGGCGGTTTTCATATTGGACACGCATTAACATCAAGTATTTCTTTTGATTATGTTATGAAATATGGAGGAATATTTTATGTTAGAATTGAAGATACAAATCCTGAAAATATTTACAAGCCGGCTTACAAAATGATTGAAAAGGAAAGTAAATGGCTTTTTGATAATAAGGCGAAAATTGTTATTCAATCAGACAGAATGGAATTGTATTATAAATATGTTGAGAAGTTGATTAGGAAAAATGCTGTTTATGTTTGTACTTGTGAATCTGAAACGTTTAAGGAATTTGTTTCTGAAAAAAAGAATTGTCCTTGTAGGAAATTAGATGTTAAGGAAAATTTAGAAATGTGGGGGAAAATGTTGACAAATTATAAAGAAGGTGAAGCTGTTTTGAGATTTAAGTCGAATATGAAAGACAAAAATCCTGCGATGCGTGATTTTCCGTTGGCAAGAATTAATTTAACAGAACATGCTCGGCAAAAAAAGAAATATCGGGTTTGGCCGTTGATGAATCTCGCTGTTGCTGTTGATGATATTGAAATGAAAATGACACACATTATTCGAGCTAAAGAACATAGGGATAATGCTGAAAGGCAAAAAATGATTTTTAAAGTTCTTGGAAAGGAAAAGCAATTTCCTTGGACAGGATTTTTAGGGCGATGGAAATTTACTGATATGGAATTGTCATCTACGAAATTTACTCAAGGAATTAAAGAAGGAAAATATACTGGATGGGATGATCCAAAGTTGCCTACAATTGCTTCATTGAAAAAACAAGGTTATAAGCCAGAAACATTTTGGAAATTTGCAGAACACATTGGTTTTTCAGAGAATGATAAAGTTATTGATAGAAAAGAATTTTTTAGATTATTGGATAGTTTTAGATAATTAGAAATGTTTTTAAATTAGAATTCACTTTATAAAATATTAAAGGAGGTCAATATGATTAATAATAAAAAGGGATTATCAGCGATTGTAACTACATTGTTGGTTATACTTTTAGTTTTAGTTGCTGTAGGTATTGTTTGGGGAGTTGTAAATAGAGTTATTCAAGGCGGAGCAGAGGATCTTGAATTAAGTGCTAAATGTTTAAACGTTGATGTTCAAGCAACTGCAGTAGTTTGTACTGGAGCAGCTTGTGATGTAACACTTGAAAGGACTGGAAGTAATAATGATGAAATTGCTGGAGTGAAATTAGTGTTTAGAGATTCTGTTAACTCTGAGAATTCACCTGCCGCAATTGATGTGGAGGGAAATGTAGCAAAATTAGTTGGATTTACTACAACAGATACTTCTAGTGGAGTGACTGCACCAGATTCTGTTGAAGTTACAGCATACTTTGAAGACGCATCTGGTAATGAACAACTTTGTGGACAGACAACAACTTATACTTTTTAATTTTTTTTAATGACGTATATTTCGTCATTTTTTCTTACTTTTGGTAATTTGATTCCTATTTCATCACCTTTCTTAGCTTTTTGAACAGATTTTTTTTTCATTTCCATATGGGTGATTTTTGATTTTTCTATACCAGTTGTTTTCCCAATTATTATAATTTCATCACCAACATTTATTTGAGATGAAACTTTTATTGTAGCAACTTTGATTTTTGAAAAATAATGCAAAACTTTTCCGACAAAATGTTTTTTTTCTGTTGCTTCGCTGTTTTCAGTATTTGTAAAATCATCAGAGGTTGGAATTTTATTATAAAATCCTGATGAGAATTTTCTATTGTAAACTTTTTTTAATTCTTCAATTGATTGTTTTACTTCTTTTTCATTTAGTTTTTTATCTAAAGCTTTTTTGTAGATTCGTACGACTGCATCAACATAACGAGAATCTCTGTTTCGCCCTTCTATTTTGAAACTTGTTATTCCTGCTTGCTTCATTTTTTCTATAAAAGGTAATGTGCATAAATCTTTTGCTGAGAAAATTCTGTTATTGTTTACCTTTAGTTCATTTTCTTCTTCGTCTTTTACTTGGTATGTTCTTCTACATGGGTGTAAACATTCTCCGCGATTTGCAGATTTGTTAAACAAAAATTGTGATGTGAAACATCTTCCTGAAATTGAAACGCACATTGCCCCGTGGCAAAAACATTCAATATCAATTATTTTTGAAATTCCTTTTATTTGTTTTAAGTTTAATTCACGTGCAAGAATTATTCTTTTTGCTCCTAAACTTTTGTAGAATTTTGCTGCTTCTATATTTGAAATAGATGCTTGAGTTGAAACAAAGAATGGTATTTTGTATTTATTGCATAACTTGATTACTGCTGTGTCCCAGCAAATGATTGCATCAACTTTTCCTTTGACTTTTTTGATTACTTTTTCTAATTGTTTTATCTCTTCGCTGTAGATTATTGTGTTTAATGTCAAGTATCTTTTGATATTTTTGGGTTTGCAGATTTTTTCTATTTTGTTTAAGTCTTTTATTGTGAAATTTTTTGCTGTTGCTCGCATTGAGAATTCTTTTAATCCGAAATAAACTGCGTTTGCGCCTGCATTTATAGCTGCGACTAGCATTGGAAAGTCCCCTGCTGGTGCTAAAAGTTCGTATTTTTTCATGGTTTAGGGTAATAATTGGGGTATATAAAATTAGCTCCTCGCCAAACTTCGTTAAGGCGCTTCGCTAGGAATATTTGTTAATGTGTATTTGATTTACGCGTGGGTTTTTAGTTATTAGTTGTATTAATCTGCGAGTTTACGAGCGAGCAATTAGTTAAGATAAATTTCAGGATTATTGAAAAATTCTAGAAGTAAATTCGCATAGAGAACAAGATTCATATTTTTGATATTTTCTGGAGCAACCCATTTATATTTAGAATGTTTTTTCGGGTCTAGAATAATATCTTTTTTTGGTGCTTCAAGTAGATAAACTTTACACTGGCTATCGTAATTTTCATCTGTCATTCTCAGTGATGGAAGTTCTTTGACAATTTTATCTTCTAATCCTGTTTCTTGTTTTGTTTCTCTTAAAATTGTTTCTTCAGGAGTTTCATTTTCCTTAAGCACTCCTCCAGAACATTCCCACTTTCCTATATTTTCTGGAAAATATGTGTCATTTGCTTTTTTGAGCAATAGATATTTTCCATTATATCTTATGAGTGCCTTTGCGATATTGATTTGTTTTACCATGATTTAGGGTAATAATTTGAGTATATAAAATTAGCTCCTCGCGATGCTCGAAGATTGATGGTTCGAAGTCGGACTTTGTTAAGACTTCTCACTAAAGAAATTTGATAACATAGTATTTAAGCGTGATTTTTGTTAATTATTTTTATATTAATTTGCGAGTTTACGAGCGAGTAAATTCTTGAGCGAAAGTATTAAAAATAGAGAATCATAGGTAAAATTATGATAGCTAAGATAAATTGTGAGAATTATCCCCATCATTGTTAGGAAACGTTTTTTTAGCTGTGCTTGCGAGGACACCTATCTGTTTCCTTTGCTTAACCTTCCCTTTAAATTAGTGCTCAAGGCTGATTCTAATAAGTTTTTTATACCTTATTCAACTAAATTAAATTATGGTGACTGTAGTTTAACGGTAGAACGTGTGGTTGTGGTCCGCAAGACGAGGGTTCAACTCCCTTCTTTCACCCTTATGGGTTTCTTTTTTAGAAAAAAAGAAACTACACTGGTAGAAAAAACTATGAATGGAAAATTTAGAAAATTTTCAAATATAGAGGAGAAAAGAGAATGAAAATTGAATTGCGAAAATTTGGATTTGGAGATTATCTTAGAATTTTATTTAGAACATTAAATCGTGAGTATTCCAAGGAAAGAGAAGATACTTTTTTTAGTTATTTCCCGAAAGGTTTGAAATCTGTTTTCCAGAAAGATTCTTATGAATTTGCGATTCTTGTTGATGGAAAATTTGCGGGAAATATTGGATTTATGAAAAAACCAAAAGAAAATTATGAAGTGGGTTATTCTGTTTTGAAAAAATATAGGGGAAAAAGCATAGCAACTTCTGCTTTGTCTAACTTGTTAAAAGATTTTGAAAAATTAGGAAAAATAACCGCAGTCACAGACACTGAAAATAAGGCATCGCAAAAAGTGTTGTTGAATAATAATTTTAAATTAACCAAACAAAATAAAAAGAAAGATGAATTAATCTGGGAGTTAGCGAAATGAAAATAGAATTAGTCAAAGGATTTAAGGATTATATTGGGAAAGATGCTGAAAAGAGAGAGGCAATTCGGAAAATTATAGTTGAGACTTTTGAGAAATATGGTTTTGGGCCGGCTGAGACCCCTGTTGTGGAATATGAGGATTTTGTGCAGGGCGAGAATGCAAGCGATGAAGCAGTGTCTGATATTTTTAAGTTGAAAGATAAGGGGAAGAGAAGTCTTGCGTTGCGTTATGAATTGACTTTTCCTTTGAAGAGAATTGTGAAAAACAAGAAGTTGCCTTATAGGAGATATCAGATTGGGCCTGTTTTTAGGGATGAGCCTGTTCAGGGCAATAGGCTTCGGCAGTTTACTCAATGTGATGTGGATATTATTGGATCTGGTGTGAAAGAAGAAGCAGAGGTTTTGGATATTGTGAAAAATCTTTTTAGTGAATTGAATATTCCTATTAAAATCTTTTTTGGAAATCGGAAATTATTGAATGAGATTTTGGATAAACTTGAGATTCGGAAAAACAAAGAACAGATTTTGCGGGAAATTGATAAGTTAGATAAATTGAGTGAGAAAGAAGTTCTGGCGAATTTGAAGAAACTTGGTGCAGAGAAAGTTCTTGCTGTTTTGAAAAAGCCAAAGGATTTTTTTAAGAAATATGATTCATTTAAGGAAGTTCAAGAGTTTGAGAAATATTGCAAGTTTTACAAAGTTGGAGTTGTCTTTAAGCCTTCATTAGTTAGGGGATTGAGTTATTATGACGGAAATGTGTTTGAGATAAAAACTCCGAAGATTAAGGAAACTATTTGTGCAGGAGGAAGTTATCAGATTAATAATTTGTCTGCGACAGGAATTTCTTTTGGACTTGATAGGATTTCGGCTTTGGCAGATGTTGGTTTGAATAAGGAAAAAACTTTGGTTGTAAGTCTTAATCAAGATAGAGAAGCGATTAAATTGGTTCAGAGGTTGAGAGAGAAAGGAAAGAGTTGTTTGATTTATTATGGCAAGCCCTCAAAGGCTTTGGAATATGCAAATAGTAAAGAGATTAATGAAGTGATTTTTGTTGGAAAAGAAGAAGTCAGTTCAGGTAAGTTTAAGATTAAGGATATGAAATCTGGTGGTGAGAGGGTTTTGAGAGGATTTGATGGGAAATATTGAAGTTTATAAATCTGAAATGCCAAAAGGATTAAGAACTTTTTTTGAAACTTATGAGACTTCTATGAAAGAATTAATAAAAATTATTGCTGATAAAAGTAAAGAACAACTCCCGCCATTTGACAAGAAAGGATAATTTAATCAAAACTCCCTATGATTTGACAGACCCGTTGTTCGAGTGCGAGCGTGAGGAGAGTGGTGAGGGAAGGGTTTTGAGGGGTTAATTTCCAGGAAGTCTTCCACCAATTCTCTTAGATTTTATAGATAATTCTGCTTGTGACAAAAATCCCTCAAATAGAGATATCTTACTCTCTGGATCGGGATTTTGCTTTTTTAATTCTTTTTCTAAGAGAATTGCACTACCAACAAAATTTTTTCCAGAAGGATAAGTTGCAAAGTTGAGAGCATTTGGTTTAATTGTAGCTCCAACTAGATTGCCTAATTCAAAACCCGCCATATTATAATTTCTTCCTTCTAATAAAGGTTTGATTCCTTCATCATAATGACTGCGAACATCAGCGATAATTTCTTGCATTTCCATAATTGAATAAGAATAATTTTAGGTTATAAATATTTCTATAATCCCAACCCACTCACTTCCCCTTATTCAAGTAAACTTCTGTATGGGGGTAAGCAAACTTAACGCTTTTTTCTTCTTTTATCTTTTTTAAGATTTCTTCTGTGATTTTAGATTTTATCTCTTGTCTTTCTGATGCTACAGTATAATATCTTACTCTTATATCCACACCAGATGCTTGGAAATTACTTCTAGTGAATGGTTTTGTGTCCATGTGTTCTATAACATCTTTGGTTATTTTTTCTGCTACTTTTTTAGCTAGCTCATTTGCTTTGTCAATATCACTGGCAAAAGTTATTGTGAATGCTACTTCGTCAAGTATGTAATTATTCTGTGAGGTATAGTTGATTATGTTTTGTTCAAATAATACTGAGTTTGGGACAAAGATTATTCTTCCAGAGGTTTCTTCACCTCCAATTGTTCCCCCAAATTCTTTTAGGTGAATATGAGTAATTGTTATGTTATTAACGTCTCCTTGGACTCCTCCCACAATAATCCTGTCTCCGATTTCAAAAGGTTTTGAAGCTATTATCATTATCCATGCCGCTACTCCTGTTATTGGCCTCTGCAATGCCCATCCAAGAGCTGCTGTTATTAACCCTGCTGCTACTCCAAGAGTCAATGATGAACCCGAGACTGAAATGATTAAGAACAAGACTGACATAAAAACAAATAAGTAACTCAGAGAACTAACAAAAACAATTACATTATGTTTTAATTTTTTGGTTTTTACTTTTTTTATTAAGAGTCTTTTTAGAAAGGTATTTATTAATATGAAAGTTAATATAATTGCAATTACAGTTAGCAAAATTCTTAAAATAACTGTATTTTCGATTATCATCGTTACCAAAATTAGAATTAGTTTAAAAATCTTTGCTAAGATTTTTGGGTTTTTTGGAATATTTTTGAATTTTAATTAAAATATATAAATATTTATAAATTAATATTGAATTATAATTAAATGTCATGCAGATGTTCTACAAGGATTGGGGATAAAAGACATTACACAATATATATTCTTGATTATAATAAAAAATCATATGTGATTTCTGAAGAGGATTTACTTGATAAAGCTTTGAACACAAATCATTTTGATATTTCTTCTGCTGTTGAAGATGTTGAATTTACAATAAGACAACAAATTAAAGCAAGGAGACCAATAGTAATCAAGAAAGAGAATTTTAATAGTAATTATTATTCTGTTATTGCACATTTGTTAAGTGAAAAGAAGTTGGAAGATTGTAAAATATAATCCTTTAAATCCTAACCTCTCTTCTCCAAGAATTCTCGCCTTCTTTGAGGTCTTTATGAGATTTGATTTTTAATTCTTCCTTGAATAACGGACAGTTTAATACAAATGTTTCAAACTCTCCGCCTTCGCCTGCTGGATGTATCTTGTATTTTTGTTTTAAAGTTTTAACTTCTTGGATAAATTCTTGATTGATTTCTCGGCCGAGCCATGATTTATCTAAGGGATAAGCAAAAACACCTGTGATTATTATTTTGAAATTGTTTTTTGTTAATTCTTCTAAATATTCTATTTCTTGTTTTTGCCAAAGTGGGTTTAAGCATTTTAATTTGAGTTTGTCGCAGATTTTTTGGATTCTTGAAGCTTGGTAAACACTTTGAAGTGCGCCTGTAACAATTGTGTCAATCTTGAATTTTTTCTTTGCTTTTCCAATTGCTTTTTCTAAATCTTTAAGTTCTTCTTCTTTCTCACCTTTTGTTTTTTGAATTATTAAGGGGAGGTTCATGACTTTTGCTTGTTTTTTTGTTGCTTTTATTGAAGGTGTGTGAAACATATAACTCTCTTTGTTTTTTGAGAAAATTGCTATAAGGCATGCTATCTCATAACCTGCCTTTTTTGATAGATAAGCAGAGTAACAAGAATCTTTTCCTCCGGAAAATAGGATTGCTGCTTTCATGGGGAAGGGAGAAAAAAATAGATTAAAAGGTTTGCGCTCGCTTCGCTTGAGATTGATATATTTGATAACTGAAAATTCGCGTGTAAGTTGATGGGTGTTAATTATATTCTTAGCGGAGTGCCTTGGTGAAGCCTGGCGCGGAGTAATGTTAAATTCCTTCAATAGGATTTTTGAATTCTTCGTTGACTTTTTTAACTCGTTCTTGGTCGAGTTCTTTGATTTCTTCTTCAAGTTCTTCTTTGAGTTCTGCAAAAGGATCTGGATTGTGTTTTAGAAAAATTTCTTTAAGCCAGATGTGAATTTCTTCAAAATGAGCTTCTTGCTCAAGCCAAATCTTTTTTTGGCATTCTAAGTGTAAAAGAGGCATTAATGAAATAATTCTTTCTTCTTTGTCTTCTCCGATTAGTTCTTTGAAGGAAATTCTTTTCTTTTTTTCTTCGTCTTCTAAGTGCGTGAATAATTTTTTATAAATTTCTTTCATTTTATCTTTTGTACTGAATTTTCTTTTTGGAATAGAGAGAGAACTTTGTCTCAATGCATTTTTGTTTAAGATTCCTTTTTTGATTCTTCTATTTTCCGTTGTAATTGCCTTGTTTAAGGATTCAATTAATTCATTTAATGTTACTTTTTTGAATCTTGGTATGGGACTTCTTAAGACAAGCTCAGGAATTTCTTCATCAAGCTCTATTCTTTCTAAAACGTATTTTTCTTTTTCTTTTTTTCCGAATAAAATTTCATCTATGCTTTTTATGTATGTATTTAGGAGAATTTCTGATTTAATTTTTAAGAATAATGATGCTGCAAGCAAAACCTTACTTGAAATAAAAAAATCTGCTTCTTCCATATTTCTTACTTTTTCCAGGTATTTATCTGAAAGCACGATGATATCGATATCCCAGGCGTTTAATTGTTCTGTATTGATTAAATCATAGATTATTTCTTGCCATCCTAGCTCTCTACTGAAGAGTAAATCATGGATTTGGCCCTGTTTTACTGAATTTTCTTCCCCTTTTTTCATATAATTAATTAAGAAAACTAGTTTTATAATTGTTTGTAGTGCCTACAAGGGAGATAGTGTAGTGCCTAACTAAAAAATAAATTCACTACTTTAAATGGATTACCACTTGTCATTTTTTAAGGGTAACAAAATAGAAAGATTTAAATAGAATAAGGTGTTCAATATTCTATCACCTCTTTTTCCCCAGGAGAGGCTTCAGGTCATCTTTTTGAAGGCTTGAAGAATCTCCTAGGGTTATAATCATTATAATCTAGATACAACCAAAAATGGAGGAGAGAACTTAATTGATACTGCTCCTAGGTTTTATAATATTAAAGTGATTATTCCTTCTTAACTTCTTCAGGAGATTCTTCTTTCTTTTCTTCAACTTTCTTACTTTCAAACTCACTATAATGACATTTACCACAATATACTCGTCCTTGTGAATTCATTAAGAATATTCCTGGTCCGCATCTTGGGCAAGTTTTTTCCCTTGTGATTTTATCGCCTTCAATTTTATACTTAGTATATTTCTTACTTGTTGGTTTATTTTTGTGCGGTTTTTTTCCTTGTTTTACTGTTTTTTTTGGCATTTTAATTTGTCTCGCCTGACGGCTCGTTATTATTTTTATTATCTAAATCCTCTTTTTGAGAGTTTTGTTTAGTTTTATCTTTTCTATTATCTGCGCTAGCAGGATTTTGTTCTTGAGTAGGTTCTTCATCTGGTTTTGCAAGTTCTTGTTTTTCTGCGTCTTCTTTCTTTTCCTCTTGTTTATTTTCTGTTTGCTCTTGAGCAGGCGCTTCTGTTTCTGGTTTTTGTTCTTCTGCTACGGCAGGTGTGGATTCTGCTGGAGTTTCTGCAGGTGCTTCTTCCTTAGATTCTGCTCCTTTTTTCTTTTTTTGTTCAATAGCTTGCTTTTCTTCTTGTGAGGAATAAATATTTGCATTGATTGTAAATGTTTTAGAACCGAATTTTCCATGAATCCCTTTCATGCTAATATTTTCTGGTTGAGTTGAAAATTTCTGAGAAATTGATTCTATCATTTCTTTTTCACTTGGGGTAGTTTCTGCATCTAAACTAATTTGAATTTCCTTTCTTTTGAACAAGGGGTTTTCTGTTTCTTTAATTATTTCAAATTCCATAGAATTACCTAGTTTTAATTGCGAAAGTTCCTTTACTTTTAATATTTATTTTTTGAGCTATTTCTGATTTTTCTGGATCTAAAACTATTATTTTTCCTTTAAAAGATTCTGTTGATTCTTTAGATTCACATTTAGGACATTTGTCTCCTTCATAAATCGTGTTGCAAATTTTACATGCTTTTTCTTTGCTCATTTTTTCTTTCCTCCTTTAGCTTTTGGTTTTTCTTTGGCTTCTTCAGCTTTCAAAGATTTTTCATCATCTTTCTTTTTCTTTGCAGCGTCTTCTTGAATCCATTCAAGTTTTCCTAATCCTGGTTGTCTCATTGTAAGCCCGATTTTTAATTCTCCGCTCTTGTGACTTATTGCTACAACTCTTGCGAGGCATAAGTCTCCTGATTTCAAACTTCTTTTGCTTGACTTTCCTAAGAGAGAATTTGCTTTACTGAAGCTTACATAGTCGTCCATTGTTTGACTTATGTGAATCATTCCGTTCATTGTTCCCATATTAATAAAAGCTCCAAAATTAGTAATTTCTGAAATTATCCCGTAAACAAGTTCATGAAGTTCTGGTTTCCATGTGATTAATTTGAACCGTGATTTGTAATACGCAGCTCCGTCTCCAGGTATTATTACTCCTTCTCCTACCTCTAAAACTTCGATTACAGAAACGACTTTTCCGAATTCTTTATCATAATGACCAGCATAAGTTTCTCTAAGTTGTTTATCTACAGATTCAGATGTAGGCAAACCAAATAGCTTTGGCTCTACTCTTATATGGTCTTCAACTTCAGTTAAGTAAAACATTTTATAAAAATTAAAGTAAGAATTGGTTTTTAAAGGTTATGACTGGGTTTAGATAATCTCTAACTTCTTTTTCCCACGAATAATTAATCTTTGGCCTTTAACATTTCTTTTTAATTCTCTATCGAGCGTTGCGATAATTACATCGTGGTCTTTTGAATATTTTACAATCCCGTTATCTGTGTTTTTGCTTTTCAAATCTATTTTTTTGAATTCTGAATTTTCTAAAACTTTCAGCGCTAATGCAGCTTCATCTCTAAATCTAAGTTTCTTTTTTGATTTTGTGATTCGAGTTATTTCTTGTAAAACTTGTTTTGGAACTAGAATTTTTAATCCTTTGAATGTAAGTTCCTCTATAAAATCTATTTTGTTTCTGATGCTCGTTAAGATAAAACTTGTGTCGAGTAAAATTTGTTTCATGAATTTATTAGTGGAGAGAAGTATAAAAAATGCTCGCTCGAATATTAATTTGTGAATAGAATGAGCAGGAATATTTATTAATCTAGATTTCTACTTTAAATTATGAAAGAGAGGGAACATGTTTTAAAACTATTCAAAGAAACTAGAAATGCCTTAGAAAAAAGTGATGTTCTTAAATTAAAAGAATTGAGTAATCAAACAATTCATGCTTCTTCAATCGATCAAGATTCAGATAATATTGCTGTTGCGGTGATACTTTATTCTTTAAGTAAAATTATTGGGAGAAAAGATTATCAAAAACAAAAGAATTGGAAGGAATTTTATAAGATAGAAATAGGTTTAATTGATAAGATTATTCGAGCATTAGGAAAAAGTAATGATGCAGAAGCTAGAAGAGATTTGACTTTGATGAGGAAGGCAATTGGAAAGTTGTCTGGGAAATTAAAATTATATATCCAGGACGTTTTTCGAAGAGCACAGATTAACAAGGCTTCGAGAATTTATGAACATGGTATTTCTATGGAGAAAACTGCGAGTTTGCTTGGTGTGACAATGTTTGAACTTGCAGAATATGCTGGGCAGACAGGGATTTCTGATGTTCCTCTTGCGAAAACTGGGGGAGTTAAAAAAAGAATCAATCTAGCGATGGAGATGTTTAAATGATACAAAAGGCAATAATCTTCGACGCTAGTACGATAATAACTTTTTCTATGAATGGTTTACTTGATGAATTGAGAAAACTCAAGGAGGTTTTTAATGGGAAGTTTTTGATAACAGAAGATGTTCGGAGGGAAATAGTTGATAAACCGATGAAAATAAAACGATTTAAACTTGAAGCAATAGGAATTAGTCAGTTGATTAATGATAAGGTTCTTGAAATGCCTGCTTCTGTGAATGTAAACGAGGATTTGATTTCAAAAAAAACTAAGGAATTTAAGGATGTTGCGAATAATATGTTTGAAGCTAAAGGGAATTTTTTGAATATTATTGATTCTGGGGAAACTTCTTGTTTGGCTCTTAGCAGGATTTTGGATGATAAGGGAATAAAAAATATTATTGCTGTTGATGAGCGAACAATGAGAATGCTTGGGGAAAAACCAGAAAACTTAGAGGATTTGTTTAGGAGAAAACTTCATACCCCAGTAACTTTAAAGAAGGAGAATTTTAAAATTTTTGAAGGATTTAAATTTATTCGGTCCTCGGAGTTGGTTTATGTTGCTTATAAGAAAAAGATTTTCAAATTAAAAAATGGCGTGCTTGATGCTTTGCTTTATGCAGTTAAATCAAAAGGTTGTGCGATTTCAGGAGATGAGATTAGAGAGATAATTCGGATGGATAGGAAGGGTTAAATTATAATTTAGGATCTTCTTTTTTCCATTTTCTTCTTTCATATAAAAATGAGAGTGTATTTGTAGCCAAAAGAGTTAAAGTTAATGGTAGAAATCTTATGTCTATGAATGGGAGAAATGTTGAAGAGATAACTGTCGCTACATTTCCTAATACCAAAGGTATCGAAACTGCTATTCCTAGAAATCTACCTCCTCCTTCATAAGTTCTATCTCCATGAGTATAACCTATTACATAATCAAATTCCCAACATTCTTCTCTTTTTCCAGTTACTATGTCTACTGGAGCAAATAGTTTCTCATCTATCCTGTTCTCATCATCACCCATATATCTCGCAGCAGTACTAGGAATCATAAATCCGCTTAATGCAGTAAGAGAAATTAATCCTCCAAGAGCCTTAAGATTATTCATTAATACTCTTCCTGTTTTTTTCGCTTTTCTAATTGGTGGTTTATCTGTTGCTGCAATTATTTCTCTGTATAAATCATCTATCTCATCAAGTTCTTGCTCTTCTTCAAAAGTAGAGTAAGAAGGATTTTCTCTTTCATCCTCTCCAAAAATTTCAAGCAATTTTTCTAAATCTTTTCTTGTTACTCCTAATCGCGGAATTCCATTATGTTTCTCTTCTATTAATTCAATATATCCGTTTATTCCTGCTTCAGCTAACGCTGTTTTTACATCTTCATAAGTGTAATTATCTTCTGGAATTTTATATTGTAAACCATTCATGCTTTTGAGATTCTCAAAAAGCTTATAAATCTTACCTTCTCAATAAAATTAGGGTGCGTCGTACACTGGTAGTATACCTGCCTCCAGAGCAGAGGAAGGGGGTTCGATTCCCTCCGTGCCCATTTTTTTCACTGAAGAATACTCCATAAAGTTTATAAATATATATGAAATAAAATTCATATGAAAAACAGTACATACCATTTTTTTTTTAGGAATCTCGCAAATCCTCTTAGGATAAAGATTGTTTCTGCATTGAGAGAAAAAGAGAGTTCTGTAAATGAATTATCAAATGAATTGAAGATTGAGCAAAGTAAACTTTCCCATGCTTTAGCATCTTTGAAATGTTGTAATATTGTTAAAGTAAAACAAGAAGGGAAACAAAGGATTTATTTTTTGAATAAAGATACAATTCTTCCTATGCTTGAATTGATAGATAAACATGCCAAAACATTTTGTAGTGGGATTTGTTCTTGTGATAAATTAAAATGAAACAAATTAAAGCTATAATTTTTGATATTGGAGGAGTTATTTATCTGGGAGAACAAAAATCTAATGCATATATGCAAGAAAAATTAAAATTTGATGAAGATTTTTGGTTTGGTGCAGTAAAAAATATATGGAATGATTTGTGTATTGGAAAAATAAAAGAAGAAGATGGCATAGCCGAAATGGCTAAAAATTTGGGAGTTAGTCAAGAAAAATTAAAAGATTTATGGATTAGATGTTTTAAAGAAAGATTTATTTTGAATAAACCCATACTAAACATAATAGAAAAATTAAAAAAGAATTATAAGACAGCAGTATTGTCTGATCAATGGAGTATCCCCTATAAAATTCTCATAACAAAAGAATTAAACCAGATTTTTGATGTTAGTGTATATTCTCATGAGGCAAAAGTAAGAAAACCAGATTTAAAGATTTATAATATTATATTAGAAAAATTGGGTTTATATGCAAATGAATGCGTTTTCATAGACGATAAAGATTATAATTTAAAACCAGCACGGGAATTAGGAATTAAAACTATTTTGTATAAGAATAATAAACAGCTTCTTAGAGAATTAAAAAAATTTGGAGTAGAAATATGAAACAAATATATTTAGATAATGCTGCGACAACTCGAGTGGATGAGGAAGTTATCAAAGAGATGGCTCCTTATTTTGATGAGAAGTATGGAAATGCTTCTTCACAACATTTTAAGGGGCAAGAGGCAAAAGAAGCTATGGAAAAGGCGAGGAAGATAATTGCGAAAGCAATCGGTGCGAGAAGTTATGAAATAATTTTTACATCTGGTGGGACAGAGTCAAATAATCTTGCGATTAAAGGTTTGTTTTTTGCAAATTCTCCTGAGAAAAATCATATTATTACAACAAAGATAGAACATGATTGTGTTTTGAATGCGTGTAAATGGTTAGAGAAACAAGGAGCAGAAGTTACTTATTTGGATGTTGATGAAGATGGTTTTGTTAATTCTGAAGATGTTAAAAATGCTATTACTGACAAGACAATTGTTGTTTCTATAATTCATGGAAATAATGAAATTGGGACTATTCAGCACTTAGAAGAAATCGGTAAGATTTGTAATGAAAGGGAAGTTTTGTTGCATACAGATGCTTGTCAGAGTTTTACAAAAGTTGAAATTGATGTTAAGAAGCAAAATATTGATTTGATTACATTGAACGCACATAAGATTCATGGGCCAAAGGGAGTTGGTGCTCTTTATATTAGGGAAGGTACAAAAATAACTCCATTGTTTCATGGCGGGGGACATGAAAAGAATTTGAGAAATGGAACAGAGAATATTCCAGGCATAGTTGGATTTGGTAAATCAGTGGATGTTGCTAGCAATAAAAATGTAGAGGAAATGATTCAATTGAGAGATAAATTGATTGAAGGAATTTTAAGAATTGAGAATACTAAACTTAATGGGCCTCGCGAGAAAAGGCTTTGTAATAATGTGAATATCTCGTTTAATAATATTGAAGGCGAGGCGATGGGGGGTTATCTTGAAAATGAAGGGATTTGTACTTCAACTGGTTCGGCGTGTTCGTCACATTCTTTGGAATCTAGTCATGTGTTAGAAGCAATTGGATTAACTCCTGTTCAATCAAATAGTTCTTTGAGAATTAGTTTGAGCAAATATACAACTGAAGAGGAAATTGATTATTTTCTTAATGTTCTCCAAAAGATTGTAGAAAAATTAAGGAGGATAAGCCCGTTAAAATGACAATAAACACCCTAGAAATAAAAAAAATTAAAGAAGATAAAATATTCAAAAAGAAAATCGAAGATAAATTATTTTGGGTAAAACCAATTAAAGAATCTGATTATAAACAAGGTGATATAAAAGCTCATATAATATATTTTAAAATTTTAAAAAAATATCTTAAAGATAGTTTACCAAAAATAAAATCAAAAAAGATTAAGATTGAAAACAGAAAATATTTAGTTAATTATGTTGAGAATATTAGTGGCAAAATTCTTTCAGAGAAAGATTTTGCTAAATTATTAAAATTAGAAATTAATATTAAATTAATGAAAGGTATAAATAAACTTTTAGAAAAAGGTTATGTTTTGGATTTTTATGGTAAAAAAAATTTTATTCAAGGTAAAAATAAAAAAATATATTATATTGATACGCGGATGCCATTATTTACCAAAAATTCAAATGAAGGAAATAGATTTAATATAAGTAAAAAGAAAACTCTTAAATTTTTAAAATGAAAAAAATAACAAAAAAAACTAAATTTTCAAAGATATTAGAAGACAATGAGAAAGCAGCAGAGATTTTGTTTGAGGCTGGGCTTCATTGTGTTGGTTGTCCAATGACTGCACAAGAAAGTTTGGAAGATGGTTGCTTAGCTCATGGAATGAATGGGAAAGAAATTGATAAGTTGGTGGGGAAGTTGAATGGAGGTAAAGAGTAGACTCTCTACGCTCGTTGATTGATGGCTTACAATTGGCTTTGCCAAATTGTTCGCTAAAAAATAAAATTAAGGAGATAATAAATTTTAGCGGAAAATCTTGATGAAATCAGATTTGGAGCATATCAATAAAAGTAAATAAAATGGAATACTCAAAAGAACTTATGAAGCATTTTAAGAATCCTAAATTTGTAAAAGATGTTAAGGATTCTAATGGTGTTGGGAAAGTTGGAAATGTGGCGTGTGGGGATATTATGCATTTGGAAATCAAAGTTAGAGACCCAAGGGCGTACCCCGAAACCTTTTCAAAAAAAGGTTTACAAGGGGCAAAGATGAAAGAGGAAATAATTGAAGATATTGGATTTAAGACATTTGGTTGTGCTGCTGCGATTGCGAGTTCTGATGTTGTTTGTGAATTGGCGAAGGGAAAAACACTTGCACAAGCAGAGAAAATAAAAAAGGATGATATAGTTGAAAAATTGAAAGGCATGCCAAGAATAAAAGTCCATTGTTCTGTTTTGGGAATTGAAGCTTTGAAGAAGGCGATAGGGGATTATCGGGGGAAGGAAGGGAAAGGAATTTGTTGAGTGAGGGGAAGGATTTAAAGAAAGAGGAGAAGGGAAATTTCAGAGTTCAAAAGTTGACGTATCAAGGGCGAGATTTGCGTTCTGGGAAAATCGGCGTAAAACCTAATCCATCAGCTTTCTCTTGTATCATTGCTTGGAGAGATTTGCTTTTCTTCTGTGCTGCATATTCGGCAAAAAGCAAATCATTTGCTTCAACAACTCTTCTTTGTAAAGCATCAATTCCAATTTCTCCAATGACTCTATTTTCATTAATATCATAAGCAACAGATTGAACTGTTAAAGGAACACCTGTTAAAAAGTTTTCAATTGTGGGTTCAATCTGTCGTTGGAGAATTGAGTAAATATTTCTTAAAGGAACATAGTCAATTTGTTTTTTGCCGTTTACCAATTTAGGATTGCCAAATCTATTTTTATCGACTCTCCAGTCATTAGGCAAATCAAAATCAGAAACGGGATTTTCAACTACAAAATCTAAATCAACTTCTGGTTTTGACAATCCGTACAATTGACTGGCTATCGTCCTATAAACAAATCCCCCAATAAGCCAAATTTTTCCAGAAGAATTTCTTTTAACAATTTCCAGTGCTTCGGGAAATTCTTCACAATCTTTTACGCCAGATAAAAATGCTTGTGTCACATTCATACATTGAGCAAATCTCGCCCCTTTAAAATATTTATCGCTTTTTCTGAATTGAATTTAACATATTGGAATGCGAACCTTCTAAGAAGGAAACGAATTTAAGAAAGGAAGAGAAGGGAATTTGTTGAGTGGGGGAAGTAGATATAGGGGAGAAGAAAAGCTTATATAATTTTAACAAAATATTCTTCTATGGATGTTTTTGAGAAAAAATATGGCATAAGAACTGATGAGAAGATTGAAGCTTTTCATCGAAGTAGAAGGATGTTCTGCATAAAAGAAAGACAATTAGTTATGGCAGAATCAAATTTGCCTTATTCTCATGCTGTCTGGTTTAAGAAAGAAGGTTGGGCAGATGAAACTGATGATTCTTTTATGAATAATATTACTAGGGGGATGGTGGATAAACAAGGAGATATTTATTTCTACAAAGGTTATGATTTTTCAGTAGATGAAAAAGCTGAAAGAGAATTATTTAGTTGTATGGGGGAATTGAAAAAAGTATTAAATCTCAAACCAACGGCAAAAGTCTGTGGTGGAAAAAATTGGTCATCTAGTAAATTTTATGGGATTTTGGAAGACGTTCTTAAATTTGGGGAGGGGGTTGGAGAGTGAGGGGGAGGATTTAGGGAGTAAAACACCATGATTTAGTTTCTTTGTTATAAATATATTTAACAGGTAATTTTTTTTCTATTAAGTTATTATTTTCACCTTTGATGGTGCAATCTATTTTAACTTCTATCTTTTTACCTTTTTTTGCCATTTCAATTATTTTTGAAGATATTGGAATTCCTGGAGCATGTATACTCGCGAAAGCATTAAGATTCCATTCTTTTCTTCCCCCATAATACCCCCCAACTATTTGTTCATGGTAATTTTCAGAGATAAATTCAATAGAAATATATGCTTTATATTTTTTGTTTTCTTTATTAGAAATTTGAAACCAAATCTTTCCTGAATCGATTAAGTCATAAACTACTGTTCCAGGCAAAATAGAACCTATTTTACATTCCACTAATGGAATTTTATCTGACTTTTTAAAGAAGATATTAGCAAGGTATACTGAGATGATGGATGTAATTAATAGGAAAGCGGATAAAATTTGTAAGTGAATCATCGCGGAGAGGAAAATCAATTTAAATTGCATATCTGCAAAATAAACTAAAAGAGTAATTAATCCTAGAAAGATGGATATATACAACCATAAAACAGAATTAACTAAATTTTTGTATGTCTTAAATGAATTATATCTTCGTTGAAAATCTTTCAAAAATTTTGGATTTACTTTTTCTTTGGAATTTTTTTCAAGTTCTTCTTGAAACTTATTTTCATGTTTTTTGATTACTTCCCTGAATGCCTTTTCAAATTCTTCTTCTTTAGAAACAAAAGCAAAGAAAATAGATACGAACGTTAATAAACCTAAAGAAATGATTGGAATCGAAGATAAATTATTTTGATTGAAAAAATTTAAACCCCCCATAAAAAAGAATATTCCCCCAACAAGAAAAATTTCTATTACAAAAAGAAGACTCATTAAATTGAAAGGCCATTCGATAGTATACCCTCCTTTTTTCTTATTTGATTTCATAATTCCCAAACAACTCCCACCTTTTTACGCCTTTCTATCCTTAGTGATCTCTAAAACCTATTAAAAAAAATAAAAAAGAGATGAGACTGCATAAAACAGAAATAGGAAAAAGATTTGCAATCAAAGTAAGAAATGCTATTAATGCGAACATTCCTCCGAGAATTCTAAGACTTCTTTGTTTTAGAGTAATTTTTTTGCTAATTTGTTCTTTCTGAATTCCTTGTTCAAGTTTTTCTCGATATTCTTTCCTTTCCTTATTACAATCCAAACAACAACCCCTATGATTAATTTTCCTTCCGCAATCTTCACATAAATACTTTTTTCTTTTTTCTTTCTTTAAAATAAGAGCATTTGTTGTAGCATAATTTTCTTCTAAATCAGCATCTCTCTCTGACATATGGGCCATATGAATTAATTCATGTTTTTCATGTGTAACAATCTGAAGATTATTAACATTATTATTTAATTTATCCCTATCAATATGGTGAACAACATATTCACTAAAAGGTTTTGGATACTTGTCTCTATTCTTTAAATAAATCTCATAATATGCGACTTGTCTGTGAACTAAATTAGAATATCTCCTATATCCTTTCTCATCAACATATGGCATTCTCCGCACAACTTCCCAACCTTAATAAGAATTATCGTTCTCGATTCCAAAACCTCCTCCTAACCAGATTTCTCAATCGCCGACTCAGAAATAAATCTTATAAATTTTAAGATACTAAGAAATTAGTGGTTTTATTTATGAAAACACAGGCCCATATCCAAAACCTTTCCCCAATAAACTATCTCCCTCTCTGTAAACAATCATGCAGGGAGTTCCATCTTCCATCTCACTTCGCTCTTCTCTGGTATTTACTTTAATTTTTGGAAGAAATCTATTTTTTCTGGTAAAAAAATTTCTATCAATTGGGATTGCACCGACAGGTAACCAACCTTCCATCATTAAATCTAAATCAACCACATAATCGCAATGCTTTGTTCTCTCTGCAAGTTCTAAACTATTGAGTCGTAATATCATTTCACCACATTCCCTTCTATCTAATTCGGCTTTTCTCTGTCCAAAATTTACTATATTTCCCATAGAATTCAGTTGAATTTGGGGTTTATACGCCTTTCTATCGCAATAATCCTTAAAAAGTTAATTCCTCATTTTATAGAATGGGAATACCAAAGGAACATTTTAGAGAGGTTATAAATGTGGCAAGCATGTATGGAGAAATAAGAAGATACGCAGGGTTACTAGCTAACTTTGAGCCTGTAATATTTTGTAGAGATTTGCAAAAAAATGACGTAGAATATTTAAAAAAGGTTATTGGAATCTTCAAAGAAAATGTTCCTGGAGACATGAGAAACATGTTTTACATAACTCCTGTTTATGTAAATGCTTTAGAAACAAAATGTGATGAAATTCTTAGAAAATTTGATGAAGTAGAAAACCAAGAGAGAGTGACTAGAGAATCAACATTAAATGAATTGAGGACTTAATCCTTCCGATTCTAAAACCCCCCCTAACCAGACTTCTCAATCGTGGACTCAGGAATTATACACTTTTCTAATCTCAAATAGAAGCAAGATACCAACCATATCTCTCATCATCAATCCCTTCTGAAAGAAACGTTTCTCCAAACTTCCCTAAAACACTTTCTTTTGTATTTTTAACAGCATTCTCATACATTTCTTTTGCAGGAGTTCCATCAACGTCCCCTTTGAAATCATATCCATAGCCAATTATTCTGCTCATGTGAAACCTAACCTTAGAAAGTTCATCAACTTGCAACCTACCCATAGACTCAATAACTGATTTTCCTACTTCGTCTTCATCATCACAAAGCATTTTAAAAGAAGGATCAGAATTTATTAAAAAAGAAGACATCGCCGATAAAACACTATTCTCTAATTCTTGATTCTTTGCCATACTATTTTGTGTTAAAGCTGTTTTTAAGAATTATTGTATTCTAAAATAACAATTATTGCCCTTTACTTCTTACATCCACAAGAATGCCCCATCTTCGCCAATCCTCCCAGAATCAAAACTCCTCCGACAAAGAAATTAAACCTTTATACGCTTTTCTATTTCAAACGCAAAAAATCAAAACCTATATATTCTCAGAGATTATTAAGATTATATGGCTGTTAAGACTGAATTTACAGATGAAGAATTGAGGAAGATTGTTTCTGAATATGACCTTGGTGACTTTATTGAATCAAAGGCATTTAAGGCTGGTTATGTTCAAACAAATATTCTGATTGTTACTGGACGAGGCAAATATGTTTTAAGATATTATGAAAACAGATCAAAAGAAAGCGTATCTTTTGAAGCAAATCTTTTAAGATATCTTGGTGAGCGCGATTATCCTTGTGCCATGCCAATAAAAGATAGTAAGGGCGAGACTATTAAATTACATAATAAGAAACCATTTATTATTTTTAGTTATCTTGAAGGACGGCATCTGAAAAATATTAATGATGCGCAATTATATGAAATGGTAAAACATCTTGCTTTACTTCACAAGATTACTCAAGGACATAGGCCTATTAATTATGAACACCGGGAACCGCGTACAAAAGAATTTTGTTTGGAGGCTGCAAAAATAGAAGCCAAGCGTTTTGAAAATAAAGAAAAAGCCAGAAAAAGATTGGAGATTATTAAATTGAAATTGAATAAATTAAGGTTGCCAAAGGATTTGCCTCAGGGAGTTATTCATGGAGATTTTGATAAATCAAATATCAAATTTAAGGGAGACAAATTAACAGGTATTCTTGATTTTGATGATTCGACTTACACTTTTTTAATTTATGACGTAGGCGCGATTATTTTGTATTGGGCTAGATTTTATGGGAAAGAATTTGATTTTAAAAAAGCAAGAAAAATAATCGAAATATATGAAAAATACCGGCCATTATCAAAATTGGAAAAAGTACATATATATGATGCACTACAATTTCATGCTTTGATGATTATGTCTTGGCTTATGTATGATAAATGGAAAGGCAAGGATTTATTCAAAATATTGTCTGGAATTTTGGATGAGCTCGATTTAATTGGGAGAGATAAATTCTATGAAGGGTTGTTTGGTTAATGAAAAGGAAGAAGATTTAGAAAAACATTAAAACTCTTTTCCCATTCTTTAATTTATGAACCTCCAACAAAAAGTAAAACAAACTGTGCAGAATTATAAATTGTGCAACAAGAAGGAGAGGGTTTTGGTGGCTTTGTCTGGTGGGAAAGATTCTACTGTGACTGCTTATTTATTGAAGAAGTTTGGTTATAACATTGAAGGGTTTCATATTGATTTGAGTATGGGCAAGTATAGTGAGAAATGTTTGAAGGCTGTGCAAGATTTATGCAAGCAACTTGAAATAAAATTGCATATTTATGATGTTAAGAAAGAGATGGGGAATTCAATGTGTTATCTTCGGAGCGCAATTCAATCGCAGAAAAGTTTGAAGAATTGCGCGATTTGTGGAGTGATAAAAAAATGGATTATGAATAAGGAGGCAAGGAAATTGAAAGCAGATAAGATTGCTACAGGACATAATCTCGACGACGAGGCACAGACATTTTTGATTAATGTGTTTAAGGGAAGTCCTGATTTAAGTTCTAATAGCGGGCCGATTACAAGGAATGTTGGAGATAAGAAATTTGTTTCAAGAATTAAACCTCTTTTTTATATACCAGAAGATGATATTAAAGAATATTCTAAGAAAATGAAATTGCCAGTAGTTTATGAAAAATGTCCTTGTGCAATTGATTCTTATCGAATACAAGTTCGAAAGTTCATGAACACAATGCCTGATAAGAATAAGTTGAATATTGTTGGGAATATGGAGAAATTAATGAAGAAGATCGACAGGTCCCCAAGGGATGATTCCTCAAAGGATGACTCTGGTGAGCCGTCTGGTGAGCCGTCTGGTGAGCCTAAAGATAATGAGATTAATTATTGTGAAATTTGTGGAGAGCCCTCGCGAAAAAAAGTTTGTAAGATGTGTGAGTTGATGAAGTTGAAATAATTATTTCTTTTTCTTCGCCTTCTTTTTAGCTGGTTTCTTTTTTGCAACTGGTTTTGCTGCATGCATGTGCGAGAATACAAAGATGTAAAGAATTGGCAGAACACCAACTGTGTTGAATATTGCTAAAATTACAAACCATGCTACTGAACCTTTTCTTGCTGATTTCCACAATGCAAGAAGTTTCCATGTTAAAGACCATACGACTAATGCACATAATAAAACAATTGGAATTCCAAATTCTGTTGCAATTGTATTAAGATATTCTGATGCCATTTTCCTCTTTTATAAAAATATTAAGCGAGGGGAGTTTAAAAAAGTTGTCTAAATTTAAGTATCATGATGTTGTTCTCTACTAGTGCACATAAATCTTTAAATATAGCTTTGGATATTTTTTACGATGGGTGACAAAAAAGGGTTAGGGATTGAGAGGTATTTTACAGAAGAAGGAAAGTTACCTGAGGATTATTTTGAGTGGAGGAGTGGTCCTGTTGATATTGCAGATGATTCTGGTATTGTGTTATTTACTCAAGAAAGTGAATCTCCAAGCAAATGGAGTGAATTAGCGAGGAAGATTGTTACATCAAAATATTATTTTGGGGAGAATGGTACTCCTCAGAGAGAAAATTCTGTTAGGCAATTAGTTGGAAGAGTTAGTAATACTATTGCTGAATGGGGTGCTAAAGACGGATATTTTTCTAGAGAAGATGCTGATGCTTTTGCGGATGAAATTGCTTATTCTGCTTATGATCAGATGCTGGCATTTAATTCTCCTGTTTGGTTTAATGTGGGTGTTCCGAACACTATAGGAAAAAGCAAGGTTAAGAAAGAAGCATATATCTTGCAAAAAGGAAAAGCTGTTCCGCTTTCTACAAGACAAGAAGCAAAATATCCTCAGACATCTGCTTGTTTTATTCAATATGTGGGAGACAGCATGGAAGAAATTATGGACTTGGCCAAGAATGAAGCGCTCTTATTTAAGCATGGTTCTGGAACAGGTTCTAATCTTTCAACACTACGTTCTTCGAGAGAAAAATTATCTAACGGAGGGAAACCTTCTGGACCTTTAGCATACTGGGCTTTTTATGATAAGGTTGCGGGAATTGTTAAATCTGGTGGAAAAACAAGAAGAGCAGCAAAGATGAATATCTTAAATGATAATCACCCGGACATAGTAGAATTCATAGAATCAAAAGTAAATGAAGAAAAGAAATTACATATCCTTATAGATAATGGAGTTCTTTGGAGTGAAGCGCAGGAAAGTGTAAATTATCAAAACACAAATATTTCTATTAGGGCTACTAATGCTTTTATGCAGGCAGCTGAAAATAATGAAGATTGGCAAACTGTTCCTGTTCATAATAAAGAAATGGCTGATGAAATGCCTGTGTATAAAGCAAAAGACTTATTGAGAAAAATTGCAGAGGGAACTCATTTTTGTGGTGATCCTGGAATGCAATTTCATGATACAATAAATAAATGGCATACTTGTCCAAACTCAGGAGAGATTGCAGGTTCTAATCCTTGTTCAGAATATATGTTCTTAGATGATAGTGCTTGTAATTTGGCTTCACAAAATTTGATGCGATATGCAAAAATTGGTGAGGATTTTGATTCTGCAACATTTGATTCTAAAATGTTTAAACATTTTGTTAGACTAACAGCTATTGGTCAGGATTTAATGATAGATAATTCGTCTTTCCCTACAAAAAACATTGCTGATAATTCACATAAATTCAGGCCTCTTGGAATGGGTTATGCTAATCTTGGTTCATTAGTAATGTCTCTTGGATTGCCTTATGATTCTGACGGGGCGAGAGCTGTTGCTGCTTCTATTACTGCATTAATGACTGGAACTGTTTATGAAACTTCTACAGAGATGGCAGAAAATGTTGGGACTTTTGAAGAATTTGAAAAAAATAAAGAGCCAATGTTGAATGTCATGGGAATGCATAGAGAAGCATTAAATAATATTGATTGGGAAAAACTTCCTGAAGGATTCAAGGGGCTTGAAGCAATAGCTAGAGAAACATGGGATAGAGTTATTGAACGTGGAGAGAAATACGGATTTAGAAATGCTCAGGCAACATGCGAGGCCCCTACTGGAACAATTGGTTTTATGATGGATTGTGATACAAAAGGTGAAGAACCAGAAATAGGTTTGGTCCAGACAAAATTACTTTCTGATGGAGGAATTTTGAGATTGGTTAATAGTCATGTTAGTCCAACTTTGGGAAGATTAGGATATGATGAAACTCAAATTAGAGATATAGAAATGTATGTTGGTGGGCATGGAAATGATGGAAATGTTCCTTATCTAAAAACAAGGCATTTTGAAGAGCTTAAAAAAATTATAAATCCTAGTTTTAAAAAAGATAAATTAAAGGAATTAGGTTATCCTGGAAAAGAAATTGAAGATATTGTTACTTATATGGATGGTTTTGAAACTATAGAAGGTGCACCACATATTAAAGAAGAACATTTGGCTATATTTGATTGTTCTAATAAATCAGCATATGGTAAACGAACAATATCTCCTTATGGACATTTAGGCATGATGGCTGCAATTCAACCATTTCTTTCTGGAGCAATTTCAAAAACAGTGAATTTCCCAGAAGAAGCAACTATCGAAGAAATTGAACAGAGTTATATAGATGCTGGTAAAATGGAAATCAAAGCTGTTGCGATTTATAGAGATAATAGTAAAAGAATTCAGCCTTTGAATTTTTCAAAGAAAGGTTTGGAAGATATAGTTGCCGAGCCTGTTAGAAGAAAATTACCAATAACAAGAAATGCCATAGTTCACAAATTTAACATAGCTGGGCATGAAGGATATGTTACTGCTGGAATGTATGATGATGGAACTCTCGGAGAAACATTCCTTGAAATGAATAAAGAAGGTAGTACTATTGGAGGTCTTATGGATACAATTGGAACATTGACCTCAATTGCCTTACAATATGGAGTTCCGCCAGAGAATTTGGTTAAAAAATTTAGAAATCAAAGATTTGAACCTCGTGGTCTTGTTTATGAGGGGCATCCAGAAATAAAAACAGCCGACTCTATTATAGATTATATATTTCATTTTTTAGATAAACAATTTTTAGGAAATGGTGATGAGGAACCAGTAGAACCTGAATCTATGATAAAAATTGCTCCGATAAAAGATGATGCTCCTGAAGTAGACGATTTTCAAGGAGAGCTAGGTGGAATGTGTGCAACATGCGGTGGACAAATGGTGAAAAAAGGACATTGTAAAGAGATATGTCCTTCGTGCGGATGGGAAGATCCTAAGGGTTGTGGAGAGTAACATCTACTTTTTAGTACAATAATCTTTATAAAAAATATTCATATTAATTTAAAATGGTAATGAAATATCAAGGGCAGACTTTTATGACTGACAATGACTTGAAAGTAAACATGTTAGGTTTTTGGCCAAGATTGGAAATTCAAAATCCGGCTTTACAAGAACAAGTAGGGGAATTTTTGGGAGGCGATGAAGTTGTTGCTTATGCTCAACATTTAGTTTCTAGTGGGATGGATTTTGCAGCTGTTGAAGCTCAAATTTTAGAGGACATACAAAATCCCAAAAAAGGAGAATTAAAAGATATTGTTTTTAATAAAACTGTGACAGGCATTGGAAGAGGGCATTCTCTTGGAGGTTTGTCAGGAGTTGTTTTGGGTCTTAATGGAACTAAAATGCTTGATTCTGGTTTAACTGGTTTTGTTGCTTCAAGATCTTTGGCAACTAGCAGTAGAAGAAGAGAAACTACAACTGGAGAAATTGTTGTTCCTGAAAGTTTAAAGGGAAGGGAAGATCTTTTGAATGAATATCTTGAAATTTCCAGAGATGTTTTTAAAGTTAGTGCGCAATTCAAAGAGAGGTTTGGGAAATTGGGAGGTGTTCAAACTTTCAATAAAGTTATTCCATATAATAATCCTGCGGATATATTTATGGTTATGCCCCTAGACACGATGGCAACTTTGGCTTTTGAAGTTAAACAAGATGCAATTAATCCTAAGGGAAATTTTATTCCAAGAGAATTAGTACAATTGGCTGAAATGGCTCCAGAGATAATGGAAAAAGCAAGATTAGATACAATGTATAATCAAAGAGTGAAGGTTCCTAGAGATACTTACTTACATTATACTGTCTTCAAAGATCCTTCTAGTCCTAATTATGCTTTAGAATTAGCTGAAGAAAAGAATATGCATCAAAATCCCTTGGTTGATGGATTTAGTAAAGATTTTACAGACGGTTTTTATGAAGTTCTTGCAAGATTGGAAAATGATTTTAAAGCTACTAGGGAGATAACAGATCCTAATGAACTAGCAGAGAGATCTATGGAAAATATGTTAGCCATTAGAAGTTTTGCTGGAGAATATAATGAAGCTGTTGGCTTTAAGATCGTTGATAGTTTATCTTGGAGGGTTTGGAGTGAACAGAAAAGGCACGCTACCTTAAGACAAAATGTTGAATCTGTTTATGGTGCGGCTGAAAGAGCAGGAGAAATTGTTAAGGGTCTTTGGCCGCAAGTACAAAGAGCTAATGATACTGGAGAAATAGATAAAGGTCTTTATGAAAAATTAGAATCTGCTATTATTATTGATCCAAAGTTAAAAGAAAATCCTGAATTGGGCATCCCTTACATTTACCATTCTGTAAAACAATTGATGTTTCATCAGAAACTTTTGGAAGAAGGAATTGAACCAAGAGATGCATTGTATATTGTTCCTAAAAATATAAGAGTAAGAACCTTGGAAAACTATGATCTAGTAAATTTAGTTGATTTGGAATTACCTTTGAGATTGTGTAAGACTTGTGAACCAGAAAGATATGCAACATCATGGAAAAAGCGAGACATGATTGCAGAAATACTTCCTGAGTTGGATTTTCTTTTACAACCTAAATGTAATATTGGTTTCTGCACAGAAGATCCATATTGTCACCACATAGGAGATCTAAGAGATGGTTATGATAGAGATTTGCACAAACAAACAAAACAAGCTATGTTAAGTTAGTACGTTAATAAAATAAAAACCACACTGAAAATCTAAAGGCATTTTATTAAGAAGATCTAGAAAATCTAATTCTTTTATCGTTTGATTAGAATCCTGAAGTGTAATTTTTTTATTTAGATTGATTACTAGGGAAGAGTGTCTGTTTGATTCGTTAAAATAATAAGCAGCAAGAATATCTTTTTTTTGTTTCAGTTCTTTTTCAATAATAAAATCTATTTCTGGGAAACTTATTCTGTGGTGAGCATAGTAAGAAGTCATTCCAAATTTTTCAAGAAAGGCTTCTAAATTCGCAGGATTTAATACAATTCCATCTTCGTTTGTTCTAAATGATGAAAAAATTTCTTCTTGACTTGGAGAATTCATATGATTTCTTTTTAATATTGTTTGTAAACATGCAGGAACACACCAGTTTTCTTTTTCTTGCTTGAAGAATTGATAGTCCATGAAAATATTTAGAGAAAGACTTATTAAATGTAATGTTGATTCAAGGAAATGGTTGTGATTAAAATAAAGAAAATTCATCCTGATGCAGTAATCCCAAAATATGCTAAATCTGGGGATGCTGGGATGGATGTTGTTGCTATTGATAGAGAAGTTACAGAGAAATATGTTGAATACAAAACAGGTTTGTGCCTTGAAATTCCAGAAGGGCATGTTTGTTTAATTTTTCCAAGAAGTAGTGTTTCTAAAAAAGATTTGGTACTTTGCAATTCTGTTGGAGTTTTAGATTCTGGATACAGGGGCGAATTAATTTTAAGATTTCAGAAATTTGGAGATGAAATTTATGATATTGGTGAAAGAATTGGACAAATAATGGTTGTTTTGTATCCTATTGCAGAAATTGAAGAAGTTGAAGAACTTTCAGAAACCACAAGAGGTGAAGGTGGTTGGGGAAGCACTGGAAGTTAAAGAAAACTTTTATAAATCCTAAAAGTTCTCTAAAGGCATGGCAGATAATGATAAAGTTCCAGAGCTTACAAATGGAGAGTTTGAGAATTTCATAAAAGAAGGTGTGGTTTTGGTTGATTTTTTTGCAGAATGGTGTATGCCTTGCATTGCGATGGGCCCAATAATTGAGGAATTAAGTGAGAAGTTTGAAGGAAAGATTAAGTTTGGAAAAGTTAATGTTGATGATAATCAAGAACTTGCTAAAAAGTTTGAAATTAGTTCTATTCCTAATCTTGTTTTATTTAAGGACGGAGAACCAGTAGAACATTTTGTTGGTTCAATAAGTTCTGGAGAGTTGGAAGAGAAGTTGGGAAAGTTTGTAGAATAATAATTTAGATATATTGCGCTCGTAATAAAAAATTTAGATAATAGTTTATATGTGATCTAAGCGAATGTAATAATGGCCCCAGAGGGATTCTGCTCGTGATTATACCTGACTTAAAATCCAAGAATAAAATGGAATCAAAGATTCCATAAATGGCCCTGGAGAACATTGATACAAAAGTATTATTATATTCTTAAGAAATTATTTCCTATATACAACCACTACATCTTCATCAGTGCCTTCTACTTTTCTTGCTTCATTAAATATTTCTCTTTTAATAGGCATAAATTCTTGAGTATCATTTAAACCATGGTTGTGTATATAGACATGTTGTTTATTATAACCAACGATGGGAACAAAATGTCCCTGATAGCCTTTTTCTTTTTTATTTGTTATGATATTCCAATCAATAAGAACGATTGGAACAGTATTTTTCGTTACAACTTCTAAAAGTTCTTTTAATGATAGTGTCTTCTCCTGAATGTTAACTCCTGCTGCTTTTGCGTTTTCAACCAATTTTGTTGATTGTGCTAAATCTATATCCCCATATTTTTTGTAGAAATCTAAGTTCAAGTGTTCTTCATCGAATAAAATATGTTTTGAGTAAAATTCAGTTTTATACTCTAAAGATGCAGCAGCAATCGCTATTTTAATTGTGGAAATTCCTTTCCCTTCTTTTATTCCAGTTTTTGCCTCCAAAATTTCTATGCCCTCATCTTTTCCTAAATAAGCAAGAACCATCCTTAATGCCGAAGGTCCACAATTTAATTTACTTGTTTGTTTGAAAAAAGGAACTTTTAGCCTCATGATAAAAAAAGATAGTGTTTATTTTAAAATGTTTCCTTTTTCTGAAATAGAAGAATGGCCCCAGAGGGAATTAATAATTATATATTGTTTTAGAAAATAATATAAGCTTTATATCCGAAGGTTTCTTTAGAAAAGCATGGAAGAAAGTAAAAAAGCAGGATATGTGGCAGGAGGGATATTTTTCTTAATCGGAATTTTGGTATTAGTGTTGGGATTGGAACAAGGATGGAGTAATGGAAAGATAAGTATTATAATAGGGGCCTTTATGACCTTTTTAGGAGGAGGAGGAATCTGGAAACCTGAAACTATTGGGCAGATAATAGCACATTACTTAGATAAACAGGCAGGAAGCCAAGGAGATAGTCTTTCACAATCCCAACAAAATACAAAAAATAGTTTGCAGGCAATGGCAAAAAGAGATGTAAATATACATTATCATAAAGGCGATTTGCCAGAAGAAAAGGACTCTGATGAGAAAAAAGATTTAATTAAAGAAATAAATCAAGATTTAACAAAAGAAAAATTATCTAATGTGTTAATAAAATGTATAAGGCTTGCAACCCTGACCGATTCCAAAAAAGAAAAACGTTGGTTAGAAAATGAAGCATATGGTTTTGATAAAGATAAGGGTAAACTTGATAATGATTCTATTCCAGATTATAGAGCCATAAATTCTAAAGTAAGAGTCTCAGGAAATCAAGAGATACCCTATGAAACCTTAGATTATCCATTAACATTAGGACATCCTATTTTTCAGATTGAAGGATGGATTGATGAATATGAAAAGAAATCAGGCACAGGAGAAATGATATTAACAGCTCCTGCATCTGAAGGTTTCAAAAAAGTATATAGAGATGTTTTTAAAAAACCCCTTCAACAAGATATTCCGTCAGTTATACCCATTAATGAATTTAAAAAAATCTTAAATGGGTTGAAACTAAAAATTTCTAAATTTGTGAATAGTATAGAATAAATTGTTATTTTAAAGCAAGATTAATAATTGTCAGTATTATTGTTGATATGGCCAAAATAATCGTCGCCACAGCTAAAACCCAAGTTCCTCTGACCAATGACCTGGCAGTTTCTGAAGCTTTGTAACTAACATAAAGATAATGTATTCTTTCAAAATAATTATTTGCTACCAAATTCCCAGATTTCTTAGTATCTTTTTCAACTTTGTCCTCTATCTCTTTTCCAGCTTCATCACACCATTCCGTAAAAGATTTTTTCTTTACTGACATAAATCCCACAAGAACTTGCTCCCTTTAAACTTTACGCCCATGCCGACAGCAGTACATTTTTCCGGGGGGTGAGACCTTAAGAAAGTAATTCTACTGATTTTATCCCTTGTTTTTTAAAGTATTCATCAAGATAATCAATCAAATTTTCATAAATTGCCATAATTGAGCCAGCAGGATATTCTGTAGAGGACTTTAATCCATCTGGAAAAGAAACAAATCCTCCTCCATCATCCCAAGCTTCCAATGTTGTCCAAGGTTTTATAATAAATCCTTCATGCACTAAAGGACATCGCCAAAATTTATACAAATGAATCGCTTCATCTTCTTTAATGGTTTTTGAAAGAAGACTAATAAATCTTTTTCCAGAATCTGTCTCTTCAGGATATGATAATTTTGCTAAACTTTCGATTCCAAGAAAAGAAATCTGGAAAATAAGTTTTTCATCAGTCTTTTTATCTAATAATTTTTTTAATAACACAATTCTTTTTCTATGAAAAAATAGAAATTTTTCGATATCTATTTCAGGGTTAGTTCTTTTTTTTGCTTCCCCAATTCTTAGAGCTTTATATCTTTCGTTAGGGTCATTTTTATCAATTATCCTAATAAAGTTTTGTGGCCCCCCTTTTTTTTCTATCTCTTCAATTTTTTCTGATATCTCTTTAAAATTTTTTTCAAAATTTTTTCCCCATTCTTTTTCCATAAATTTTTTAAGAATCTCAATTATTTAAACTTCATTATCCAAACACCAAAACCCCAACACCACAAGCAATCAAGATTATCGCTCACACCGATGTAAGCGTGTCTTCAAAAGACCTCTTCATCTTACAACTTATTAACCCCTCTTCTGTGTCCAAAAATATATGGTTCACTTTGAAATCTGAAAAACATGTCCGAGTTATTGTTTTTCCCGAGGAAAGCCATTTATCTTCCAATTCACAGAAGGTTTTATCTACATCAATATCCTTTGGTCCCATGGGATTATAGGAAATTAGCGACCATAATTCTATATTTTCTATATATTTTAATTTATCTCCATTGTTCATAATCATAATTTTATAAGTTCCTTCTTCCACATTTTTTTCAGAGAGCCAACAATCAATAATAGACTTGGGTGTAAATAGCTCTATCAATTCAA
>CAYORV010000006.1:33976-35824 GCA_964406515.1 Candidatus Woesearchaeota archaeon | reverse complement strand
AGTCTGCTGTAAATTGGTGCCCTAAGTGCGAGACTGTTTTGGCGAATGAGCAAGTTGTTAATGGTCGATGTTGGAGACATGAAGATACAGAAGTTGAAACTAAATCTTTGAAACAATGGTTTTTGAAAATCACAAATTATGCAGATAGATTATTGAAAGGTTTAGATAAAGTTGATTGGCCTGATAATGCGAAGAAGAGGCAGAGAAATTGGATTGGAAAATCAAAAGGAGTTAATGTGTTTTGGGAAATAAAAAATAAAAAAGAAATTTTGAAAACTTTTACAACAACAGTAGATACAATCTTTGGAGTTACTTTTATGGTAATTTCTCCAGAGCATCCCTTATTGAATGATTTGATTTCACTAGATAAAAAAAAGGAAGTTGAAAAATATCTGAAAAAAATAAAAAATAAAACTGATTTAGAAAGAACTGAATTAAATAAAGATAAGAAAGGAATTTTTATTGGGGCTTATGCTATTAATCCTTTTAATAAACAAGAAGTTCCTCTTTTTGTTGCAGATTATGTTTTAATGAGTTATGGTACAGGAGTTGTAATGGGTGTTCCTGCGCATGATCAAAGGGATAAAGATTTTGCAGAGAAGTATAAAATAAAAATTAAACAAGTTTTAGAATTAAATGGAAAAAGTTTTGTTTACGATGATGTGGATAAGTATAATGTTAAAGGAGTTTTGATTAATTCTGGAAAGTTTAATGGTTTGGCTATTATTGAAGGGAGAGAATTAATAACAAAAGAATTAGAAAAAATGAAAATGGTTAAAAGGACTATTCAATATAGACTTAAAGATTGGGGAATTAGTCGTCAGAGATATTGGGGAACTCCTATTCCTATTGTGTATTGTGAAAAGTGTGGGGTTGTTGCTGTTGATGAAAAAGATTTGCCTGTGAAGTTGCCGAAAGATGTTAAATTTGGAAAAGGAAATCCTTTGTTAACTAATGAAAAATGGATTAAAACTAAATGTCCTAAATGTAAAGGTGATGCTCGTCGGGAAACAGACACAATGGATACTTTTGTTAATTCGTCGTGGTACATGTGGAGATATTGTGATTCTAAAAATAATAAGAAAATTTTTGATAAGAAGAAAGTTGATTATTGGTGTCCTGTTGATCAATATATTGGGGGACCAGAACATATTACAATGCATTTAATTTATATTAGATTTTATACAAAATTTTTGAGAGATTTAGGTTTGTTGAAATTTGATGAACCTGCATTGAGGTATTTTACTCAGGGAATTGTTAAAGGAATTGATGGAGAGAAAATGTCAAAATCAAGGGGAAATGTTATCGAACCTTTTGATATGATAAAAAAGTATGGTGCAGATACATTAAGAATTTCTTTGGTTTCTCTTGCGGCTCCAGATAATGATACAAATTGGAACGAAAAAGCAGTTTTAGGTAGTCACAAGTTTTTGAAGAAAGTATTTGATTATTTTAGTAAATTTAAAGTTGGGAAAATGGATAGAGCGATTAAAAGTAAACTTAATAAAACAATTAAACAAGTTACAGAAGATGTTGAGAATTTTAGACATAATCTTGCTGTAATAAAAATAAGGCAATTGTTTAATTCTTTTGCTGATAAAGAAATTGACAAGATTACAGCAGAGAATTTTTTGAAATTGTTTAGTGTGTATTGCCCGCACATTACAGAAGAGCTTTGGGAAAAGATTGGGAACAAGGGATTTATTAGTTTAGCAGATTGGCCGAAAGCTGATGAAACTAAAATTGATGAAAAGTTTGAAAAGCAGGAAAAAGCTGTTGAAAAACTTATGGAAGATATTAATCATATTAAAGAAATAACTGGACAGATTGCACACCACGGGCGTACCC
>CAYORV010000006.1:9038-33876 GCA_964406515.1 Candidatus Woesearchaeota archaeon | reverse complement strand
GTACCCCGAAAGATTTTGGCAAAAAATCTTTACAAGGGGCAAAGATTTATGTTTATGTTTTGCCAAATGAATTAGATTTATATTCTGAAGTTGAAGGAATTGAGATTTTTGCAGTGAATGATAAGAAAAAGTATGATCCTGAAGGAAAATCTAAAAAGGTTAAGCCAGGAAGACCAGGAATTTATTTAGAATAGTTTTTTATAATATAATTCATTTTTTATTTTATGAAAAAAAGAAGGAGTGATAAAATTCATTTTAGAGAAATACTCTTGAATGTTTTTCACCAAAAAAAATTACTTCTGATCTTGTTAATATTTATTTTTATAAGCATTACTACTGTGATTATTTATTTTTCATTTTTTTCTTCTACTTTAAATTTAGTTTGTGGTGATGGAACAAATTATGAAGTATGTTCAAATGCAAAACCTTATTATTGTTCTGATGGCAATTTAATTGAGAAAGCTTCTGTTTGTGGGTGCCCGAATAATTTGACAAGTCAGGGAGATTCTTGTTTTTCTAAATATAAAAATAATCCTAATGATATAACTTTAAATTATACATTGAGGGGAGAGAAAGGAGAAATGGAGTTTGAAGTTTATGAGGGTTTGACATATTATTTGTCTAGGCTTTCGCGTTCTATTTCAACTGCAAATGGTGTGGAACTTTCTAAGAAAGATTTTAAGATTAAGAAAATTGATGAAGTAGAACAGAAAAATTTGCTTTTATCTTTAGTCGCGAAAATCCAGAATCTTGATGTGGAAGAAAAAGATAAATTGAGAATTGCTGTGAGTCTTGTTCAAGAAATTTCTTTTGGAAATTCGGATAAGAAGGTAGGCGTTGCTGGAATAACATTAGATTATGCAAGATATCCTTATGAAGTTGTTTCTGATTTAGAAGGAGTTTGTGGAGAGAAGTCAGAGTTGTTAGTGTTTATTTTGAGAGAAATGGGATATGGTGTTGGATTTTTTTATTATCCTCTTGAAAATCATGAGGCAGTTGCTGTGAAATGTCCCAAATTACATAGTGTTGATAGAACAGGTTATTGTTTAATTGAGACTACAGGACCCTCTATAATGACTGATAAGGGCATTGAATATGTTGGTGTCGGAAAATTAAAATCAGAACCAGAATTGATTATAATTTCTGAAGGAAAATCCATTGGATTAGGATGGTATGAATATTGGAATGCAAATAGGTTGAATCGAATAAGAAATGGATTTGCTATTTTTAGGAAAGCTGGATTAAAAAAACTCCAGGAAAAATATAATTTGGGTGATGTTTATAATCCTTAGTTTTCAAGAATAGCTTTCACTCTTCTAACACCTGCACCAGAAGATTCTTGTTTTGTGATTTTGAATTTTCCTAGTTCACAAGTATTAGCTACATGTGGACCTGCACAAATTTCTTTTGAGAATCCTTTAACAGTGTAAACTGAAACTTTATCTCCATATTTTTTATCAAAAATTCCAACAGCTCCTTTTTTCTTTGCTTCTGTGGGAGACATAACTTCTCTGCAAACTTCACAAGATTTTTTTATTTGTTTATTTACTAAGTCTTCTATTTTTTGTATTTCTTGTTCTGTAAGTTTTCTTGGAAAAGAAAAATCTAATCTTAATCTTTCTGCTGTTATGTTAGAACCTTTTTGGATTATATCTTTATCTTTCAAAACTATTCTTAATGCAGCTAATAAAAGATGTGCAGTGGTGTGGAGTTTTGTTGTAGCTTCCGAACTATCTGCTAATCCTGATTTGAATCTTCCTTTTGTTGCGGTTTGGGAAAGTTTTCTGTGTTTTTGTAATTCTTTTTCAAAACCTTTTTCATCTACTTCAGTTCCTGTCTCAATAGCAACATCTCTTATCATTTCAATTGGAAATCCATAACTTTGGTAAAGTAAAAAAGCTTCTTTCCCTGAAATTTTTTTATGGATGCTTCTTTCCCAAGACATTTTTTTAATTTCTTTTAATCCCTTTTCTAATGTCTTCTCAAATTTGTCTTCTTCTTTATTTAGTTCATCAATTATGAACTTTTCATTTTTCTTTAATTCAGGATAGTCATCATATATTTTTAGAATTTCTTTTGTTAAGGGAGTTGTTATGTCTTTTTCTTTGGATATTCCTAAATCTTTCCCATATTTTACTGCACGTCTTATTAATCTCCTAAGAACATAACCTTGTTCTGTGTTTGAGGGTTCTATTTTTTCTGCTAAAATAAAGACAGCGGCTTTGATATGGTCTGCGATTATTCTCATGGCGCGAGTATCTTTTTCATCTTTTCCATATTTTTTTTCTGATAGTTTTTCAATTTGATTGATTATTGGTTTGAAACATTCAGAAAGATAATCATCATTTAATCCATTTAAGACAGTAATAATTCTTTCTACACCTCCTCCGAAATCAATATTTTGTTGTTTTGCTTTTTCAAAACTTTTTTCTGTTTTATTGTAACCCATTAAAACATTATTTCCAATTTCAACCCAATCATTTCCATCTGTTGCTAATGTAGAATCATTTGGATTGAATTTTTTTGGAGCAGATTGTTTTCCTGTCCAATAAAATATTTCTGTACTTGGACCGCAAGGTCCTGTTTTTCCTGCTGGTCCCCACCAATTATCTTTTCCCAAAAATGCAATTCTTTCCGGGGGGATACCTAACGAGAGCCAGATTTTTTCTGTTTCTGTATCTTTTGGAGAATTTTTATCTCCTTTGAAATAAGTTATTGCTAATTTTGTTTTTGGAATTTTCAAAATTTTTGTTAGAAATTCAAATGTAAATTTAATTGCATCTTCTTTCCAGTAATCCCCTAGTGACCAGTTTCCAAGCATTTCAAAAAAAGTATGATGTGTTGCATCTCCAACTTCTTGTATGTCTCCTGTTCTTATGCATCCCTGAGTATTAACTAATCGTTTTCCTAAGGGATGTGATTGTCCTAAAAGATAAGGAACTAATGGATGCATCCCTGCAGTTGTGAATAATACTGTTGGGTCGTTTTCTGGGAGAAGTGAGGCATTAGGCATCTCTTTATGATTTTTGGATTTGAAAAATTCAATGTATTTTTTTATTAACTCTTTTCTATTAACCATGGAAAAATTAAGAAAGTGGATTTTAAAAATTGTTTGTTGTAGGAATAGAAAGTCTTATAAGGTGAATGCATATCTGATTTTTTATGGACACAAGAATAATGATACTTTCTCCTGAAAGAGAAGATCAAAAAAGAATAGAAAATGTAGTTCATAATTTTCTTAGAAATAATTCTCTAGGAGATGTTGATGTGCAATCTTATGCAGATACTGCAGATGCTTATAAAGAAGGAAATAAAATTGGGCTTGGAAAAGAACTTTTTATTATTTTTGATGAGAGATTAGATCCGAAAGGTGATCCCTTGCGAATGACTGGGAAGGAAAAATTGTTTCGTCACTCATTTAGTCTTTCGAAAAATGTTTGTGATGAAAGAAATATCCCTTATTTTATGTTTGAAAGAAAATTAACTAGGGAAGAGGGAGAAGATGCTTTAAAATATAAGATTAGTATTTTAAATCTTGAAAAAAGAATGAATGACTTAAAGGAAGGGATTTTAGTTAAGGAAGAAGAATTCCCAGACCTTAGTGAGTTTGATTTAACCTCCGATAGCCCTTAATTTTTCTTGAATTTCCATTAATTGATTTTCAAGACTATCATCAACATCTTTATCTTTTGGTTTGCTTATTGTTTTTCTAATTTCGTTTTCTTCTCTTTTAATCGGAGAGATTTTTATTTTTGGAAGATCTGTTTTTATTTTTTTTATGTTTAAAACTAATTCTTTTATTTTTCTGTAGGTTTTTGCTTTTGTTCTTAATTCTTCTAATCTCAAGGCCTTGTAAGTTCTGATTATTTTTATTATTCTTAATAAATTTCCTTGTAAAGAAAGAATATTCTTTTTAGTTTCGAGTGCTTCATCATAACTTAATCTTACATAAACAGGGTTTTCTTCTTTCATTTTATTCTACCTTAGAAAAAATGTCTTGGTCTATTTTCTCAATTTCTAGTTTTGTTTTTTGTACTTCTCTTTCCCACATGCCCAATTCTTTTTCTTCTTCTTCTTTTAAGCTTTTTACGTCTCTTAACATTTTTTCAATTTCTGTAATTTGTTGTTTAGCTTTTTCAAATGCATGTAAGCTTTCTTCAAATTTATCTATTCTTATGAAAATTGGTTCTTTTACACTTTTTGCTGCTTCTCTAAAAGTTGAAGGAACAGATTTAAATTCTTTTTCACTTAGAGGTTGTCGCATCATTTGTTCTTGTTCTGGAACAAAGTCATCTGCTTCAAAATCCTCTTCGCTTTCCTCTTTTTCCCCAGTTACAGCTCCTTTAATAATATCTTGTGAAAATTTTTTTCCGAAAGAATCATTGGGAAAACGTGGTAAGGGGGATAGTTGTTCTTTTGTTTTTGGTCCCCCCAAGGATGATTTTGGCGAGTCGTCGTCAAAATCTGGAAGTTCTGGAAGTTCAGGCAATTCAGAAGGCTTGGCAGATATTGGCTTCTTTTTTATATCTCCCTTATTTGATTTCTTTTTAAATAACCCCATTTTATTTTTTAATATACTCTTTTTAATATATATAAAATAGCATATAGGTTTAAAAACTTTCTGAATAATTTTAATATCATAACCGAATCAACATTTTAAAAAAAATGTTTCGACGTTTGCACTTTGTACAACTGAATCAACTTCGAGAAAAAGTCTCAACGATTGCGCTAAAGCACAACCGAAAGGTATTTATTTGATTTTTTTTTAATAATTCTATGTTAACTAAAATTCTTAATGAAGTTATATTAAGTATTGTTGGAAAACCGGGTGAAGGATTAGTTGAATTATTAGATAATAAAAGGCATGTAAATGAGTTTGTGATTGCAAAAAAACTTGATTTTACAATTAATCAGACAAGAAATCTTTTGTATAAAATTTCTGATCAAGGTTTGGTTTCTTCTATTAGAAAAAAAGATAAGAAAAAAGGATGGTATACTTATTTTTGGAAAATTGAAGTTTTGAAATCATTGAAATTCTTAGAGTATATTTTATTAAAAAATATTAACCAAATAAAACATCAATTGAAAAGCAGACAAGAAAAACAATTTTATGTTTGTGAAAGATGCAATATTGAAATTACTGAAGAAAATGCTTTGTTGCACGATTTTATTTGTGATGAATGTGGCGAGGTTTATTCTTTGAAGGATAATACCCTTGTTGTAAGAGATTTAGAAAGGGCAAAAAGTAAATTTGAGAAAGAATTAAAACTAGTTTGTGAAGAAATTCAGAAAGAAAGTGAAAGGTTAGGTAAAATTAAAGCTAAAGATTTAAAGAAAATAGAAGAAGAAAAAGCGAGAAATAAAAAAGCGAGAAGGAAATTAACTCTGGCTGCAAAAAAACCTGCTAAGAAATTAGTTAAGAAAACTGTGAAGAAAAAAATAACTTCGACTAAAAAGAAAACTCCTGCACACCATGGGCGTACCCCGAAAGATTTTGGTAAAAAATCTTTACAAAGGGCAAAAAAAACTCCTACAAAAAAGAAAGTAGTTAAGAAGAAAAGTTCATCTAAATCTAAGACAAAAAAATAATTTTAAAATGGCCTATGTTTATAGCACTCAATCTAAAAAAAGGAAAAATCTTTTAGGAAAATTAAGTGTTAACTCTACAATTATTTTGATTAATGTTGTCGCTTTTATTTTGTTTGCAATTTTGATGGCTACCAACGCTAAGTTTTTGAATTATATTGCAATAAAACCCTCTAATATTTTACAAGGAAAATATCTTTGGACTTTTTTAACTTCAATGTTTATGCATGGAGGGTTTTTTCATCTTTTTGTAAATATGCTTTCATTGTTTTTTATTGGCTCATTAGTTGAAAAGATTCTTGGCAAAAAAAGATATTTGTGGTTTTATTTAACTGCAGGTTTGTTTGCCGGATTATTTTTTATTTTGACTAGTTATATTCTTAAAACAGACCTTAGTATTTATGCTGTTGGAGCTTCAGGTGCTTTATTTGGGCTTGTTGGTTTATTGATGTTTTTGACACCAGATTTGCCAGTTTACATTATGTTTATACCTATTCCCATTAAAATGAAATATGCTGCTCCAGGAATTTTGATTTTGCTTTGGATAATTTCGGCACTAGGAAATGTTCCAATCGGAAATACTGCGCATCTTGGAGGATTGATTTTAGGATTAGCTTACGGAATTTATTTAAGAAAGAAATATAAAAACAAAACCAAATATATCAGTAAACATTTTAGTTAATGAAAATGAAAAAAAGAGGATTTGATTTAAAGAAAGAATATAGTGAATGTTGGAAATACATTAAAAAATCAAGGAAATTTATTTATGCTGTTATAGGTGTGTTTTTTGTTTTTGCGTTTATTGGTTTTTTTGTTCCTGCTCCTGTTTATATTACTGAACAGATAATAAAACTTTTTGAAGATATTTTAGCAGAGATGGAAGGCTTGTCTCCTCTTGGAGTCATTTTTAAGATTTTTTTGAATAATATCAAAAGTAGTTTTTTTGGAATGGCATTTGGAATTTTCTTTGGAATATTTCCAGTTTTTGCTACAATTGCTAATGGATATGTTTTAGGATTTGTTTCTGAGATGAGTGTTTCAAATGCAGGAGTTTCATCATTATTGTTGCTTTTTCCTCATGGGGTTTTTGAATTACCTGCAATATTTATTTCGCTTGCCCTTGGATTGAAATTAGGAACATTTGCTTTTCAGAAAAATAAACAGAAATTTTTTAAAGAAGATATATTAAGAATTTTAAAAATATTTTTATTAGTGGTAATACCCCTTTTAATAATTGCAGCGATAATTGAAGGAAGTTTTATAGCTTTGAGTTAATTATTCTTTCAAATCGCTAACGCCTAGCATTATAAAAATAAGACCTATTAAGCTTATCATCCAAACTAGTCCTCCTTTAAGGAATTCCCATGCAGCATGTTTGAAATTCCAGAAAGTTCCCCATTGGACTGATGTCCAGACCAATAGAATTACCCCATTTAACAACAATAGCCCGAGTAATATTTCTGTCCATTTATTCATTGTATTTTTACAGAGTGTTTCCCATTTAAAAAGATTCTTGTGATTTAATGTATATACAAAGTTTTAAAAATAAACTCTTGTTTTTGATTTTATGAACTTTGCGGATATTTCAAATATTGCAATCCCAAATTAATTTTTCTACTGGAAGTTTTACTTAATTTAAAATCTAATTAAAATGAAAAAAGTTAAAGATATTTTATGGAAACCTGGTATGTCTGTTGAAGCGCTTGTTGATAGTTTTGGCTCTGTAGGTTATCAGGCCACAGAGCTCAGTAATGCGGTTGATGTTATTATGAAAATGAAGCGTTCTGGTTCAAAGATTTTTCTTACTTTTACTTCAAATATGGTAACTTCTGGATTGAGAGGGCTTTTCTCCCAGCTTTGCAAATTACAAGTTCCTAATGTTTTGGTTACAACTTCTGGGGCGATTGAAGAGGATTTAATGAAAGCTGTTGGAGAAGACTTTGAAATTTCTAGTTTTTATGCAGATGATATTCAACTTCATGAAAGAGGGGAGAATCGAGTTGGAAATTTGTTAATTAGGAATGAGAGTTATATGAAATTTGAGGATTTGATGATGGAATATTTGGAAAAGATTTATGCTAAGAAAAATCGAATCTCTTCTTCAGAATTGCTATATGAAATTGGATTGATGTTAAATGGCGAGAATTCTATTCTTTATCAAGCAGCCAAAAATAACATTCCTATCTATTGTCCTGGAATTGCAGATTCTTCTTTTGGTTTTCAGTTGTTTATGTTTCAGCAAAAACACCCTGATTTTATTGTTGATACTATTTTAGACATGAAACGAATTGCAACAGATATTGGATTTGATGATAAAAAAGGTTTGATTTCTCTTGGAGGGAGTATTTCAAAACATTATGCTGTTTTTTCTGCTTTGATGTCTGGAGGTTTTGATTATGCTGTTTATCTAACTACAAGCCATGCGTCTTCTGGTTCAATGAGTGGGGCGACTACACAGGAAGCTAAATCATGGGGGAAATTAAAAGATGATGCAGAAGCCTCAACTGTTATTGGAGATGTAACAATTACTTTTCCATTGATAATGTGTTCTGTCTTGGATAAATTAAAACAAGAAGGATTATTGGAAAATGAGTGAAGCTAAATTTATACTTTCTAAGAAAAAAGTTTTAGAGCAGTATGATAAATTAAGAGATTTGGGGTTGAAAGTTTCTTATTCTTATAAGACAAATAAAGAGGTTGGGAAGGTTTTGCAAGATGTTTGTTCTGATTGTGATTTTTCTATTCATGCTAAAGAAGAAATTGAGATGATTAAGGAGAAATCTAAGATTTGGTTCTTTACTCAGGCTGAATCAGAAGATGAATTGAAAGAGATTCTTGATAAAGGGATTAGAAATTTTGTTGTAGATAATGAAATTGATTTGGAGAGGATATTGAATGTTGCTAAGGAGATAGGAGAGAAAATAAATCTTTCTCTTAGAATGAAATTTCAAGAACATAGAATTGGAACAGGAAAGTATTTTGTTTATGGAATGAGTTCAAAAATTGTTAATGAGATTATTGGAAGGATTGGAGAAGAACAATTTATTGATAAGTTGGGAATTCATATTCATCGTAAAACGCAGAATACGAGTGAATGGGAGATTAAAAGTGAGATTGAGGATTCTTTGATAAATGAGAGTTTAGAAAGAATTAATTTTGTGAATTTGGGAGGAGGATTGCCTTCTGTTTATAGAGGTTATACTTCTAATATTTTGGATTATGTATTTGAGAGATTGTCTGATGCTAAGAAATTTTTGGATGATTGGAAAATTGAAACTTATATTGAACCTGGAAGATTTATTGCTGCGCCTTCTGTGAAACTTGAAACAGAAATAATTCAAATTCAAGAAAGTAATATTGTTATTAATACTACAATCTATAATTGTGCATTAGATACTGTAATGACTGGGACAAAAATGTTGATTGAAGGAGAATTAGAGGTTGGTAAGGATTTTTTGATTAAAGGTAATTCCCCAACACGAGATGATATTTTTAGATACAAGGTCAAATTGAAAAATCCTAAAATTGGAGATAAGGTTGTTTTTTTAAATGCTGGTGCTTATAATTATACAACTGATTTTTTCGGTTATAAGAAATTAAAGACAATCATAAATAATTAAAATGCTAACAAAAAAACAAATTAAAGAAATAAAGGAACATCTTGAAAAGGCGCAGAATCCGCTTTTCTTTTTTGATAATGATCCAGATGGGCTTTGCGCGTTTCTTTTATTGCAACGATATCTTGGAAGAGGCAAAGGAGTCGCAATAAGATCTTTTCCAGATTTAACAATAGATTATTTTAGAAAAGTCAAGGAATTAGATGCAGATTATGTTTTTATTTTAGACAAGCCGGTTGTTTCAAAGGAATTTCTTGAAGCAATTAAACAAGTGAATCTTCCAGTGGTTTGGATTGATCATCATGAAATTGATAGAAAGGATATACCATCTTTTGTTAATTATTATAATCCTGTGTTTAATCGTGGTAAAAAAAATGAACCAGTTACTTATTTATGTTATGAAATTACTAAGAAAAAAGAAGATTTGTGGTTGGCGGTCGCGGGTTGTGTTTCAGATCATTTTATTCCTGATTTTTATTCTGAATTTTTGAAACGATATTTGGATTTAGGATTTAAAACAGATAAGCCTTTTGGGATTCTTTATAATTCTCAAATTGGCAAGATTTCAAGAATATTTAGTTTTGCTTTGAAAGATAGAACGACAAATGTGATTCATATGTTGAAATTTTTGATGAAGGTGAAAAGTCCTTACGAAGTTTTGGATGAGAGTCCGAAAAATAGAATTATGCACGAAAGATTTAAGGAAATTGATAAGACATATCAAAAATTAATAAAAAAAGCAAAATCAAACTTGGATGATAGTAAAATTTTATTTTTTCAATATTCTGGAGAGACAAGTATTAGTGCAGATTTATCAAATCAGTTGAGTTATTTGTTTCCTGAAAAAGTAATTGTAGTAATGCGTGTTTTAGATGTGACTACAAGTATTTCTGTAAGGGGAGAAAAGGTTAGGAAGAAAGTTTTAAAGGCAATTGAAGGACTTGAGGGCGCAACAGGTGGAGGACATGAAAATGCTGTTGGAGCGAAAATAAAAACTAAAGATTTGGAAGAGTTTAAAGGGAATTTGAAACAAGTAGTATAAGACAGAAAAGTATAAAAATCAATAAAAACATCTGTTTAATCATCATTGTTATGGATGAGCCAAAAAGTTTTAAAGAAATCACTCCTCAAGATATTTTCAAAGATAATGATGAAACAATCTCTTTTAAGACTTATAAGAATTATTTAATTAGTTTAGCAAATTTAATTAAAAAAGAATTTGGGCAAGAAAATTATTTAGAAAAAATAAACAAAAATATAGAAAAAAGCATGTTTGATAGAAACGCTTTTGTAGATTTGGAAAAAATTAAAAGTTTACTTTTTAATTCTTGGCATACGGAACTGAATTTTTTACTTCCTGTTATTATTGGTGGAGAGTTTATGAAATACTCAATACATTGGTCTCCTGTTCAAGCATATTATTCTCTTTATTTATCAGTAAGAGCATTATTTGAATCTTCAAATAGTGATATAAATCCGAATCATACAAAAACACTGAGTGCAATTTCTGAATGGATTAGTAAAAGGAAATTATTCTTATACCCTTGGAGTTGTTATTGTTCTGGTCTTGAAAAATTAGGAAATTTGAAATTTGAATGTTTTAAGGAAGGGATTTCCGAGGTGTCTATGTTATCAGTTCCTTCTGAAGGAAGTTTTGAAAGTTGTTTTGCAAAATTTCTTAAAACAACAAGGGAGAGGCAATTTAAACAAAAAAGAGAAAGTACAAAAGATATTAAGACACAAGAAGGAAAAAGGAAAAAGAAATGGGCAGTAAAGGATAAAAAAAAGGTAGAGAAAAGGATTCATAATACTACTTTGTTTGATTGCATGTATAGATTAAGAATCAAATCTAATTATGAAGATGTTGATGCATATATTCTTTCAGAAATGAGTGATTTTGACATATTAGAATTTTATGAATCGTTGGAAATAATTCTTAACTCCACCCTTTATATCTTAGAAACCCTCATTTTAAGATATTTGGGAAAAGATGAAATGGATTCAATGATTGAGGAATTTACTAAAAAAATTCATAAGCAAGAATTTTTTGAAAAAGGAATTTTTCTTAGGAAAGATTTTCTGAAAAAATAAAATCTCAATGGGAAACAACCATCAAAGCTTTAGAATTTATGAAGAAACAAGGAATGGTTAAAGAAAGATTAAATAATGAGACAGAAAGAAAGGAAAGATTGTTTAGTTTGATTAAGAGTTGATAAAAGATTTTTTAAAGTGGAGTTTGTTAGTTAATATATGAAGAACAAAATATTGTTTGGATTCTTATTAATTTTAATTATCGTTACTGTTCTTTCTTTTGTTAGTGCTGAGAAAGGAACAGGCAGTGCTGTAGTTCCCATAACGAATATAGATTTAAGCGAACAGGGAAATGATTATAGTATTAAACCTGGAAGATTAAAATTTGAATTTGATGAAAAATTATATGCTATTCAGGTGCGTAGAGTTAAACAGGAATATACAGAATTTCTTATTATGACATTAGATATGGACAAGCTAGGCGATATAACTGCATATAATATAGATAATTCTTTTAGTTTAAATACAAACGAAAAAAAGGAAATTGACTTGAATGGAGATGGTATTAATGATGTTTTAATTGAATTGAATGAAATAAAACAAAATCTTGGTTCGATTAATTCTGCGGATTTTTCCATAAAAAGAATAAATACTTTGTCCATAGCTTCTAATGAAATGATGGCAGGGAGTATTGAAGAACTAATATCTGAATCTGTTTTGGTTCTTGAGCAAAAAAAATTAACGTTTTTTGAGAAGGTAATTAATTGGGTTGAGGGGTTGTTTGGATGAAAGTGAAAGAATTTTTACGTCCAACTAAATGGAAAATAATAATTTTCTTTTTGCTAATTGTAGTTATCTCTTTATACACCTGTTTATCATTTTTTCCTGTTGGTTGTCTTCAGGGATGCCAATTATTATCAGACGGAACTATGGAGTGTCCTTCATGTCCTATATGCGATTTTACTAAGACGTTACCTTTCTTATTTTTGTTTGCAATCCCTCTTTATTTAGTTATATGTTCTTTAATTTATTTGAGTAAAAAATTAAAACAAAAGAGGAAATGGAAGAAGAAAAAAAGATAATTGTCTTCACAATAATTTTGATTTTATTTTCGGTTAATTTAGTTAGCGCTTTAAATGAGGGTGTTGGAATTAGCGAAAATGGTGTGGAATATGATGAGAAGATTTTGGATGAGAGTCCGAAAAATAGAATTATGCACGAAAGATTTAAGGAAATTGATAAGACATATCAAAAATTAATAAAAAAAGCAAAATCAAACTTGGATGATAGTAAAATTTTATTTTTTCAATATTCTGGAGAGACAAGTATTAGTGCAGATTTATCAAATCAGTTGAGTTATTTGTTTCCTGAAAAAGTAATTGTAGTAATGCGTGTTTTAGATGTGACTACAAGTATTTCTGTAAGGGGAGAAAAGGTTAGGAAGAAAGTTTTAAAGGCAATTGAAGGACTTGAGGGCGCAACAGGTGGAGGACATGAAAATGCTGTTGGAGCGAAAATAAAAACTAAAGATTTGGAAGAGTTTAAGGAAATGTTGAGATAAGTAGTATAAAACAGAAAAGTATAAAAACTAATTTTTGTTATTATTTTTATGAGGGAATGGCTAAGAACGATACATTGTAATTATGATGTCTTTGGCTTAGCATACACTTCAATTAAATTCCCCTCATTTTAATTCAGCTTCCTTTTGGGTCTGAATTGAATTGAGGTTTACTTCTAATTTAATTCGGGCTTGAATGGATTCTGTTTAATAAAAAATGGAGAAAAAACAAAAGATGGAATTAGAAGCTATCGAGAAAGACTTAAGTCAACTTTTAGAAGTTACTTTAAGACTTGAAAACGAATTAGATTTCATAGATAACAAATACAATTAAAGAATAGGGAGTTAACTAATAAGCTTTAGCTATGTAAACTATTTCTTTTGCTGGCTTTCCACAAATTATGCATTTGCCTTGTGCTTTCTCTTTTTTGTTTGCTATTGTTCCTCTAACTTCTGCACTAATTTCTTTTTCAGCATACTCTGCACATTTTTCACCTGCATTATCTACAGAACAAAAATTAACTCTTGCAATTTTTCCATTCTTAACAGCAGTTTTAATTTCTTGTTTTGTTTTGCAGTTGATTATTTTATTTTTCATAAACTTGTCTGCTTTTTCTTTTATTCTTTTGTCAAATTCTTCGCCAAGTGTTTTTATTTTTGAAATATTTTTTATTGGTAGAATTTCTTTTTCTCCTGTGTCTCTTGTGAATAAAGTTACTTTTTTACTTTTGATTTCTTTTTCCCCTATTTCAATTCTGAATGGAACTCCCTTTAATTCCCAATCATTATATTTTTCTCCTGGTCTTTTTTCACTTGCATCAATATCTGCTTTTAATCCGAATGAATTTAATTCATCTTTTAATTTATTTGACTCTTTTAGAACTAAATTTTTGTTTTCTTTATTGAATATTGGAATTATTATTACTTGAACTGGAGAGATACAGAATGGCATAATCAATCCTTTGTCATCTCCGTGCATTGAGATTATTGAAGCTAGGATTCTTGACATTGCAGGACCATATGCTGTTGTCCAGAGATATTCTTCTTCGCCTTTTTCGTTTTTGAATTTGGCGTCAAATACTTTTGAAAATTTTTGGCCCATTAAATGTGTTGAAGGTTGTTGTATTAATTTTCCATCTGGCATTAATACATCTGAGCCAACAGTGTATTCTGCTCCTGAAAATTTGTCCCATTCTGGCCGTTTCATTGCAAGGAAAGGAATCCCGAATTTTTGATGCATTATTTTTTCTGTTGTTTGAATATCTTCTTGAACTTGAGCTTCTGCTTCTTTTTTTGTTGCAAATGCATCGTGGCATTCTATCCAGATTATTTCCCTCGATCTAATCAAAGGTCTAGTTGCTTTTGTATCTAATCTAAAAACAGAACCTCTTTGGTATAATTTCATTGGAAGGTCTCTGTGACTTCTTATCCAAAGTTTGAACATTGGAGTGTAAAGAGTTTCACTTGTTGGTCTTAATGCTAATTTTTCCTTGTTTATTTCTTTTAGCCAAAATACTTCTGGAGCAAAACCCTCTATGTGTGAAGATTCTTTTTTCAGATTTTCTTCTGGAATCAGCATTGGCATAATTGTTGGTTTGTGGGATTTTTTTTGAAGTTCTTCTTCGTATAATTTAAACATATTTTCAATGGTCATTGCTCCCCATGGCCTGAAGATTAGAAATCCTTTCATATCTAATCTAGAGTCAGTTACTTCTGCTTTGTCAAGAATTTGATCATACCACTCGCTAAAGTTTTCTTTCTTGACTGTTAAACCTTCTTTTGATTTTTTATTCATAATAAAGTTTCCTCTAATTCTGCTTCTGAAATTTCATTTATTGTTTCTATAATATAATTTGATTCTAAAGCAAATCCTAAACTTTCTCCTCCACCAATTTTGAAATTATTTATTCCAATAACTTTCCCCCTTGTGTTTATCAATGGGCCTCCTGAATTTCCAGGGTTTAATGCTGCATCAGTTTGAATATATGCTTCTAATCCGTTTAATCCCCCTCTATGAACCGCGGAAACAATTCCTTGTGAAACAGAAAATTGTAATCCAAGAGGGTTTCCTATGGCGATAACTTTTTCTCCTACTTGTACCTCATTTGAATCATCCAATCTTATTGAATCATGTTCGCCTGAGATTTTGAGTAATGCTAAATCTAAATCTAAATCATATCCTACAAGTTCTGCAGTTAATGTTTGTTGATCATATGTGATTACTTGAGCATATGTTGCATCTGATAAAACATGTGCATTTGTTACAACATACCCTTCATCTGTGATTATGAATCCTGTCCCTTGACTTACATCTGTTCTAATTGTAGCAACGGATTTTATTGTTTCTTCAATTATTCCTGAAAAATCCTCGCCGGCAGATGCCTTTAGGAGAATTAATTCATTATCTAAAGAACCTATTTGCGAACCAAGAGAGATTAATTCTTTTTCTGTTTCTAATAGGCTTGTGGATAAATCATTCATCTTGCTTTGGGTGTCTGCTTCTACCTTTGAGATTTTACTATTTAAATTTGCATAATCTACAGTTTCTTTCATAAATAATGTGTAAAGGAAAATACTACTGACTATCATAAAAATTGCAACAAGAGAACTAAAGCTGCCGATAATTATTTTGTGGTGTCTTTTTAATGGCATGTTATTATGAAATAAATAACATATAAAAACCTAACTTTTCTTGTTGTTTTGTGGGCTCATAGTTTAACGGATAGAATTTCCGGTTTCGGCCCGGTAGATGGGGGTTCGATTCCTCCTGGGCCCATATTTTTAGAATCTCACCCCAAGGGGTTTCCCAAGGGATACCAAGGAGGCACAAGAACCTGCAAGCAGGTGACTCAATTTCATTGAACCTCGATTCCTCCTGGGCCCATATATATTTCGTAATATAACAATTATTAAATAGTGGATATTGATTATGGAATAATGGCGAAAGAAGAGATTTATTGTCAAAAATCCGGTTGCCGTGCAGGAAACCTTATGAACACTAAAGGAGGAATTATTGTTAATGAAAGTGCATATTGTTCTTCTTTACATGGTAATGTACCTGATAACTCCACACCTTACCTTAAACCTAGTGCCCTTAAGAGAGCAGTAAGAAAAGGACAATTAACCCAATTTGGATCCTTGGAAAAATCTGCTTCTGAATAATATGGAAATTTTGAAACAAATTGTTATTATAATTATTTCAATTATGATAGGAGCATCTTATTCGGCAGTTCTTACTATTGGTATGAAAAGAGAAGATAAAAGAAAAGAAGGGAAACCCCTTTATCTTTTATTGTATAGTATTAAATTCCATTTATTTATTATACTTCTTTTAATTTTTCATCTTATTATTTTCCTAATACTTTTTTCATATTTCAATCAATAAGTTTTTAATTTCTTTATTCCTTGCCTTTTCATGAAAAAAACAAATGCGGTTCCAGGAGATTATGTTGAAGTTCATCTTACAAAACTGATTTATGAAGGAGTTTTATTGGAAAGTCCTGAGACTGATAAGGATATTGTTCTTTTGAAATTAGATTCTGGTTATAATATTGGATTTAATCGGAAAGATGTTTTAGAGATAAAAGTTTTGAGGAAAAGTTCTGTTGTTAGTACCCCGCTCACCCGTCCAAAAGGTGTGAGCGATAAACCAAATGTTGCGATGATTATTACAGGAGGGACAATTGCTTCTCGTTTGGATCCTAAAACAGGGGGAGTTGCCCCATTAGATACTCCTCAGAGTTTGTTTAAATTTTACCCTGAAATTTTTGAGAGCGTTAATATTTCAAAAGTTGAAGTTCCATTTATGAAAGCTTCAGAAGATATGGATTTCAAAGATTGGCAAAAGATGGCTCGAACAATTAAAAAATTATTGGATGACCAAAATGTGAAGGGAGTGATTGTTACGCATGGAACTGATTTTTTGCATTATACTGCGGCTGCTCTGAGTTTTTTTCTGAGAGATTTAAATAAACCAGTTATTCTTACATATAGCCAGAGAAGTATTGATAGGGCTTCTTCTGATGCTAACTTGAATTTGCAATGTTCTGCTTTGGCGGCAGTTTCTGATATTGCTGAAGTGATGTTGGTTGGGCATGCTTCTTCAAATGATGATTATTGTTTTGCAATGCCTGGAACAAAAGTTAGGAAGTTACATACTTCAAAGAGAGATGCATTTAAGGTTGTGAATGGAAAACCTTTTGCTAAGATTTTTCCAGCACTGCTCAGTGTACCCCCAAAATCGGAATTAGGGGGCAACAGAATTGATATTTTGTCAGGGCATAATTTGAGAAATAAAAATAAAATAAAATTAGATTTAAAGTTTGAAGATAAAGTTGCTTTGGTTAAAGTTTATCCTGGGCAAAGTCCTGAGATTTTGGATTATTATGTTAAGAAAAAGTATAAGGGAATTGTTCTTGAACTTTCTGGATTAGGACATGCTCCTACAAAAAGATCGAGGAATGGTTGGACAAAAAAATTAAAGGAAGTGCAGAAAAAAGGGATTGTAATTTGTGCTGTTGCTCAATGTATTTATGGAAGGCTTGACCCTTTGGTTTATTCAAACGGGAGAGAGCTTTTAGCTACAGGAATTATTTATCTAGAGGACATGCTTGCAGAAACTGCTTTGGTAAAACTTGGTTGGGTTTTAGGACATAAAGAATGGGCAAAAGATAAAGAAATTGTAAAAGAAAAAATGTTGCATAATTTTGCTCATGAGTTTGGGGATAGGTTGGAATAATTATTTCTTACTTCTTTTTAATAAAATACTTTTTATTTCTCTGATTTCTTTTTCAGCTGTTCTATTTACTTTATAATCAAATTCTGCTTTTAATCTATCTCTTTGGGCTGTTCTATTTTGACTCATTAAAATTATTGGAGCTTGAATTGCAGCTAAGCAAGAGAGTACAAGATTTAATAAGATAAATGGATAAGGGTCCCATTCTCTAATCCACATGAGCACATTTGCGGCCATCCAAAGACCTAAGAAAACAAAAAAGCTTAAGATAAAAGTCCAGCTACCTGCCCATTTTGATAATTTGTCTGATGCTTTTTGTCCGAATGTTTTTGGAATTCTAAAATTTGGTTTAACTAGTATATCAAATATTTCCTTTTTTGGTTCTGCTTTTTTTTCCACCCTCTTTTTCTTCGCCATAATTATAATTATTATAGGAAGATTATAAATCTTTTTGCTTGTTATTTATTTGGTTGTGACTATATAGGGGTTACAAGGGAAAGGTTTTTAAGTGAAAATGAGTTGGAGAGGTTATGGCAAAAAAGATTGATCAAAATTCAAGTCTTAGAGTTTTAAGTGAGCAAAAAGGTTCAAATCCAGGAGGTTTTTGTATTTATAAGAATGGAAAAACTAGTTTTAAAGGTTACTTTAAATATTGTGTTGGTTCTAAAATTTCTCATGAACATTCTGCCTTGAGAGCAGAACATCAGCCTTTTTACGAAGCTATAACTTTTGAATTTGCGAAAAGATTAGGTCTTAAGACCCCTAGTTTTTTTGTTTTGTTGAATAATAGGGATAATGTATCTGTAGAGGACCCGGATAATATATCTTCTCATGACCATGCAGGAAGGCATTCTTATTTTGTTTCTAAAAAAATTTATGAACCCGAAGTTTCTAATCTCGATGAAATAGGATCTGAAATTGTTCAAAAAGAAAGCATTTATCTTGAAGGACTTATGATTTCTGACATATTGGGTAAAAGACAAAACTATTTAGTACTGCCTAATTCTTCTGGTCAGGACTTTCAGGCACTTTATTTAGACCTTGGTTGTAATTTTGTTCATGCTGTTGGAGGATTTATCTCTTTTCCTAATGGCTTGAGAAATTTAGATAAGGCTTGTAAAAAGAGAGAAAAACGTAACATAAGAGATAGAACAATAATTTCAGCAGATGATGAATCAATGATAAATTTGGGAGAGTTTATTGATAATTTTGAGAATATTACCCTCCCGACCTTAAATCCTCATGGTAGAAAGAGGTTGGAGCAATTAATCTCTAAAGAAGAAATAGATGAGATTAGATCTTATTTGGTTCATGGTTTATGTCATTCTCTACATGATTTTAAATCTCAAGGACTTTTAGTTCAACCTTAAATTTAATAAATCCCCCTCTCTTGTTTCTTTTATGACTGAAGAAATTGATTATGAAAAATTAGGATTTAAATCTGGATTGGAAATTCATCAGCAACTTGATACACGAAAGTTGTTTTGTAATTGTCCTTCGCTTTTGAGAACAGATGAACCAGATTATGTTGTTAAGAGAAAACTTCATGCAGTTGCTGGAGAAAGTGGAGAGGTTGATGTTGCGGCTTTGCACGAGTCTTTGAAAAATAAAGAATTTGTTTATCAAGGATATGATTCTACTTGTCTTGTTGAAATTGATGAAGAGCCTCCACATAAGATAAATCAAGAGGCATTGAAAATTGCTTTGCAGATTTCTATTTTGTTAAATGCTAAAATTATCCCTATTACTCAAATAATGAGAAAGACTGTTGTTGATGGGAGCAATACTTCTGGATTTCAAAGAACAATGATGATTGCTCGACATGGCTGGGTTGAAACAGAGAAAGGGAGAGTTGGAATTGAAGGGATTTTTTTAGAAGAAGATGCAGCAAGACCAGTTTCTAGAGACAAAGATAGAGTGATTTACAAATTAGATAGATTGGGAATTCCATTGATTGAGATTGCAACTGCTCCAGATATTAAAACTCCTGAACAAATGAAAGAAGTTGCTTTGTATATTGGACAAGTTTTACGGAGTTGTAATGTGCGAAGAGGAATTGGAACAATTAGGCAGGATGTTAATCTTTCTATTAAAGGAGGAAAGAGGGTGGAGATTAAAGGATTTCAGAATCCTAAAATGATGATTGAAACTTTGAATAAAGAAATTCAAAGAGAAATTGGTTTGGTTGAATCTGGGAAAAAGTTTGACGCAGAAGTTAGGAATGCTTTGCCAGATGGGACGACTGAGTTTTTGAGACCAATGCCAGGGGCTTCTCGGATGTATCCTGAAACAGATTTGCCTTTGTTGAAAATTCATAGAAATTTAATTAATGAAGCAAAGAAGGACTTGCCAAAATTAAGAGGAAAAATTGAAGAGGAACTTAAAGGCAAGGGATTGAATGAAGAGATGATTCGTTTATTGTTTAAACAGAATAAAGTAGAGGAGTTTAAAGAAATGTTAAGGATTATAGATAAACCTCAACTTGTTGCAAAAGTTCTTTTGATTTTTCCTAAAGAGATTGCAACTAGGAATAAATTAGATTTAGGAAAAATTTCTCAATTGATGGAAGATGAGATGCCAAATATTTTGAAATTCGTTAAAGAGGGAAAGATTGCAGAAAGCAGAATCAAGGAAATACTTTTTGATTTGGCAGAGGGCAAGAGTTTGAAAGAAGCTGTGGGCGTTGAGAAAAAGGATGTTGGGGAGATTGAAGAAAGAATTGCAAAAATTATTAAGGAAAAACCTAATCTTTCTGAGAATGCTTATATGGGATTAGTGATGAAAGAGTTTAAGGGAAAAGTTGATGGGAAAGAAGTTATGTTAATTATTCAGAAATTGGTTAAATAAATTTATAAATTAAGTTTGATATAGTGTTATATGAAAAAAAGGTGGAGACTTTTAAGTTTTGTATTATTATTTATTTTAGTTGTTCTTTTAGGAAGCAAAGTTTACCAGGTTATTGAAGGATGGAGTTATCTTGATTCGGTTTATTTTACTGTTGTTACTATGACAACAATTGGATTTGGAGATTTGGTCCCTTTGACGAATGCTGGAAAGATAATCACAATTTTCGCGAGTTTTTTTGGGATAGCAATGGTGTTCTACTTAATCTCTATAATTGGAAGTTATTTCTTTGAAAGAAAGTTGAGACATTTGGGAGTTCCGATGGATAGTAAGATAAAACCACAATTTCATCTTGCTAAGAAAAAAAGAAAGCGTAAGAGATAGTAATAATTAAAAAGTATATTTAATAATTATTTATATGAAAAGGAAATATGTAAGAGATATTCAAAAAGGGGAAAATGTCTTGCTTTCAGGGTGGGTTTATGAACTTCGTGATTTGGCAAAATTGAAGTTTTTTCTTCTTAGGGATTCTTCAGGGATTGTTCAATGTGTGATTAAAGAAAAAGAACTTATGCAAAAGTTTCAAAATTTGACATTGGAAAGTGTGGTTGAAATAAAAGGGAAGGTTAAGTCTGCTAATGTTAAGGCAGAATCTGTTCGAAAAGATGTGGAAATAGAAATTACTGATTTAGAGATTTTGAATAAAGCAGAAAAACTTCCGATTCAAGTTCATGAAAAAGCAGTTAAGGCAGAACTTTCAACAAGATTGGATTATCGGTTTTTAGATTTGCATAGAGCAAAGACTCAAGCTATTTTTAGAATTCAAAGTGAGATTACTCATAGTTTTAGGGAATTTTTTTATAATAAGAATTTTATGGAAGTGCAATTGCCTTCTGTGATTTCAAGTTCAAGTGAAGGTGGGACAGAATTGTTTTCTGTAAATTATTTTGAGAAGAAAGCTTTTTTGGCGCAGAGTCCCCAATTGTATAAACAAATGTTGGCTTGTTCTGTTGAAAATGTTTTCACTATTACGCCTGTTTGGAGGGCAGAGAAACATAATACTATTCGACATTTGAATGAATCAAGGCAGATGGATATTGAGATGGCATTTGCTGGACAGATGGAAGTGATGAAAGAAATGGAGGAAGTTGTTAAGTATATTACTCAGAATGTTTTGAAGAAGTGTCAAGAGGAGCTTGAGATTTTGGGAGTTAAATTAAAGGTTCCAAAATCTAAATATATTAGTTATGATGAGACTGTTAAGCTTTTGAAGATGAAGTATGGGGAGGATTTGGCTCCTGAAAATGAGAAGGAATTGGACAAGAAGTTTCCAGATACAATTGTTTTTGTGTATTCTTGGCCTGCGAGTTTAAAGCCGTTTTATATTATGCCAAAAGATGGGAAGTCTGATGCGAAGTTGAGTGAGGGTTTTGATGCTATTTATAGAGGATTGGAAATAAGTTCTGGTGGGCAAAGGATTCATATGCCTGATTTATTAATTGAAAAACTTAAAGATAAAGAGTTAAATCCAAAAGATTTCAAAAGTTATATTGATAGTTTTAGATTTGGTGCACCGCCACATGCAGGATGGAGCATTGGACTTGAGAGGATCACACAATTAATAACTGAACAAGTAAATATTAGGGAAGCTGTTTTGTTTCCAAGAGATAGAACGAGGTTGACACCTTAAATGAATTTTATATCAATTTCAGATGCGATGAAAAAAGGAAGTGGGAAAGTGGCTGTTCATGGCTGGGTTTATCGTGAGAGGGGGAGTAATAAAATGAAGTTTATTATTCTTAGAGATTCATCAGATACTATACAATGTATTCTTAAAAGAGAAAAATTTGAAAAGCAATGGAGTGGGATTGATAAGTTACAAGTAGAAGCTAGTTTGGAAATTGAAGGGATGATTAAGAAAGATAAACGGGCTCCGACAGGTTATGAGATTGAGGCTAGTAAAATAAATATTGTTGGATTGAGTGATGAGTTTCCTGTTCAGAAAGATTTGAATGAAGAATTGCTGGGAGATAGAAGGCATTTATGGTTGAGGAGTCAGAAGATGACTGCAATTTTGAAAATAAGGAGTACTGTGACTGGGGCATTACATGAATATTTTAGACAAAATAATTTTTATGAATTTCAATCTCCTGTCATAATTCCTGGGGGGGCAGAAGAAGGACCTACTATGTTTGAAGTTGATTATTTTGGAAAGAAAATGTATCTTGCTCAGACTTGGCAACTTTATGCAGAAGCTGCGATGTATGCACTTGAAAAAATTTATTGCATTGCTCCATCATTTAGAGCAGAAAAATCAAAGACAAGTCGACACTTGACAGAATTTTGGCATACTGAAATGGAAATCGCTTGGGCAAATTTAGACGAAATAATGGATTATGCTGAAGAGATGACTAAACATGTAATTAAAAGAGTTCTTGAAAAAAATAAAAAAGAATTGGAGATTTTAGGAAGGGATGTGAAGAAATTAGAACCCTCATTGAAAAAGAAATTTCCTCGAGTTACTTATGATGAAGTTTTGAAAATTTTGGCGAGTAAGAAAAAAATGAAAGTTAAATGGGGAAAAGATTTGAGAACTGTTGAAGAGGAAAAATTTATGGAATTATATGATATTCCTGTCTTTGTGACTAATTATCCTAAGGAGGCTATGGCATTCTATAAACCGAGCGACCCTAAGAATCCCAAGACTGCGAAATGTTTTGATATGCTTGGGCCAGAAGCTAACGGAGAATTAATTGGAGGAAGTGAAAGAGATACAAATGTCGAGGAGCTTAAGAAATCTTTAAAGGCAAAAGGCGAAAAGCTCGAGGATTATTCTTATTATTTTGATATTCATAGTTATGGCGCAGTTCCCCATGGGGGTTATGGTCTTGGAACAGAGAGATTGATAAAATGGATTTGTGGCCTTGATACAATTAAGGATGCAATTGGTTTTCCTAGAACCATGACGAGAATGAAACCATAAAATGATAACCACCAGCGGGTTCTTCACAGCTCCTGCGACCCAACAGGAAGTTGAAATTTGCAGTAATAAATTTTAGCCTTTTAAATCTTTTCTATACTTTGATACGACTTTTAAGGGTTAATCAATCTTTAAAAAAGATTAAATTTAATGAATTTCCAATTAAATGGAGGCTAAAAATCAAATGGCAGAAGACACAGAAGAAGATGATGAAGATTCTTTGGATGAAGAGCTTGATGAAGAATAGTTAGGATTTATTTTTATTTTTATTTTTTTATTGTTAGTTAATTAAATAATTTAAGGAGGTTAAAATGGCAGAAGACGAAGAAGAAAAAGAAGAAGACGAAGAGTAATTTATTAAATAGATTTTTAAATTGTATTCTTATTGTTTTTATAGACAATGGTAAAAACAATAATAGCTTCAGATGAACAGGAATTTGAAAAAAAGAAGAAATCATTTGTTCTTGGGGGCAAGGCAAAAATTCATGTTTTGGCTGATTTTGATAGAACAATAACTCATGGGTTGGATGTAGAAGGAAAGAGAACTGCAACTGTTATTTCTCAGTTAAGAAGTGATTCAAAATATCTTGGAGAAGATTATGCGAAGGAAGCGCATAAATTATTTGATATTTATCATCCAATTGAAATTGATAATAATATTCCATTGAAAGAAAAGCAGAGAAAGATGTATGAATGGTGGAAAAGACATTTTAATTTAATTTCTGAAAAAGGACTGACTAAAGATATCATAAAACAAGTTGTTAAGGAGAAACCTTTGAGGTTCAGGGAAGGTGCTAAAGAATTTATGAATTTTCTTAATGAAAATGATATACCTTTAGTTATTATGTCGGCTGCTCCAGGAGATATGATTGTTGAATATTTAAATAAAAATAATTTAATGTTTTCTAATATTTATGTTACTTCTAATCTTTATGAATTTGATTCTAATGGAAAGGCCCTTAGAATAAAAGAACCAATAATTCATACTTTTAATAAGACAGAAATTTCTTTGAAAGATACAGAAGTCTATGATAAAATTAAAAATAGAAGAAATGTTATTCTGCTTGGTGATAGCTTGGGGGATGTTGGTATGGTGGAAGGTTCCCCCCATGATAATTTGATTAAGGTTGGTTTTTTAAATGAAAATATCGAGGAGAACCTAGAGAATTATAAAAATAATTTTGATGTTCTTATTATGGGAGATGGAGATATGAATTATGTTAATGGATTGTTGAAAAAGATACAATAATCTTTAAAGATTTATAGAGTAAAACTTTTAAACCCCTTTTACAATTATATATTAAGAGATGGCAAAGAAAAAAGGGTTTAAGAGGGTGAATGAAAAGTCAGTGCTTTTTGCAGTTTTTATTTTATTAGCAATTCTAACAATTGGAAGTTTATTGATTGTGAAACCGAAATTTACTGGGATGGCTACATTTGAAAATTTTACAACTGAAGGGGATTGTGTAGATGCAGGATATGAATGG